>MFBZ01000010.1:13542-36375 GCA_001776545.1 Candidatus Curtissbacteria bacterium RIFCSPLOWO2_12_FULL_41_16 | reverse complement strand
TCGACCTTCTCCAGATTGATAAGCAGTGGATTGATTCTTTGACTTTCTGGCAGCTTCACTCCAATCTTGCCAAGTATTTCCCTTAGTCTTGACTTTCCACTTTGACTTTGACTTAGAGAACCACTCTGCGCAAGCTTCAAGACCATCAAGACAGTAATGTAATACTTCATGGAGTAGATAAAGAAGAAAAGACCGAAAGTAAAGGAAACTGCCGCAAAGAAAACGCCAATAGGTGTTCCTGCTGGCGAAGTAATAATTGCCCCAATAATTTTGTAGAAGTAAAAAGCAAAAAGAAGAACAGCAAAAAGCAATAATTGGCCGCGCGTGAATAACCAGCCCAACTTGGGAATCGTCGCAAACGGCGCATAAAGCATGCGCCAGACCTGCAAAGGTATTTGAGGAATCTCGGAAATCGCTAATATTGGCTTCCAAGCCGGCTCTGTCAGCTTCGAATACTCCAGTCTCTGCTCATAAGTGCCCAGATTGTGTCTCGCCAAAACATTCTGCACGCCTTTATTTGACAAAATTGGCCGTCCGGCAACTTGAGGCAAAACCTCCACTATTTTGTGGATAGATAACTGGGGACACTCGGCCACAATTTCTAAAACTTTCTTTTCAATCTCGCCTGGAGTAAGTCTTGCGAAATGATTGGGAATTGGCAATCGATCAGAAAGTGCGGCTAATTTGCCCTCTTCGCTGGCCTGCTTATATCTTTTCAGCAATCGATAAAAAAGCGTTCTTGAAATTCCATACTCCTTACATATAGCGGAAACTTTCGCTCCAGCTTCAACTCTTCTAATTATCGCCAGTCTCGACTCCGGAATTAACTTGAAATGACGCCCGCCCTCGCCCTCAGAAGTCTCGGAAAGAGTCTTCTCTCCCCGGATATACTTTAATCGTTCCTTATAAGTAGGAAGTCCTAGCCGCAAAAGAACGTTAGCAACACCATGATTTCCAACAACCGGCTTCCCATTAATTTTTTTGGGCAACAAACTGGAAATTTTCTTGCTTGAATATTCAGGATACCTACGAACAATCGAGAGAATTAAGTTCTGATTAAATCCGGATACTCTCTTATAAATCAGTTGTGGCTTACGGGGCTTGAGCGAACCGGGATTCTTGCCTGAAGAATAAAAACGCTTGCGAATACGATAAAACAGTGCCCGAGAAATTCCAGCTTGACGACAAATCTCGCTGACCTTCTCGCTGGCTTCCGCCCTTTTTATAAGGTGTAGTTTATCTTCTATCGAAAGTCTCTTAACCATTAGACAGCCATTAATAGCTGCCCTCTAAGTCAACTCCCCGTCTACACCTCTGGGTATTCTAGCTTTAATTTTATGTTAACAAAGAGTGGATACTATATGCAAGCTCCGTAAAAATTGCATCAGGCAACTCGTCTGGCAAGCTGAGTCGTAGGGGCTTACCTTAATTCTTAATCTGAAGATATCAAAAGTTATATTTAGAGATCATCTTATATATTAAATATCATTCAATAACCATCACCGGGCATGAATATTCCCCCATTGACTTTAATTTAAAATTAACAAACAATAATTAACAAACAATGCAGATATGCTGCCCAATCAGACTATTGAGGTGATCTCTGATGTTGCCACAGCCACAATCATGGCCAGCCTTGCTTGGCTTTTTATAGATGCCCTGGTTTTGAGATTTGAAGTTAAAATCTTCTTAAAGTCCGCCGGTTTTAGTCTTCTGACACTTGTTTTTACCCTGAATCTGGCGCAGGTTTTTTCAGCTTCCGCCTCACCTCAACTCATCTTTTGGCTTGAAAGTATCGGCCTCTGGCTAATTTTTGCTGCTTTTATCTTGGATTCCCATTCCAAACTGCAATTTCTGGCAATTCTGGCAATTATCTCCCTTTTTTTCCTTAAGGGACATATCCTTCTTTCCGTTCAGGGAGCCTTAATTTCCACGACCACTTTAGCTTTAGCCAAAATTACTAAACATAATGACTTGATCCTTTTTGGCTTAGGCTTCGTTTTAATTACGATTGGGAAATTTTTTTCTTATCTTGAAAATACCCTGGGTGTTGCCAATATGGCACTTTCGGCCTCTATCCTTTATATCCTTGCCGCAATTACCCTTTTTTATTGGCTCTGGCAGTATTTGGTCATTCGGTTTAATTTAGCTCACAAACTGCCTAAATTGGGAATTTAATCAGTGAAGATCTCCTCTATGCCCCCCCCTAGGATCCTGTTAACTTCCGCCACCAAATCATCATTAAATTTATTGATATACGCGTCGGCTCCAAATTTTTGCGCTCTTTGCCGATAATCTTCTCCATCTAAAACCGTACAGACAACTACCGGGATATGCTTTGTACCGTCATGATTTTTCAACTTTTCCAGAACTTCCCAGCCGTCAACTTTTGGCAGTAATAGATCTAAAACAACAAGGTAACAACCGTTATGAACTTTATGTAAGGCCTCCTCACCGTCTAAGGCACATTCAACTTCATATCCCGCTTCCTCAAGCCGCCTCTGAGATGCCCGGGCCGCCAACAAATCATCCTCAACCAAAAGTATTCTTTTCACACTTCTATTGTAAGCTCAATTGCTAGTCTCTTGCAAACCTCCCGGTTTTTTGCCAAAATCGAACGGCTGATGAAAAAAGCAGTTTCGCTGATAATTCCCCCGTTATTTTTATTGATGGTAGTCCTCTCTGTTTATTGGTACACCAAACCGCCTTCTATTCTTTGGATTGATTCAGGCACGATGATCGCCGCCTCCGCAAGCCTTGGCATTCCTAATCCGCCCGGCTTTCCTTTTTATATGATGGCCTCGCACCTGGCTACCCTACTGCCTTTTGCCAACATCCTGACCCGCCTGGAGGCCTTTACCATCCTCTTCTCCCTCTGGCTGCTTTTTTTGGTCTATCAAATCATCAAGCTCATCATTAGCAAATTCTTCATTCTTGACCAATCCAACCAACTACCAGCTACCAAACACCAGTTTACCCACCGAAGCCCTGAGTGGAGTCGAAGGGGCGAAGATGGGCTACCTACTCTTGCCGCTCTCTTCGGCACAATCACCCTTGCTTTTTCCTACCAATACTGGTCGCAATCACAAAACACGGAAGCCTTCATTTTTAGTTACTCTTTTGTAGCGCTTTTCGCTTTCCTGCTTTTGAAAATCGAAACCAAAAGGCAGGATGAGAAATTCGTTTTTAGAATCTTGCTTTTAATTGCCTTTCTCTACGGGGCGGCAGCCGGCGCCAATCCGACAGTCGCCGCCATGGTACCTGGAGTGCTTTATGTCATGTATACAAAGCGCAAAGCCCTGAGTCTGCCCAAACTTTTCATCCTGGGATTTGTCTTCTTGGTCGTTTTAACGGCTGTCTATTCCTATTTACCGCTTCGGGCCAAAACTTGGCCTTTCGTCAATTGGGGCAACCCCCAAACAGTCAAGCTTTTCATCGATCACCTCCACGGTGCGGGCTTAAACATCAACGAACCGGGACCGACAGGCTCTGTTAACGGCTTTACCGGTTCACCGCTCGTCTTTGTCCAGTCGGTTTCCTATTTTATTCTCAACTCTTTCATCCAGTTCACCCCAATTCTTTGGCCACTGATTTTAATAGGCGCCTACCAAATTTTTAAAAGAAGTCGTCAAATCTTCATAATTCTTATCTCTGTCCCAATCTTTAACGTTATCTATGCCGGCCTCTACCTTTCCGGCAATCAGGAATCCTGGTTTATTCTCTCCTGGATCTTCTTTGCCATCTTTACCGCCGTCGGCTTTTTCTATCTCGCACAAAAGCTGATTAACTCGTCCACCTCCGAGGAGTCAGAACCCACCTCGGAGGTATCTAGAGTTATCTCAAGCGGGTGGCAGTTGAGGAAGGGCCCCGACAGCGCGCAGTCAACCAAACGGAATCACACCCGTGCAACAAACATAGAGTCGACGAGCACTGGCGGGAAGGAAACAACTGACAGAACCCGCTTAAAAACCGCCGCCCTCTTCTCCCTCTGCTTTCTACCACTTCTAGTCTTCTTTATACCTTTAAACAGAAGTGGCCACTACTATTCATCTGACTACGCCTTCAATCTCTATTCGCCCCTTGAAAAAAATGCCATTCTAATAGGTACCGGCGATTTTTTTGACTCCCTCTCCCATTACCTGCATGAAGCCGATATTTACCGGAATGACGTCACGCCGATTACCGCCAACGTCTTCTATGTTAACCGCTGGAATCGTGACACCATAAGACAGACTACAAACATATCTATCTCTGACAAACTGGAACAAATGATCCAGTATAAAAGCTTCACCGAATACAACGAAGTCATGAATCAGTTAATTGACGAAAACATCGATAAGCACCCAATTTATGTTGACCACTTAACTCTGCGCGCCTCAGCCCTTGCCGGCACCACAGCCGGTCAACTCAGGCTTGACGACCGCTTTAAATTCGTACCATCTGGCCTTTCTCTCAAAGTTGTCCGCGCGTCTCAAAATGAAAAACCTAATCTCGCCCTTTACAACTTCAAATTGAGATCACCCCTTGTCAAAAAACCTTTTTATTTTGAAAGAAACTATCAAGGGGCTTTTAAAAATATCCTCAATAACTACGTTTACTCTTATGAATCCTTAGCCGACTGGTATGCCGAAAATAATCAGGATGAACAAGCCCTAAAGTATTACAAAATCGCCAAAGACCTTGGCGAAAATGCCGAGGTTCTAGCCCATCTTGGCGAATTCTGGGCTCAAAGAGGCGATTTCAATGCCTCTTACCAGTATTTGGAAAAAGCCGAGCGCCTCGATGTCAATAACGTCGGCGTCCATTTCAATCTCGGTCTTGCCTATGCTAACCTTAGCAGGAATTTGGAGGCGATCCGTGAATTTGAGTCAGTCAAGCTGCTGACATCTCCAAACGACCCGATTTTTCAGGAAGCGGAAAAGATGGTCAAGCAAATCAATGTCGTGACTCTTGACGATCCGGCCCTAAAAGATGCGACGGCTTCCTGGCAAACCGTCAAAGACGAGAAGAATAATTTTATCCTTAAAATTCCGCCAGAGTTCAATAAAGAAAGCGGTCAAACATCCGTTACAATTTCCGACAAAAACCCGGGCAATTTAGGTCTTAATATTGAGATTATCGGCGAAAAACTCGCCGAAGGTCAAGATATTGAAGGATACCTTAAAAAATCACCCTTGATCATGTTGGGAACTCTTTTAGATTTACAGAAAATCAATTTTTCCGGATTTACCGCCTTTGTTCAAATTTACGGGACTTCTTCCGGCGAATCTTCCCAAAGATTTATATTATCGAAAAACAATTGGCTTTGGCAGTTTAAAGTTTATCCGGGAAATTCCGTCAAACTTTCGCAGTTTAATAAGATTTTGAGTACATTTGAACCCCTGAGAAGGTAAGGAGATATATCAAATATCAAAAATACATATAAAATATAAAAAATATTTGATTTTTGCTATGTATATTTACTATTTACTATTTACTATTTAATATGGCCAACAAGTCCGACACATTTTGGTACAAAGCCATAATTTCCTTCTCGCTTCTCTTTTTTCTGCAGATTTTCGCCCCTTTTTTCAAGGGCGGACTCTTTTTGGGCCATGACAGCCAACTCCATCTGATCTATCTCAAGCATTTTGAGAAAACTTTCAAGGCAGGACAAATCCCGGTACGGATCATTGATTGGTTTAACCCCGGCTATAACCAGCCGCTTTTTAACTTTTACCAACCGGGGGTCAACTACCTTTATCTTATACCCCGGTTCTTGGGAGTCCCACCCGCCCAATCTGTGGAGGTTACTGTTCTTGCTCTCTGGCTGCTGTCCGCTGTTTTGATGTTTGCCTTTACCAGGCGCCATTTCGGGACGCTTGGAGGAATTTTAGCTGCCTATTTTTATTTAATTGCTCCCTACCACATTCTAGATATCTTTGTCAGATCCGCGCTGCCGGAGTTTACGGCCTTGGCCTTTGCCCCGGGTATCTTCTGGGCTCTCAAAAGCTACTCTGATACGCAAAAGGGGCCATACCTGACGCTGCTGGCCTTCTTTGTCGCCGCCACCACCATCTCCCATCCACCAACCCTTATTATGTTTTCCCCTTTTATAGTCGGCTATCTGCTTTATTTGCTATACCAACAAAAATCATTCTCCCTCTTATGGCCAACTCTCCTTTCAATTTCAGTGGGTTTTGGTCTAATCTCTTTCTTTATTCTGCCTGCTTTCTTCGAGCAAAAATACGTCCAGACAATCTATATGAGATCCGGTTACTATGATTTCCACAACCACTTTGTCTGCCTGCCCCAACTTTTCATTCCCAGATGGGAACACGGTACATCACAAATAGGATGCGCCGATAAGATATCCTTCCAGCTTGGCATAGTCCATTGGCTTGTTGTCTTAATGGCCGCCACAATCTTAATTGCCAGGTTTAACGTTAAGGGCAAAGTCTTTAAAAAAACAGCCGTAATCGATATTGAAAGTCTTAAACCGGACCACTACCTGCTTATTACTATCTGCCTTGGGTCCATCTTCCTATATCTTTATATGACCCTGCCTGTTTCCCTTCCTATCTGGGAAAACCTGCCTTACATTGCCTATATCCAGTATCCCTGGCGATTTTTGGCACCGACTATTTTCCTGTCGTCCTTTCTTTCGGGCGGAGTTATCCTAATTTTTAAAGCTAATCCTTATCGCTATCTGGCCTTCGTAATCCTTATACTTTCAGCCGCCGTCGCCTACAACAACTATCTCAAACCGATTGCCTACGCCCAAAGAGAAGAAATCAATTTCGGCAACGAAATTTTGCATGAATCAATAACCGGCATCAAAAATCTCTACCCCGAACCGGGTTACATGCCCAAATGGACACAAATTTTGCCAGCCGAAACCGACACGCCGGAAAATGAAGTCAGGGTGGCAACGCAAGAGGCCAAAGTCAACAGTTCCAAGCTCTCGGCGGCCCGCAAAGAATACGAGATTACCGTCGAAAAGCCGACGGTTGCCAGGTTTTACACACACTATTTCCCGGGCTGGCAAGTCAAAGTAGATGACAAAACTCAAAACCCGTTAATCGATAACATTTACGGCTATATGGACATAGAGCTTGCGCCCGGTGAGCATCAAGTCACCCTCTCCTTTAAAAACACCCCGATAAGATCGTTGGCCAATATTCTGAGCCTCAACTTCCTATTGGTGTCGCTGGCACTTGCTTTTCTATTTGGCACAAAAACCCTCACTGGAAAACCAAAATCAATCACTCAATCTTCAAAGAACTCACTAAACGGTCGAATTTGACCATTCGCGGCGAGTCACCGGGAGAAACCAGGATTTTGACAACTTTGTCGTTTTTGAAAAGAAAAAATTGCATCAAAAGCTGATCCGCGCTAATCGGCTCATTATCAGTGCTAATCGGCCTTTTCCAAACCTTAACGTAAGCTTTATCAAAATTTGGGATCTGCGCCAATCCCTCATTGGCAAGTTGACCTAAATTATCTCTTGGACTTTTCAGATAATCATCAATTGACTGATTCTTTCCCCGGCTATCCGAAGTCAGCTCAATAATAAAATCACCTTCTGGTTCTCTAATTTTAATAAGGCCGTAATTTTTAAGAGTTATCCAGCCACTAGGGCAAAAAAACGTTACCTCGTTTGATAACCGACACTCTTTCCAAGTATCTACTTTATTGTTATTTATTCTATCTAAGGCTTCCTTGGCCGGATCGTACCCAGGATTAATCAACAAAGTTTGTTGATACTCGGTTGCCGCTTGGTCGGCTTTACCTTGTTTTTCATAAATTCCCCCAAGATCGTACCTTACCTCAAAAAGTCTTGGCTCGACGGCAAGTGCTTTTCGATAATGGTCAATCGCCGCATCGAAATTGTTTCTTTGCGCGTGAATTCTGGCAGTCGAAAAGTTGGCAATTACATCATCGGGGAATTGCCCGGCAAGTTTCGACCAAACCGCGAAAGAATCCTTCCAGTCCCTATTTCGCAAGCTTGTTCTGATCCCGTAAAAGGCCAAAATTGCAAACATGGAAATTATCAAAGCTGGTTTGATAAACTCTTTAACTTCTTTTTTAAACTTAAAATTAAAGAGAAAATCAAATCCGAAAATGAGCAAAATTACGAATCCGAGAGAAGCGATATAGATATATCTTTCCTGAAAGATGGTCCCCTGGGGAATGATGTAGGAAACCGGCAGAAGCGAGATTAAAAACCAGCCGATCGCAAAACTAACAACTGGTTGTTTCGTCTTGAAATAGAAAATGGCCAAAACCAGACACGCAAGAACTACCAGTGAAAATAAAATGATTGGATCGAAAATCGATTGATTGCTAATCCTTTCCATATGGGCCAGCGGATGTACCCAGGCGCTTATGCCACCGGGAAGTCTGGGATTTATGGAAAGGTCCACGGGCAAAACAAGCATCTGGATGTATTTAACAAAGACCTTAAGCATGGTCAGCATCGTCAGGTAGAAACTTCCCGCAAGATAATCGCTTCTTATAGTCATTTTCAAAACAACTACCCTGACAAACAAATAGACTCCAGCGACAACAAAATAAGGGAAATATCTGACAACTGACAATTGACAACTGATAATTGACCATTGGCGGCGAGGGGTGGAAGCAGTGGAAGGGCTCCCGACCCCTAACTTTGAACTTTGAACTTTGAACTTTGAACTTATTAAGGCAGGACCCCGAACAAGAGTTAAATCAGCCAAAATCAGCAAAAACGGCAAAGTCAAGGTCATCTCAAAGTGGAAAAATGCGAGTGTCGCCAAAATCACCGAGGACCAATAGTAAGCCTCCCATTTCCGCAACCGCCACTTTAGATAAAAAAAGAAGGATCCGAAAAAGAAAATGTAAGAAATAGCATCGAAATTGGCCGTCAGATAATCCACTGCCTCGGAATGCACCGGATGAAGACCAAAAAGGAGGGCGACGATAAAAGGCCCCCAACTACTACGCGGCGAGGATACTTTCGAGCACAAAATCTCCCAAACTATCAAGTAAACCAAAACTGTTATCGACAAATGTACCGCGAGTGCCAGCAGATGATATGGAAAAGGATTATCACCGCCAAAAAGCCGGAAGGTTGCCGCATAAAACACTGCCCTCAGAGGTCTGTATATTCCTACATTTCCGGTTGGTGCGGTGTCCCCCGCAAACATTTTGGGAATGTTTGCCAAATTTTGGGTCAGTTTCCAGTCCGAAATGTAGACAGGATCTTCAATTACAAACGAGTTTTTTAAAGTATTTGAATAAACTAAAGAAGTTAAAAGGACGATTATCGCCAGTTGAATCTTTCGATTATCAAAAACTCCAAGGAGCATCCGCATACGGAAAAATCATACCATGAGATGCTAGAACTGTACCTTATATAAACCTATATAATCCTCTTTTCCGGGTTTATCAAAAGTTTTTATTGGCACAAGGCTCTGTAAAACTTCTTCCGGAATAATGCCGCTATCACCCGCAAAATAAAGATCATAAGATTCGGAGAAGGAAGTGATGGCCGCAAACTCTTTTTTTGAAGAAACGCCGACAAGTACAAAGTTCAAGTTTTTTACCAAATCCTTTCGGGCAGTCATATAAAAACTAAGATTACTCTCTGGAGCCGCCGGCATTGCCAAAACGACAGGAAGACCAAAGGGTCTAGCCAGGGTTTTTACAAAATCCCCGGTTTCCCTCATCCCGTACCCCGATGGCCAAGAGAATACATAATCCCTTTCATTTGCAATAAGCGAGTTTTTAACAAATAAAGAAAAATATGAAGGAGGGGAAATTATCATAAAGCAGGTTATCAAAAAAACGCTCGCCAGGACAAAAGTTCCCGCGATTCGCGAATATTTTTTGAAATAATCGCTGAAATTGGCAAGTCCCAAGGCCAAAAGAGGCAGAAGAGGAGCCGCGGCCTGAATGTAATATTTGGCGCGCATGGTTTTGGCAGTAATAATAACCGATATAGCAAAAGCGGCAAAAAGAACAAAAAACATTTTTTCTTCCTTTGTAAGACTAAACTTGATATTTTTGCTCTTTTTAAAAAACAGGGAAAAGAAAGATATAAAAAGCAGTGGCGTCAGATAGATAAAAAGTGTCAAAACAAAATAGAATATATTGTGAATCCAAAGGCCGAAAGGAAAACTCAAAAGTTCTTTTGGCGATAAAGAAAACTGACTATTTTCGAACCAAAGCAGCCAAAAATCCTTTCTCAAGATAAGTGGAAGCCAAACAAGAAGAGCAACAAAGGGGGGAGTTACAATTATTAATTTGTTAACTGGCCTTTTGGTAGTTTTTATAAGATAAATCAGGGCGCCTTGAATGAAGAAAGGTGTAAAAAGTCCGGTATTTTTAATCCAAAAGGAAATACCAAAAACAAAACCTAAAAAGACCGCATTTGATATTTTCGGATGTCGCCAAATTTCAAAAAGAAGTGCAAGGGCAATAACTGTTAAGGATAAAATAAGCGGATCCATAATGGCCAGAGACTGGAAGAAAACAAAAAAAGGAGTAAAGCTAAGCAAAATCAGGGCCATTTTTGCAACCCTCTCGCCTCTTATACCCTTTACTAGTTTGTAAAGCCCGAAAAAGGCAATTGCGGCAAAAAGAAGATTAATTAAGCGGGCTCCAATTAGCGGATCGAAGGTTAATTTTGAGCCAAGCCCAAACAACCAGAAAGGCAAGGGCTGTTTACCCCAAAAACTCACCGCCACAAAACTCAGATCTTTATCAGGCAGCAACATTTTTGGATTAATATAGATAGATTCGTCAACAAAAGGCGGAAAAGTAAATATAAAGACTAGGCGTAAAAGCAAAAATATTCCAAATATCCACCACACTTTGCCGATTGTTTTCATTGAATTTTTAGTGACCGAAATAATGCGTATTCCATAAGTCAACATTAAGAGGTATAAATTCCTTCGTCTTCCAGTCATAACCGTTAATACTTTTGCAAGAAAGCCTGTTCCAAAGACAGCTCCCTTCAACTGCCGCAAAAATCTCACTGTACCTGCATTCAGCCATTTCGCCTTTCTCGTCCCGGCAAGCCAAATCCAAACCAGTCGACTGAACTGTCTGAAGCATTGACGCAAGTGATTGCTGCGGAGACCCGGCCAGGGCAAACCATTGCCTCTCGGCAAATTGACTCGGATCCGCAAGATGCGAAAGGTTTGGCCCAAATACTAAAAGATGGTGAAGAGGTAAAAGGACCAGCAAAAACATGCCCAAATATCTTAGGCCCCCTTGCTTAAGGCTGGAAACAAAAAACCAGCCAAGCGTGTAAAACCCATATATTGCCGCGAGAATCCCGGTCATTCTCCTTAAACCTCCGTAAGGATCCTGGGAAAAATAAGCAATTAAAACATTAAAAATTAAAACGGACAAAATCGAAAGAATCGGAAAACGTAATTCTTTCTTAACCCTCCATAAAACAAAAATAGACAAAAAACTGGCCAAAAGTGTCAAAATGGGATAAATACCGGAAAACTCAGCCCTGTAAAGTTCAAAATTATAACCTCCCGGCCTGAGAAATAAGTTTTCTAAAGTCACCTTTAGATTTTGAAGGAAAAGATTTGCCTCAAAACTGAACGTCCCTCCTCCCCTAAAGAGTCCAAAATGCCCCAAACTATCCCCCAAAAGTAGCCGGCTGTTCTTAATGTAAAAAAACGAAAGCACCAAAGGCAGTAAAAAACCAAAAAACCCGACAAAAAGATGCTTTTTATTTTTTATATTTTTACAGATGAAAAAAATAACAAGAACAGGCAGAAAATAAATAAATGCTGGGTAGCTCATCCATGCTATCATCGAAACCAGGCCCAATCCAAAAGACGCAAGCAAATTCGAAACCCTATTGCTGCCGGTTTTTGTTATCAGAAACAAACAAATCGGTAGATATTGCAAATCGATCCCGAATTGGGCAGACAGAGTGTTGAAATAGAGAATCGTCGGAGAAAGCCCAATAGCAATCAGGGGAACAAAGGCTGCTCTCTTCAAATATTTTTTCAAAATGGCAGCCAGACAAATTAATGAAATTAGGCCAAGGACTAATCTCACATACCTGGCGCCAAAAAGCCCAAAACCCAGCAGTTTATATGTAAAAAGCAGGATTGCGTACCATCCTACATTACTCGAAATTGCATCGTAAATAAATCTATATTCCAACCAGAAAGGATTCCTTACAGACTCCGCCAGCTCCTCATAGCGGATTTGATTTAGCGAATTGGAAGTAAAAATTGCCTGGAAGATAAACAGCACTACAGGAAGTAACCAATAGAACCATTCAAAAAACCCATCTTTCCTTTTCGATGCTTTTTTCATCAATATAGATTTTTAGACTGTTTTATCATAATATCTAGTTTTAATATTTAAAACATGCAAAATAGGCAAGACAATCTACAAAAAGAAATACTTGAAAGCCTGACTGGTGCACCGCTCTACAATAAATGGCTTCTTTCAAAAGCAAAAGGGTTCATCAAAAGTAAAATTCTCGAAGTAGGCAGCGGCATCGGTTCCTTTACGCCACATTTAGGAGAATTAGACTCTCAGGTAACTCCGTCGGAAATAAACAAAAAATTCTTAAAAATCCTAAACAAAAAATTTGAAAATAAAGCTCTTTACCTTGACATCACAAAAGTCAATTTTGAAAAAATAAAAGAAAAAACTTTCAATACTGTCGTAGCTATCAATGTCCTGGAGCACGTCTTGCAGGATAGCTTGGCTCTTGAAAACATGGCTAAATTATTAAAAAACGACTCTAACCTGATTTTAATCGTCCCTGCCCACAAAACTTTATATGGCACGTATGATAAATCATTGGGCCACATTAGGCGCTACTCAGCAAAAGAATTAACCGAAAAAGTGAATAAAAGTGGTCTTAAAATTAGAAAAATTATTTATGTAAATAAAATAGGTGCTGCCGCCTGGTTTTTAAACGCCAGGATATTGAAATTAAAAGACTTCCCAAAATCCCAAATCTTCTTTGTAAACCTAATAACTCCCCTTCTTGACTTCCTGGACAAAATTATTCCCCTAAGTTTTGGCCTATCAATCGTCTGCATTTGCCGTAAATGAAACCTTGTTTTTCAAAAAGGGGCTTCTTCATACTCATCAAAAAATTTACCAAAATTTGCTTGGTTAAAGTTTAAGACCCTCATGGCTTTCTTCACCCAAAATCAGTCAAAAAAACGATATTTAAAAAGACTAAGAAAGGCGACCGCGCCGTCAAGAAAGTTAAATTTTTTACCCTCTTTAAAATTTCTTGGTTTAGCTAGTATCGAAACTTCAAGAATGTCAAACTTCCGTTTTAAGAATTTTGAGGTAAGTTCTAGTTCGATATCAAAGTGATTGGATCTCAACTTAATATCAGAAAGAGCCTCTTTTGAAAATATTTTATAGCCAGTTTCAATATCAGTAAGTTTTGTACCATAAAGAAAATTGGTTAATAAATTTAATATTTTATTGGCAACGTAGTGAGAAGGAAGGGGGGTTTTGTTTTTGCCGCAAAGTCTTAGAGGATAATTTACAAATCTGGTACCGTAAACGACTTTCGCTTTTTTTGCCAAAATAGCTTCCAAAAGTTTAGGAATATAAACGGGATCATACTCTAAATCTGCGTCTTGAATCAGAATAAAATCGCCGGTTGCTACCAAAATACCACTTCTAACCGCAGCTCCTTTCCCAAAATTTTTTGCATGGAAAACAAGTTTGAGGTTTTTGTACCTTAACTTTAAACTTTTTATTTTTGATTTTGAACTGTCAGTTGACCCATCGTCTATTACGATTATCTCTTTCTTAATTCCTAAAGGTAGACTAACCTCTACAAGCCTCCTTACTACTTTCTGTATTGTTTTGGCCTCATTAAAAACAGGGACAATGATTGAAAGTTTAAAAGTACCCATAACCGGTCAATTATCATTCCGCTTTGATTGATCCCAAAATAACATCAAAGACTCTCATTTGCGGCGAATCAGCGGGAGAAACCAGGATTTTGACGACACTGTCTTCATTGAAAAGAAAAAACTGTAACTTGGTGGCTGCCTGTCCAACTCTATCTCCCATGTCTCCTTGTTCGCCTGTCCCTTCTTGATCCTGAGCGGAGTCGAAGGACCAAACCTTCACATACGCCCTGTCAAAATTAGGGATAAGAGCCGGCCCTTGGTTTAAAAGTTCACCCAAGTTTTCTTGCTGTTTTGCAAGGTACTCTTCTTGAGACTGCTTTAAATCTTTGCGATCCAGGGTGAAATTAGCAGTCAGCTCATTCCGGTCATCACTTATGACCATACTTCCGTAACTTGTAACCAGCCGCCAATTTGACGGTATGGCAAGCGACAGGCCTAAGATTCGATGATACCTCAACCAGACATTACTATCGCCCGCCCTGCCAGCTTGGGTTGCTTCTTTAACGCTTGGCAAATTCTTTAAATTCTCTTCTATTTGAGTAAAACCTGGCAAAATCGCTAAAATCTGCTGATACTCTTTAGTAGCTAGATCAAAATCTGCCCTTTTAAAATAAATATTAGCCAAATTATTGTGTGCCTCCCAAAAAGACGGATTGACTTCCAGTGATTTTTTGTAAAAATTAATCGCCAAATCTACTCGGCCCATATCACTATAAACTTTACCAATACTCCCCAAGGCCACCACAAACCTAGGATTAATCTCAAATGATTTTCCATAATTGGCAACTGCCAAATCGCCTATCCCCTTTTCCGCATACGCATTCCCAAGCTGAAAATAAGCATACGAATTATCTTGTCCGTTTACTTTAATATCTTTTGTCCATAGGGAAATATTGTCATGCCAATCGCGGTTGCGAGAAATCGTCAAGACCAAATAAGTTCCGGCAATCGATAAAACAATTCCAATAACAGCCGTACTATATTTATTTTCCAGTAAAACATTTAAGTAGTAAGCCAGTATTAAAATTAGCCCATATGAAGGCAAATAAAGAAATTTCTCATTGAAGACTGAACCCTGGGGAACAATATCCAAAACAGGCAAAAGAGCCGCGAGAAACCAGATAACCCCGAAAGTCACAATCGGAAGCTTCTTAAAAGCATAAACAGCTCCGCCGACAATCGCACCGATAAAGGCAATCGAAAGAAGAATTTGTGGATCTAAAACTGACTGCGCCGAAATAGCCTCCGTACGGTAATCACGATAAACAAAAGCCTCAATCCCCTTTGAAATAATATGGTTGTTCGCCTGCCCTAATGGAAAGATCGTCAAACTCAGATACGAAAAGACGACCTTTGTCATCGTTAAAAACGTTAAATACACGCTGTTTGCCAGATAAGGCCCTCTTGCACCGGCGGAAATGACCAGAAACCGGACCAAAAGATAAACTATAACACCGGCAACATATGGAAAATAAAAAAGCACTTTGCCACCAAAATTCTTTTTCGTCAGCTTCCTGAAACATACCTCGTACAAAACAATCAAAATGGGCAAAGTCAGGGTAATTTCTGTAGTTAAATATCCCGCAAATGCCAAAACGACAGAAATTGCGTAAAAGTTTTTGAAATCTTTCTTCTTGGCAAACGCCCTTAAAAATAAATAAAGGGAGCCCAAAGCCAAAACTACTCCCAAAGTTTCCATACTCGAAGCTATATAACTTATCGTTTCTGTATGGATTGGGTGCAGGCCAAAAAAAATTCCGGCTAAAAAAGCTACCATTCTTTTTTTGGTCAGCTCAAAAGTTATAAAATAAATCAAAACCGTAGCCCCAAGATGGATAAAGATGGATTGCAGGTGGTAACCAAAAGGCGAAGCGCCAAATATTTTCCAGTCGAAAGCATAAAGGACGCTCCTTAACGGCCGCCAAACCCCTTCATGACCGGAAGGCAAATTCCCCTTTAAAAGCAAGCCTAAATTGGAAAAACTGTTTTTCGTCTGCCAGTCCAAAATAAAAGTTTTGTCGTCTATTACAAATTCATTCCGCAAAATATTTGCGTAAGCCAATAAAGTTAAAACTATGATAATTAAAAGTTGGGTCTTTTGTGAAAACAAATATTTGAGCATGAAATTCCCCTAAATATACTCTTTCACCATTTAAAGGACAACCTCCTATTCTGATCAGTTTAATCAGCCTAATCAGCTTGTTCCCCTTCGCATTAATTTGCATGACATTCGCAAACCATTAACATGAGTAGTTTTAATCAGTCTAATCAGCGTCTTCCTCTTTAAATTTTTTACTATTTTGGGAGCGCTTATTGGAGTAAATTTCACAAATCAAAGCCAGTCCCAATACAGGCAGGAGCCAAGTTAAATAGTTGTTATGGATAGAAGGAGCAACAAACAAAAAACCGATGTGGGCAAAAGCTAAATATCGAAATGCCCGAATTCCTGTCCACCCACGCCGCGTTACCCAAATTACCAAAACAGCCAGCGCGGACAGTACAGTCATTTTCAAAATCAAAGCGGCAGATGGTGAGATAAAATGTATAAGCGAAGTCGAATCGGTACTGCGGTTAACCATTGTAACTAAAAATGTATTTTTCAAACCTTCAGCATCCCACAACAAAAAGGGCATATAAAAAACTGCCAGCACGATCACCATTGTCAAACCCATCCGCAGGGGCGATCTGATGATCAGCGGTAAAAACAATAACCCCGGCGCTATCTTGGAACCCAGCGATAGAGCTAAGGCCAAAGCCGCTAACTCATACCTACCCTTTAGCCATAGGGCAACAAATACGGTTGCAAAAAGCACAGCTGGCAAGTCGGATGCCGCAAGACCTAAAAAATTATGTCTAAAAATCGGTGTCAGCAAAACCAATAAAGGAGGCAGGCAAGCCAAGATCGCGTTGCCGCGGCGGGTCAAATTCCAGCCGATCCAAAAAAGCAATACTGCCAAAATACCCATTAAAAGCAAGTGGGCCACAAAAAGACCAGACTCCTCAAATGCCAAAACTAAAGGCATATAAGTCGCAATTGTAACCGGACCATATGGATAACCCAATGATCCAAACGCCCTCCGGATATCTTCGCATTTTTTATCGGCAGCAATTACGGGGAAGAACATCTCCATTCCTTCCGCTGAACCGCCCGGCCTATCCCAAAAAGCCGAAAATGAGGCAATCATTTTCTGGGGAGAATATTTTATGCACTCCGTCCGGTTTTGATACCTGGCGATTGCAAGATTATAAACAAGAGGATCAACTATACTGTTTTGCCCGTAAGGATTAACTTTGGAAATTAAAAACTTCGCGGCATGGTAAGACATTTGAGCCTGGTCAAACCCCAAATAGCGGGTACTTCTTACAACCTCCAGTGTACGTATGCCATAAAAAAGGTTAAAAAGTACAACAACTGCTAAAAACGCCCAAACCGCCCAGCGTAACATCCCATCCGAAGAAAACGTCAGCCGGCGAAAAAACTGCATGGATAAAAGAAAAAGCCCCAAAACCAAAAGCAGCATGCCGCGCAGTACCCCATACCCCCAGTCGTATACAGAAAAAAGCCAAACTGTACCTATTGTTATGGAAAAAACAAAGATTGCAAACCAATTCCCCGACATGGGTAAAAGTATACAAAAGATTTGGGACATTTTTTCATGTACTTTTCCTGTTGCAAATATTTTTTCCCAAATGGTAAAGTTAGCTGATACTTTACAGGCTCTTAAGCCACAAATGAAAGTTAAATACCTCTTTTTTCTATTGCCCATTTTGCTTTTAGTCTTTCAGTTTACTTTGACAAAAAACTCACTTTTTCAAATCAGATATGAAGAACTTGGAGAATCAATTAGGAATGTTTATTGGCTGGCCAACGGCCGAGTTTACGACAGCATTTCGACAGATGTTGGATGGTTTGTTCAGCTTTTAGTTGTCTATAAAATCTTTGGGTTCTCGCTCTTTGCGGCTAAATGGTACCGGTTGGGTCTAGCCTTTTTATCAACAATGTCAGTCGCCTGTCTGGCGCTAAAGTATATCGGGCCAAGACTCGGCTGGATGCCTCTGGTTGCCTTCGGACTTTCACCAACTTTCTTATATTTCAATACCGTTCAAAGCGAATACGGCCTGGACTTACTATACCTGCCAATATTATTATTGATTTTAGATAAAATTGATTTTAAAAAAAACAAATTCTCTTACATTCTCACCTCTCTGCTCTTCAGTTTATTAATGCTCAACTGGACAGGTTATCCGGCTTTCATGTTCTTCATACCCGGCATTTTTCTACTATTTCTCAAAAAAACTGCGAGGGCTAAAGATTTTCTGAAACAAATTATCACAGCCGTCGCTGGTTTTATTACACCTCTAATTTTGATTCTTGTTTATGTTAAAAATAGAAATCTTTTAATTTACGATCCGGTTTTACAAGGAGGGCTTTTTCGCGGAGGGGGAAAGCTTCAAATAGGACCCGTATTTGAAAATTTGAAAGCTTTTTCTCTGGATTTTATTGGAAGCGGCCACAGTTACTACTTTGAGCTTAATAAGTCAGATTTTTCCGACATATATCCGGCACTTTCAATTCTGGCAGTAGCAATTCTCACTTATTTGCTTTGGTTTAAATATAAAAAGATAAGAATTATTTTTCTCTCGGTTTTTAGCATTATTGCCATTAATTTTTTAATTTCTGCTTTAACTTTGGATGTTTCACCACCGGGAATGCGTCGATTTACGGGAGTTCTTGCTTCTTTCTATTTCCTTTATGGAATTGTCTGTTTTGCCCTTAGCAAAGAAAAAATTAAGAATGTTTCGGCAAAATGGCTAATTATTATAATTTTGGCGCTTATACCTTTACATCATTTGTTAGTTTACCAGCAAAATCTCACGAAAATTAAACAGCCAAGTGCCTGGGGAACTCAGTCCTGGTTTCTAATGTTCGGAAAACCAAGCGAATCAGTTGAGACTCTAACTTCAAAAGCTCAAAGCCAGGACCTTCAACTTTCATGTCAAGATCAAAAGAACGAGTTTATCAAAGGTTGCAGGTATAGCGAGATTTACGCGGTAATTAGCAGCTATTGCCTTTTTAATAAACTCAACTGTCATCAGATATTGGGGTTTGACCCAAAAAGCAAAAGCTTTATTCCACTGACAACGCAAATTTGGGAAAATGACCTGTCTCCCGACTTTAAACCAATTTAAAACGCAAATTTTACTGGTTATTTTTAAGTCTCTCTCTAAGTTGTGGGATATTGACATAAACAAGCAGAGTCAGGCAAAGGATAAGTCCCAACTGAAATTTTTTCTCATGTAAAAGTTTCATTTTTTTATTACCCCAGCTACATAATCCGCAACCTGCCCCAGCAAATAAGCATTTCCTTGCTCGTTTAAATGCGGGTCATCTTCAGAAACAAATGGATCATCAATATCCATCTTGGCCTCAAAAAAGTGCACCTGCAAATTAACCTCCTCCCTGACTTTGAGATATTCTTCCCTACCCCCTGCTAAAAAGAACAGGTTATACCATTTGATGTATTTATCACCCAATACAAAAAAAGGGGCTTTCTCGGCGTGCAAACGGCCCGTCTTCAAAACTACATGGTTGGCAGCGGAAAACCAGTCAAAATCAAATACTAAAAACTCTGCCCCGTTAGCTCTGGAAAGTCCCTGCATTTCTTTGTAAAGTGCATTGACTAGCGTAGCCGCGTATTGTTTTCTGGAACTGTCCGTCTTTAACCAGATAGACCAATGACTCTTTTCGCTCTGTAAATCCTCGACTGTTTCGTAAGCCGGCGAAGTAGTACTTGGATTCAATTCCCCTCTTGCGCTATCAGGCAATTGACGCTCCCAATATTGATCAATTCCCCCATATTTTAATTTCCACCACTGATGTTTTTTCTTCTTTTCTTCAATCTCGGGCGAAGTTTCTTCCATTTTCAGGTTGCAATTATCTCCCTGCCGTACCTGCCGAAATAATAGTCGTTGAAAAGCTGGATGTTCAAAAGAAGAAAGTCCCCCGTCTTCAAATCATAGCCGTAAATTCCCTTACATTGCAGTCTATTCCATAAACAGGAAGCCGAAAGAACGGCAAAAACTTCGCTGTACCGGCAATTTAAAGGTTGCCCTGACTCATCAGAGCACATCAACTTCACATCTTCTCTCTGAATTTGGGAAACATACCGCGCAAGTATTGCGTTTGGATCTTCCGTCGTCTTAAACCAAACCGTCTCCCTAAACTGGCTCGGGTCTTTAAGATGGATAAGATTGATACCGTAGACAAAGAGATGATGTATTAAAAATAAAGACAAAGCGACCAAAAAGACTTTCTTCAAAATCCCCTTTCTAATACTAAAGGCAAAATACCAGGCCAAAACCCAAAGCCCGTAAATTGCCGCAAGACTCCCGGTTTGCCTTCTCATACCTGGGGTGGAATCGATTGTAAAATGGGCCAAAAACACGTTTGTCGCCAAAATCAAGAGTGCAAGCAGGATAAAAATACGAAGGTGAGGTTTTTTCTTCCAAAGCTTATAGATGGCAAAAACGATAAAAAAGAGGACAAGTATTGGGTAAAAATCCGAAAACTCAACTTTTTTAATCTCAAAGTAATAGCCGTATGATCGTTGGAATAAATTGACTAAATTAAGCTTTAGATTAAAAAGAAAGCGGCCTAAGCTCAGCTCTACAAAGCCCGCCCCCCGAAACATGCCGCTTCCAACATTTTCATCGTAAATTAACAAATTTCTATTTTTTATAAAGATAAAAGCAGATATTAAGGGCAAAAGGAAAAAGACACCGGAAGTTGAAAGGTTCTTGATAAGAAAGAAGGGCTTTTTAACCCCGGAAGACTGCCTCAATTTGTACAGATAAAAAATCAACAATGCCGGGAGGTAGTAAATAAAGGTGGGATAGCTCATCCAGGCCACCATCGCCAAAGTCCACATCAAAACTTGCCAAACTAAATTCCCCGACTTCTTGCCAAAATCCAGCTTTGTTACCAAATATAAAATAATCGGCAAATACAAAAGATCAATCCCGTAAACAGTCTGCTGGGTATTAAAATATAGAAGGGTCGGTGAAAGCCCAATCGTCAAAAGGGGCAAAAAAGCCCCTTTCTCGCCCAAATACTTTCTCAAAACCGCCGCCAGGCAAAACAGCGATATCAAAACGAGCGAAAGTCTTACGAATTTCCCGGCAAATAAACTAAACCCGAAAATATTATAAACCGCCACCAATAAAAAATGCCATCCCAGATTACCCGATGCTCCGTTTTGCACAACCCCGTTTTGAACCCAATAAGGACTAACAACCGATTCCTCAAGCTCTTCATAACGAATCTGATTTAAAGAATTAAACGTGTAAACCGCCTGAAGAACAAATAATAATATTGGGATCAGCCAGTATATAAATTTAAGTTCTCGGGAAATCATCTAAGTATTACAAAAGATCCAATTATAGATTCGAGTACTGACATATTCCCGGGATTTTGCGGATAAGCTTCTAACTTAACTGCTTTATTATATTCAAAGAGAAAAAACTGAAAAATAATTTCGCCTTTAGCATCTTTCCAGATTTTAACGTAAGCCTCTTCTATACCCGGGATTCTTGCGGGCCCCTGATTTTCAAGCGTTCCAAAGGTCTCTTTCTGTTTTTCCAGGTAGGAAGCTCTTGACTCGAAGACTAAGTTTTCGACAGTAACCAAAAGCTTATTCTTTTTTTCTGTATCAAAAAGTTCAATTCTATTTACGGATTCTTCAAAAAGCTGCCAGTCACCGGGGTAATCGAATGAAATAAGTTTATTCTCGTAGCTTTTGGCAACCCTTGAGAGACTTTCTTTGGCCTCCCGGTAATTTGGATCGAGAAGAAGAGCTTTTTTATACTCTTCTTTGGCAAGCTTGGTTTCAGCGCTTGTCTGATAAATTTGCCCGAGCTTTAAATGGGCTCTTTTATCTGTCGGGTCAACCCGAATCATTGCTTGATAAGAGGCTAAGTTATCTTGCCAATCGCCATTTCGATTAAAAACCAGCCACCAAGACCAGACCAGGTAGAATACTAAAATAGCCGACACAATTTTAATATTCGTTTTAATTCGGGGCGTCAAACGCCCCAGCCACGCCACGTCTAACGTGGTTGTCCCGTTTGACGGGATTTGACGTTGGCTTTTCCCCTTCGTTAATATTAGTGCCGCTGATTGACTAACAATCAGCGAAAATCCAACTGTCGAAATTAACAAGTATCTCTCCGAAAAAATAAATTCCCCCAGTTTATTAACAAATAGAAGTGGAGGCAAAATTCCAACAAAGATTAGAAACAAACCAAAAAACATCAACTTTAATCGGCTCCTATACACCCAGACCATCAAACCTACCGCCATTACAATCACAACCAAACCAGGTAGTACCCCTCCACTAAATGTCCTTATCGGCTCAATCGGCTCCTGAAAGCTCAAGGGTAGAGGGTTAACCAGCTTAACTAGATATCGCGGCAAAAGAGCTAAAGCTGTTAAAATCTGGGAGGCCAAAGACAAAGAATAATATCCCTCGTATTTATAAATCACCCTCCCCAAAACTACCGTTCTCAAAGTTAAATAGATAACGATTGGAATCAAAAAAGCGCCGAATAATTTGAGATAATTAGAAAAATCTTTTCTGCTGAATTTAAAATCTGCCAAGGTAAGCTGGCAGACTGGTATCACAAATGCCAAAAATACTGCCGTTTCCTTTGTCAACAAGGCTATAAAAAATAATATTAAGGAGGTAACTAAATGCCAAATTTTTTTGGACTTTAAGTACTTTATGAAAAATATAATCGTAGCCAGCCCAAAAACAGTAAGCAGCAACTCCGGCGTTGCCGAAACCCAATTGACAGCCTCGGAGTTGATGGGATGAGTTAGAAAGATTACTGCTGCGAGTAAAGGCAACCAGTTGACAACTGACAATTGACCATAAGGGGTGGCAGC
>MFBZ01000010.1:8407-13501 GCA_001776545.1 Candidatus Curtissbacteria bacterium RIFCSPLOWO2_12_FULL_41_16 | reverse complement strand
CCGAAGGCAAGCCTCGCCAAAAGCGGGAGGGAAACAGCTGACAGGACCCCGAGCAACCTCGCAAGTTCGTATACCAAAACTCCCGCTACCCAAAAAAAGATTAGGTTTGCCAAATGAAAAGCCCAAGGGGCGGCAGAAACCTGATAAGTCAAAAGGTAGAAAAATGATTGCGTCGGCCGCCAGTAAAATCCCCTATCCTCACAACCTCCCAAAATGTCTTGGGCAATACACCCCGTGAATACTTCACCAATGGACCCAAAACTTCTTATACGCGGATTTTGCTCAACCTGCCAAACATCGTCATGGACAAAACTATTCCTTAAGGTGTTACCATAGAAGAGTCCAACGATTATGGCCAGTAGTATATAAATAGTGATTGGAGACAATCTAAGCATTATCTTAAATCTAAAATCTCAAATCTTAAATCTACATCTAAAAACTTAAAACTTTTTAAGACTCTAGATTTCATACTATTCGCATAAATTCGAGTAATTTTCATTCGTAACTAATTCGCATTTACTCAATCTTGATCGACCCTAAAATCTGGTCAAACGTCGGCATTTGCGGCGAGTCCGCGGGCCAAACTAAAATCTTAACGATCTTTCCCTTATCAAAAAGAAAAAACTGCAACAGGATTCCTCCGCGCTCATCCGTTTTATTATCCGCGCTAACCTGCCCGTCCGGCAGGCGGGTCGGCTTGCTCCACACCCTCACATACGCCTCACTAACATTTGGCACTTGAGCCGGCCCTTCGTTCACAAGTGTGCCCAAGGTTTCTTTTTGTGATTTTACGTGGTCATTTGGAGTCTGGTTTGCCAACTTTCCCTCCTCTTCTATCTCAACCGTCAGCTGGCTATCGGCGTCGCGAAGAGTCACCGTTTTCTTTTCCTCCTTGATGTTCCAGGAAGCCGGGAAATTAAATTTTAAGCCGTTTTTTGTGGAATAATTCACCACCAAATCGTCAGAGGGCTGGGCCGATTGGTTGCTCTCTATTAGCAGCGGCAAATTGGCTAAAATATTTTTGGCGACAGTATTTTTAGGATAGATTTTCAAAACATTTCCGTACTCCTGCTCCGCCATCTCGAACTTTGCCTGCCGCACGTAGATGTTGGCCAAGTTAAAACGGGCCTCCCAAAACTGGGGCGCCTTCGCAATCGCCGTCGTATAATGGCTCTTGGCTGCCTCAAAATTCCCCACCTTGCCGTACCAAAACCCCAAAGTGTAGTTAGCCAAAAGATTATTGGGCGATTTGCGAGCTACGTCGGAAAATAAAGTTATGTCGTTCTGCCAAACCCGGTTTCTGGCAACCGTCGAAACACTGTAAAAAAGGAAGAGGGCAATCCCTATATAAACCAATGTCTGTTTAAACACATCCGCTCTAATCAGCTTTAAATCAGTGCCAATCTGTGCTGCGGCGGCAGCCGCTGCCAAAATCACCCCAAAAGAGAGTATATACAAGTATTTTTCGGCCATGGCTCCTCCATGGGGAATAATATAGGAAACCGGCAAAAGTGTTATAAAAAACCATCCGATACCAAAAGATATGATAGGATACGTTTTGACTAATTTGATGGCAACTAAAATTAAAGCTACAATTGTTATTATCGCCAAGAGCACGTCCAAATCAAAAATCGTCTGGGAAAGTACCGGATCAAGTTTGTCGTAAGGAAGCATCGAGGAGGGAAAATCTCCAACCAGATTGTGAATGGTTGTCTGGTTCAAAGGCACCAAAAGTAACAAAATATATCTTACGAATACTTTAACCATCACCAGCATTGTCAGGAAAAAACTGTAAGCCAAGTAATCACTCCGCGCCGCTATGCCCAAAACTACTACACGGACAAACAAATAGACTCCGGCGACAACAAAATAAGGAGCAATCCTCAGAATTGAAAATTGAGAATTGAAAATTGAGAATTTAGTTTTTTTAACTCCACTAACTCTTTCTCGTCCAAAACAATACTCGAGCAGTATCAAAAGTATGGGAAGCGTCAATGTCATCTCGTAGGTAAAAAAAGCCAAAACCGCCAAACCTACTGATGCGACACGCAAAATATTCGCATTTATTCGCACTGTTTTCATTCGCATATCATTCGCATATAAGTAAAGGTAAAAGGAACCAAAGAAAAACAAACTTCCCCATGTCTCCATGCTTGCCGAAATGTAATCTATGGTCTCTGTGTGGATAGGATGAATACCGAAAAGCAAAGCAACAAAAAAAGGTAACCAAGTATATCTGCGCTTATCAGTTATAATCGGCGCTAATCGGCGATTAAAAGGTATTAAACCTAAATTTCTCACTATCTCTCTCGTAATAAGGTAGGTCAGTACAGTCACCGTTAAATGCACCAAAATTGCCTGCAAATGGTAAAAAAACGGGTTTACTCCCCAAAGCTTGTAGTCGATTACGTAAATCAATCCGCGTACCGGCCTGTAAATCTTGTCTTGGGCGGGCGGAGCCGCGCCGCGAAAAATCTCGCCTAAATGTTTGCTGTCCCTGATTGCCGGCCAGTTTTCCAGAAACAAATGGTCATCCCACACAAAGCCGTTAGCCAAGGAGTTAGCGTATACTCCAAAGGTGATAAGTATTATTAGAAGCAGTTGGTTCCTCGTCGATAAAAAACGGAATAGCGCGGATTTCATACGGATTAGCACGGATTAGTATATATTCGTCTCCTGATATCTAATTTCTTCGCACCAAGCACCAAAATTTACAAGTAATCCTAATTCGTAACCCGTCCCGCGCAGGTAGTAAGAGATTTGAACTTCTGAATTGCGGACTAACATTGGTACAGCTTTTATCTCAACAATCACCCTGTCCTCTACAATAAAGTCTGGCCGATAAACACCGATTTTCTCATCCCTATAAGAAATAGAGAGCGCCTCTTCTCTTATAAAAGGTATTCCTCTTGCCTCAAATTCTTTTGCTAATGCTTTTTGATATAAGCTCTCTTTATGTCCGGGACCTAAAGCTGTATGGACAGCAAACATCGCTCCCCTTATTTTATAAGTCAAGTCGCCGTACAATAATTTTTTATCTGCGCTCATCCGCTTCGCATCGACGCTCATCCGTGTACTATCATCCGCGCACATCTGTGTTTCCTACGTTACCAAAATCAAGAATGTTTAACAATCAGAAAAAGTAGTGTAGATCAAGAAGATTTAACTTATTTATTTGACCGCGAGCTTACCGTTAATCGGCTCCAAATTACCGGCTCCAAACTCAACATTTGTCCCAAACAGGTTATCGAATATTAGAACTTCTGCCTTGGTGATAATTATACGTATGGATTTGCTGCCGCTATCGATCATGATTTGAAATCCATATTCACCATTCCTGTCACTAAAACTCCCGCTGCCCGAAACTACCCCCAAAGATAACCCGTCCGTCCAAAGCCAGTTAATATTCGAGCTTTCAAATTTGCTGCCGCTTTGCAAACTTAATTTAAACTGGCCCTCCAACGTTCCGTTCTTTTTGTAAGCTGCCCCCAGTTTAAAACTCGCCAGCCCCGAAGGCTCCGTGCCAAAAAAGGCGCTGTTTTCCAAATCAAAATCACCCATGCCAGCCACCAAACCGGTCGCCGGACCGCTCATGCCCCAAGTACTGGCTTGCGAGGTCAAAATGTCAATCTGAATCCCTCCGCCGCTAATATCAGCCCTGGTAGTGATGCACGGATCTGGTGAAGCAACAGTACTGCCCAGACAATTTTTCACCTTTGTCCCGTTGCGGTAAAAATCGATATTGTTCTTATTAACCCCGCCGGGAATAATCGAAGCGTCAATCTTAAAAGAAATTCTTAAGGGATTCGCGGCTGTCTCGACAGGCGCCGAAATCACTACCTTCTGGTTTAAAACCCCGTAACCGGAAACCGGAGTGCTGGCAGTCTGCGACTCGAAAATAGAAACGGTTCCGCCTGTCGGCGTTGTCACGGAAGTTTCCAGAGGGTCGGTTGATGTTTCACCATCACCTTCCGTATCGCTAGTCACTGTACCGTTTGCGCCGGCAACCGATTTGACACCTTCAGCAAGGGGCCCATTGAACCGGGACAGTGCAAAGTCGGTCGTGCCCCCTATGGTTGACCCAACCAGAATAACCTGGCTGTCCGGCTGCACCTTAATATCGGCAACATATTCCTCAGCGCTGTTAAAATCATAAGTCAGCTTCCCGCCGTTTCCGTAAGACGTATCTAAAGATCCGTCGTTTTTATAAACGGCAACCGCAAAATCGGTAGTTGAACCGCTGCTAGCAAAACCCCCAACAATTATGGAGCTTCCGTAAATAACCATCGAAAAACCCTCATCCTCGAAGTTGTTAAAATCTGTTGTCAACTTGCCGTCAGTATCAAAAGTGGTGTCTAAGGAACCGTTGGTATTGTAACGGGCCACGGCAAAATCGGAAGTAGCAGCAGTCGTAAAACCGGCAAGCACGATTTTGCCGGATGCATCAATGGCCATGGCAGAAAGGCTATCATTACCGCCAAAATCCGTTGTTACCTTGCCGTCCGTATCAAAAGTGGTATCTAAGGAACCATCAGTATTATAGCGGGCTAGAGCAAAATCATAACCGTCCGCGACTTTACCTGCAATCACAATTCTGCTTGAGGCATCAAGAGTAACAGCATTTGCCGAAACCCCATCAGTGCCGAGATTAACATTAAAATCAGTAGTTACTTTACCGTCTGTGTCAAAGGTTGAATCTAGCGTTCCATTAGTATTGTAGCGGACTAGGGCAAAAAGATGATAACGACTTGTGGATATCGTATCACCGACAGCCACTATTTTCCCGTCACTTTGCAAAACGAGGGCGTTTAAATTATCGGTGTTACCGCCAAAGTCTGTTGTCACCTTGCCGCCTGTGCCGAAGGTCGGATCCAAACTGCCTGATGTTGTTAAACGCGCCAAGGCAATGTCATATACCCCGGCTGAATTAATTATAGTTACACCCCCGACGACGATGTTGCCTGAAGAATCAATAGCCACTGCCAAAGCGCTGTCATCGGAACCGTTAAAGTCAATTTTCACCTTACCTCCGGTCCCAAACGTGCTATCAAGTGACCCGTCCGCGAGATAACGTGCCACTGCGAAATCATAAGA
>MFBZ01000010.1:0-8399 GCA_001776545.1 Candidatus Curtissbacteria bacterium RIFCSPLOWO2_12_FULL_41_16 | reverse complement strand
ATCATCCCCGCCCGCGATATAATCCGTACTCGCAGTCCATCCCACCGCCACGATTCTGCCGGAAGAATCCAGAGCCGCACGCCATGCTTGGTCCCCATCGTCGCCGCTTCCCATGCTGGTAACTGTCCTTCCGCCATCACCAAAGGTAGTATCAAGTCCACCCGTTGCGGCACCTGCGTTAGGAGTAAATATTAGGTAAAAAGTTAAAACAAGAACGATTGCTAAAAAGTATTTTTTCGACATTACGAAGCCTGGATTTTAATAATTACCCTAAGCTGTCCCGGTTGTCAATAAGGAAAAATTAAGGGGAAGTCGACACCAAAACACCATCGTTGGTAAAAACCGATAAAACTAATTTATTCCCCCCTTTATCTCGCGAGTAGCCTAAAGCTATTACTTTATCCCCGGCCTCTTTCAAGGCAAAAACAGAGTCGTCTACGCTTCCCGAATCCAAAGTCACTTTCCCCTCATTGCCAAAACTCTTGTCTAAAGTTCCGTCGGCATTATAACGCGCGAGGGCAAAATTGGTCTGGCTGCCACCCGCTGCCATTATTTTGCCACCGGCAATCAAGATCCTGTTAACCGTATCGTCAGACTTATCAAAATCGGTCACAACCTGACCGTCATTGCCAAAACTCTTGTCTAAAGTTCCGTCGGCATTATAACGCGCGAGGGCAAAATCAAGAAATGTACCTTTTCCCGAAGTAACCCCTCCCGCGATAATTTTGCCGTCTGATTGAATTAGAACATCGGAGGCCCCGTCCGTATCCTTGCTAAAATCGGTCATTACTCTACCGCCCTTGCCAAAACCTTTGTCTAAGGTTCCGTCGGAAAGATAGCGTGCGGTAGCAAAACTGTAACTTTTTTTGTCAAAGGCCCCCCCCGCCACCACAATCTTTCCGTCCTCATCAATAGCAAGCGCCGCCGCCGCGCTATTTCCGCCCCCAAAATCAGTTGTCACCTTACCGTCCTTTCCAAAACCCGTGTCCGGGCTGCCGTCCGCCAGAAAGCGAACTAAGGCAAAACTGCTCTCATTTCCCTCCGAAGACCCGCCCGCGACAACTATCTTGCCGTCAGGGCCAATACTAATCGCCTCAATTATATCCCTCCCCCCTAAATCCGCGGCGACTTTGCCGCCCTTGCCAAAACTCTCATCCGGGCCTCCATCGGGCAAATATCGGACCAACGCAAAGTCGTTATCAGATTGCCCTGCCACAATAATTTTCCCGTCCTCCTGCCTGATAACAACAGTCGCGTAATCCTCGCCCCCGTTAAAATCGGTAAGCACCTTCCCGTCATCTCCGAAAGTTTCATCAAGCGCGACGGTATCGGTAAGATAGCGCGAAAGCATAAAATCTGTTATTTTTGAATCAGGATCCGGGTCTCCCGCGAGAAACACTTTTCCCTCGGAATCGAAAACCGCTAAAGCGCCTGTCGTTAAACCTGTTGAATTAACGGAAGAAGGATATTTAACCTCAGGCTTCTTGTCAAAGAAAATCTTAAAGATTACAAACCCGATAACAATCCACCCCGCTAAAGCCACCGCCAGCGCGATCGCTTCCTTCCTTTTGAATAATCCGATAAGCACGGATTTAAACTTTGTCATACCGCTAATTTAGCAGATTTAAACTGACTACCTACCATAGATCAAATATCAAATTTTTAATATTAAATATACATATAAAAAATCAAATATTTATTTTTTGCCTTTTAAGGTCAATATGCTTGAAGCAAAAATTTTAGAATATTCTTCCAGTTCTTTTAATATCCAGTCTGCCTCTTTTCTGTCCCCATTACCTGTATCTTTTAGTATTGAAACCCACGCCTTGCTTTCATTTGCGGATTTTAAGGAATAATTAAAGTAATTAGTGTACTCTCTTTTTGAACTTGAAGATAAACCTTCTATGTAAGTTCCCAAAATCCCTGTACCGCTTCTTAACAGTTGATCACTTATAATTCTGCTGGTTTGGGCCTTCTTCAAATTTTCTATGAATTTAATCAACCTAATTACAAACCTGTAAAGCCTTTTTTTAAACTCTATTTGTTTAGCGTTTGCCATATTTGCTTTTTAATTTATTTAAAATACGCTCTCATATATCTAATTTGTATTTTTAATTTTTGCTATTTGATATTTAATATTACTATGTTTCTCCTCCAGCACGTACGTATAACTTAGCCACCAAAACACAAACAGCCAGACAATCGCCATCAAATTTGAAAAATAATTGTGAAACACCACCCCGACTCCCCTTCCGCCAATATAATAAACCACGACTACCAAAACCAGGCGCAAAATATTAACCAGATATGTCCCCAAAAGCCCGATTGTCACGGCCTGCAGGCGGCTTATGGTCGTGAACCTGCCGGAAAGCCCTCCCATCAAACTTACCAGAAGAAAAACCAGCGACTGCCAGCCGATGCAATTCCAGGCCAGAAAAATCACCTCCGGCTTTCCGTTCCGCACAAATTGGATATACGCCTTCCCGGACCTTACCGGCAAATCCAGCAAGTTAAGGATCGTTGACAAAACGCGCAACTCATAAGGCACTACGTACCTCTGCAAGACATCGTAAAGGTTAAAATGGATAATCACTCTTGTTAACAAATCCTCTAAACTTGTCAAAAACGGCAAAGCCAAAAGCAGTACCGAAAGAACGATAAATAGGTTGTAAAAAGTTGACTTCCTCTTCATGCGAATCATATTTGGACTTTAGAGTTTAAAATACGCCTATACACTAATTTATCTCCCCTAAAGTTTGCCAGAATTCCCAATTTCAATCTCTTTGCCTTCAAATAAGCCGAGACTTGTCTAAAATCATCTCGGTTAAACTGTGGAATCGCTTTAAGTTCTAAAATAATTTTGTCTTCAATTAAAAAATCCAGAATGTACTTACCGATCTTAACAGTATCGAACGAAAGATCAACGGCAATTTCTTTCTCGTAAGAGAGTGCTTCTTCTTTTAAAGCTACCTCAACCGCTCGTTGGTAGTATTTCTCTTGATACTTACCACCAAGTTTGGTGTGGACTTTAAATAAAATTCCAACAATCTTGTAACTAAGCTCCGGGTAAACTAGATCGGCTATTTCCTTCCTTTCCCATTCGCATGCATTCGCACTATTTACATTTGCATTCTATTCGCATAACAACCTTCGTCTTCTCCATTCCCTTAGTTTTGTAATTAGCCTTGGTATAAACACACCCAACGGCAAAAACGCCAACAAGTTCTCCGGTATCTGCAAATTTTGCACGTCAATAACCAGAGTCGAGTTGGCAACCGTGGCGTTCTGAATCTCGGTGTCGTATTCGGTACCGTCAATGGCAATCTGGGCTTTGTAAACGGTGGAGCTGGAACCCCCCCCAAATACATGGAGATAAGTTAAGGAGTCTATGGTACTACTGATGGTGGTAGAGTCGGGAGCTGCCTGCGGCAGCTGACCCTGGGAGACGGTGGAGAAGGTGCCGACATCACCGGATGTGGCGTTTAAAGTGGCTTTGTAAACGGTGGAGCGGTTAGCAGAATTTTTTCCTCCTAAAACATAGACGTATGTCGAAGAGCCTATTGTGGAGATAACAGTGTTATGGTCCTGAAGTGTTTGCGGCAGCTGACCCTGGGAGCCGGTGTCAAAGGTGCCGACATCACCGGATGTGGCGTTTAAAGTGGCTTTGTAAACGGTGGAGAGATAGTCCGTACCATAGCCTCCCAATACATAGACGTATCTGGAAGAACCGATTGTGGAGATAACGGCAGTACCGGAAGAAAGCTTTTGCGGCAGCTGGGCCTGGGAGCCGGTGTCAAAGGTGCCCATGTTACCGTTGTCGGCATTTAAGGTGGCTTTGTAAACGGTGGAACGGTAAGAACCGTCATCTCCCCCCAAGACATGGACGTAAGTCGAGGAGCCGAGGGTGGAAGTAATGGTAGTATGCTGCTGAAGTATTTGCGGCAGTTGGCCTTGGGAGGTGGTATCAAAGGTGCCCATGTTACCGTTGTCGGCATTTAAGGTGGCTTTGTAAACGGTGGAAAGACGACCACTACCGTTCCATCCCCCTAAGACATAGGCGTAGGTTGAGGAACCGATGGTAGAATTGACAGTAGTCTGAGTATTTGAAACCTGCGGCAGTTGGGCCTGGGAAGTAGTGTCAAACGTCCCTATATCTCCCCCCGCCGCCGAAGTCGGCGAAATGCTCCCACTCCTCTGCCTCTCAAAAGTATTATCAAGTAATACCGCCTTGTAGACGGTGGACAAGTGATCAGTTCTCCCTATTCCTCCCAAAACATAGACGTATGTTAAGGAGCCGATAAGCGGAGAGGTAACGATGGTTTGCCTCGAAAGTATTTGCGGCAGCTGGGCCTGGGAGCCGGTGTCAAAGGTGCCCATGTTACCGTTGTCGGCATTTAGGGTGGCTTTGTAGACGGTGGAAACAGGATCAGAAGAAACGCTTATTCCTCCTAAAACATAAACATAGGTTGAGGAACCAACTTGCGAGGTAACGGTCCTCTGGCCCCCAAGAGTCTTCGGCAGTTGGCCTTGAGAGACGGTTGAGAAGGTACCGATGTCACCTGTGGTGGCGTTTAGGGTGGCTTTGTAGACGGTGGAATCAGGACCGGATCCACCTAAAACATAGACATAGGTTGAGGAACCAATCAAAGGCGAGGTGACGGTGGTGTGATCAGCCCGGCTAGCCGGCAGTTGGCCTTGGGAGGCGGTGGCAAAAGTGCCCATGTCGCCTGTGGTAGCGTTTAGGGTAGCTTTATAGACGGTGGAGCGGAGGGTGAGAGCATTATACCCTCCCAAAACATAGACATAGGTGGAAGAGCCAAAGGTTGAGGTAACGGTGGTCTGATTCTCAAGTGTCTGCGGCAGTTGGGTCTGGGCACTGGTGGTGAAAGTACCCATGTCGCCGGTGGTAGCGTTTAGGGTAGCTTTATAGACGGTGGAGACATAGGTATCATTACCACGGCCCCCCAGAACATAAAGGTAGGTGCTGGAACCAAAGGCACTGGTGACGGTGGTGTGCCAAACGTAGGTAGCTGGCAGTTGGCCTTGGGAGGCGGTGGCAAAGGTGCCCATGTCGCCGGTGGTGGCGTTTAGGGTTGCTTTATAGACGGTGGAATAAAAATTACCATTATACCCTCCCAAAACATAGACATAGGTGGAAGAGCCAAGGGTTGAGGTAACGGTGGTATTACTACGAATTTTCTCCGGCAACTGCCCTTGGGCAGTAGTTGAGAAGGTACCCACGTCCGATTGATCAAGCGTGCTTGAAACATTCCCCAACGCCCCCGGTGTCAAGCGGGCGTTGCCCGTCACCCCGGCACCGGACGGCTTCAGCGTCGCCTCATGGTAATAAGTAAAACCCGCCGCCGCCCCCCCGAACCAGTTGTTGGAGTTGTAAAGGTTAAAGTAGCCAAAATTCCCCCAGTCCGAAGCAACAGTCCTCCCCGTATTCACATAATTATGGTAAAGCTCCATACTGTTCAACCCCCCCGCCGCGTTTTGCGTCAAAACCACCTTGGCGTTGGCCATGGAGGCCGTGCCCGCCGCTGTTTTCCATCCCACCTCATACTCGTCATCGTTTGTGGTATCCAAAGTCACGGCCGACGCGCTTCTTACCCGCGTCCAGGAGGTCGAAGCAAGCGTAATCGTGCTGTTGGCAACAGTCGCCCCGTCCGTGCGGTTGTAAAGTTCGGCGGTCACCGTTTGGACGATAGGGTAAGTGTAATTAACCGTTAAGGCCACGTAATCGACAAGGTAAGAACCGCTGGCAGGGTCGGCGCCTGTGGTCTTGTCCGCCAGAACCGAAGCCCCGAAAGCGGCGTTTTTGACGTTTGTCGCCGTTAGCGCCGTACAGCTCCAGGTATCGCTGGCAGTCCCCAGGGTATAGGTGGCCTCGGAAGTCGTCCAGGCTGTCGTTTCCTTGGCCGTGCAGGTCCCCGCGTTAAGAAGGTTTAAAATCGCCGAATTATTGCGGGTGCCCGTTTTTTTGGCGTCAATTCTGGCTGTCACGCCCACAATCGTCGCGTCCGCCGGAATAGAGCTGAAATCAAATGTCTCCTGATTGACCATGTCGGCTTTATCCCCGGTTGCCAGGTTTGTTCCCTCGTTATCTTCCATGTTCTGCGGGTTGGTCCAGGCGGGGCTGTTGGTGCCCTGGGTGGTCGGCGGGGTTTCGGCAGTTGGTGTTGAGGAACTCGTTGTTGATCCGCTTTTTAGGCTCGCCTCAAAATAGGCGTTTCTGGTGCCGTCGTACTTGTCGTCGTCGTATTGGAAATATTTAGGGTTGGAAAGCACGGTCATCGAGGTTGAAGCGGTTGTCTCGTTGTTGCCCAGCTCGATATGGGTTTGGGTATCGACAATACTGGTCGGGTCGGCCTGCAGGGCGATGATCCTGGCAGAAAGAATTGAGGCCGTTCCCGAGGAAGCCCGGATCCGCGCCGTGTAATCCGTATCGTTTGTCAGGCTGATCGCTCCGCTTCTGACCCGACTGTAGGTTGAGGCGGTTGTGGAAACTTCCGAGCCGGAAACTTGGGTACCGCCCGCGCTGTACAGCGAGGCGAAAGTTGTACCTCCGCCCGCGTTTTTAATAACGGCCTCAAAGTAAACGGTCTCTCCCGTATACTGGCCGGTGGTGATATCGCAACTGTTGGCGTTGTCGTTCCAGCAGACAATGCCCAGACTGTTGTCGGTAGGATAATCCGTTGTTTGGGCGGTGGAATATTCCTGGTCCATGATGTTTATCTGCTGCTCAATGCCCGGATCAGGAGCCTGCGCCAAAATCGCCTCGGCCGAGTTTGACTCGGCCCCGGCCGAGCTTGACTCGACGCCCAAGCCGACCATCGCCATAATCCCGCCCCGTCTGCCGGCAAATGCCAAAAGGTTAATCAAAAGAAAAATGAAAACGAAAACCGCCACCATAACCCTTGCGGCCGGCCTGTTTTGTCTCCGAAAGTTTATTCTCCCGGCAGGCGCCGTCAGCCTAAGCCATGCCAGCCGCCGCCTAAAGTCTATACCGCCAAGAGACACCTCTCCCCCCTTATCACCCCCGAGGTGGGCCCTGAGCGAAATCGAAGAGACTCCTCGGGGGTGGACTGGTGTGGAGGAATTGACGGCAATCGGCACTCCCGCTGGTCTACCACCAAAAATCTGTCCAAAGAATTTAGAGAAGCTCGACCGACCAAAGACGTCCGTGATAATCCCCGTCTTTGGTGTCCTGAACCATGGACCTTCTTCTTTTTCCAAAAAGCCTTTAATGGCCGCGTAAGCCTGGAAAGGCACCACCACATACGAAATAACCAAAAAGAAAAGAATTCCCACGTAATCCCGCTCGTCAGACTCCTCCAGGAAGAGACCGATGATGTTCATGAGCGGCAGGGCCAAAAGATTAGTCAAAACCAGAGACCAGCCGAAAGCCGCCGTCCAGAAAGGAAGCTTCGCGTGAAATACCGCCTCGGCGATAAACCAGGAGATCGTGCCGACTATAAAAAACGCCGCCTGCAGGTAATAGAAGGAGAAGTATAAAAACTCCAGCTTCTCGGCAAGTGTCAATCTTGATGGCACCCAAACCTTGCCCGCTTCTCCTCCAGGCCCGGTTTGCCCTGCCTGCCGGTCTTCGACTCCGAGGTCGTTCAGACTCGAGGAGCAGGCAGGTAGTTCGCCCAAACCGGGTTTGTTCCCGTCGCTTGTCTCTTCCTCCCGCAAGTCTTCCAAACCCGGTTTGTAGAGCAATTCCAAACCGGGTTTGTTTTCCTTTTCCTCCCACTTCCCGAAAAGCATCCTTACAAACATCACTTTTATGTTGAAACTCGAACCTTCCGCCCAGCGCATCCTCTGACGAATCAAGCGTTTAACCGTGGAGACAGCTTCGGCCGGTACCTGGATATACGGGGTAAAGACCACCTTGTAACCGGCCTCGTAAAGCCGCAGGGTCAATTCAAAGTCCTCGGTGATACTGGTTCCCCAGCCGAAATCTCGCAGGATATCGGCCCTGATGGCATAGACCGATCCTGCGATCTGCTTTAGACCCCCGTAGATTTGCTCGCTTGACCGCTCAATTACATAAGAACCGGCGTATTCAGATCTGACTCCGCGCGTTACCCAGGTCTGTGATTTGTTTAAAACGTGCCATTGATAACCTTGGACAGCCGCGATATTGGAACCAGACAAACCCGGTTTGCCCTGCCTGCCAGCAGGCAGGTAAATGCCCTCCAAACCGGGTTTGGAATCATTAGGATAGCCCTGGACAGCCGCGATATTTCTTTTTTCTTCAAACCCGGTTTGTAGTTCGCTCAAACCGGGTTTGTTGTCCAGATCAACTGATTTAGCAGAATCGGTTAAATCAGCATCAATCGGCTTATCCTGAGCGTAGTCGAAGGGCTCAATCGGCGCCAAAACCTGGAATG
>MFBZ01000009.1 GCA_001776545.1 Candidatus Curtissbacteria bacterium RIFCSPLOWO2_12_FULL_41_16 | reverse complement strand
TCAATATGGAATTTCCGCGCTGTCTTATCATGCCGGTATGGATGTGGAAAAGCGAAAGAAAGCGCAAGAGGATTTCATGACTGATAAGGCGCGCGTGATTGTGGCAACCGTGGCTTTTGGCATGGGCATTGATAAGCCGGATGTGCGTTTTGTTATTCATGCCGCCATGCCTGGATCGCTGGAGGCCTATTATCAGGAAGCCGGACGCGCCGGACGCGATGGGAAGGCGGCGCAGTGCGTACTTTTGCACTCTTGGGCGGACAAAAAATTGCAAGAGTATTTTATTAAAAAAGGATTGCAAGACATGCTGGAGAAAGGCAAGAGTAAATATGAAGCGGAAAAGTATGCCGCGCTGCGCACCGCGCGCCTTGAGCGCATCACTCATTATGTTACCACTCGTAAGTGTCGTCGCCGCAAGATTTTGGAATACTTCGGCGACCCGGACGCCGCCCGGATTGTAAACTGTCAAGGATGCGATATGTGTCTTAAAGGAGGGTTATGAAGTGTCTCCCTCTCCCTTTACGGGAGAGGGCAGGGTGAGGGATGCACCCCACCCACCTGCGCTTGATTTTTTGTTTTTGAAGTGATAGGATTGGGGAATGCTTATGGGTAAATTTAATTTCAAAGATGAACAAGATTTTGATAAGGTTAGTGAAAAGGCATCGGAGTTTTATGTTTCTGTTGGCGAAGTTAGTTGCCCGTATTTTGGTGAAAAGATTGTGTTTAATTCAGCGGGTTTTAAGCATTTGAAATTCAAATCAGACCAAGTTGCTCGTCCGCGTTCCGAGCAATACGCGCGATTAAAACTGCTCACTCTAGCTCCGCAGGTGCTTTCCCTTTCTCGGACAGTGCAGGGTATTTCTCATGTGAAACGCTTTGAACGAATCCGCACGCATAGTCGAACCGATACAATTTTTAAGCCAGTTTCGTATTATGAATTTATCGCTGTTTTGGAAAATGTACGGGTGAAAGTTGTGGTCAAGCAAATTGATGACGGGCAAAAATGCTTTTGGAGCATTATCCCATTTTGGAAAATTGATCCGGTAAACAGTCTGAGAGTTTTACATAGTAATAATTTAGAGCATGATTAAACTAAAAAACGCCGCAGAGCGGCATTCTTTAGCAGTACTTGGTTACAGCTTGGATAGCCGTGACAGGGCGAACCCTCCAAGCACCAAACTCACTATAACACACCAAACGCCTGCTTGTCAATCCTTATTTATCCCCATGCCATATTTCGCCCCAAAGCCAAAGCCCACCCGGGCTTGATTTTTTCTATTCTGCGATTCTGCGGAATTGCAGAATGAGAGGTGGGGAGGGTTATGAAGTATCTCCCTCTCCCTTCATGGGAGAGGGTAGGGTGAGGGACGCACCCCGCCCGCCTGCGCTTGATTTTTTGTTTTTGAAGGGGTAGTATAGGGGAATATGGGGGAACAAAAACAAAAGCACAAAGGAGCCGGACACCGCAAGCGGTTGCGCGAGAAATTTTTACAAAGCGGCCTTGACGGATTTTTGGATTATGAAATTGTGGAATTGCTTTTAACTCTGGGCACCCCCTTGAAGGATTGCAAAAGCATGGCCAAAGATGCGATTAAAGAATTCAAAGGATTGCGCAATGTGCTTGACGCTTCGCTTGAGGATCTGCAAAAAGTAAAGGGGATCGGTCCATCCAACGCGTTCGGAATAAAATTGTTTCAAGCGATGTCGGAGCGTTACGCAAAAGAACAAATACAAAAAAAGATTATACTGGATTCACCAAGAGCCGTCGTGAGTTATTTACAAAAGTCACTAGGTTTGGAAAAAAAAGAGCGTTTTGTTATACTTAGCCTAGACACACGAAATAATCTTATAAAAGTGAGTAATATTTCAGTTGGCACACTTAATGCTAGCATTGTTCATCCCAGGGAGGTGTTTAAGGAGGCAATTCAGTGCTCCGCGGTTGGGATTATAATCGCTCACAATCATCCCTCCGGATACATTAAACCGTCCCAAGAAGATATCATGATAACCGAACGATTGTGTAAGTCAGGTGAAACGGTTGATATAGAGGTTTTAGATCATATCATAGTTTCGCGATCTAATTATTTTAGTTTTAAAGAAGAAAGAGTCATATGACGATAAAGATCAAGCGTTATAAGAAAAAGCAAACTAAAAAATACTCGAATAGAAAACTAAACTATACTCAAAAAAAACGTGGTCCGTTTATAGTTAGAGAATCTTCAACTTCTCACGGAGATTATTCTACTCAAACGACAGATGATAGTGTTCGAAAGAAAACATATTCAGTTATCTCACTTTTTTCCGGATGCGGTGGGTTGGATCTGGGATTCGTTGGAGGTTTTAAATTTCTGGGAAGGAAATATGAAAAAAATGATTTTAAAGTAATATGGGCGAACGATATTGACGAACCGTCGTGTCAAACTTTCGCTAATTACTTCAAACATAGGGTCGTGTGTGGCGACATCACCGATATTATCGGCGGAAGATATGCCGCAAGTTTATTTGATGCTCCTTTACCAGATAAAGTTGATGTAGTTTTGGGAGGTTTTCCTTGTCAGGATTTCAGTCATGCCGGAAAGAGAAAAGGATTTAATAGCAAGCGTGGCTTGCTATATCAAAGTATGGCGGAAGTTATCAAAAGAACTAAACCTGTTTTGTTTGTCGCCGAAAACGTCCGAGGACTTCTCACGATGAATGGCGGCGAAGCGATACAAACAATTATTAAAGATTTTGAAAAATTGGGATACCACGTCGTTTATAAACTGCTTACGGCCGCCGATTACGGCGTGCCGCAAACACGAGAAAGAGTCATCATCGTTGGAACGAGCAAAGACAAGCTCCCGCCTTTTGAACATCCAAAACCGATTTTGGACGAAAAAAACTGGGTCAACTTAAAACAAGCGATCGGCGATTTGGAGAAAGCGGAGGAAGGAAAAATCGCTAACCACTACTGGTCAAAAGCGAAAAAAAATAAAGGACAAGGCAACTCGGTCGTCTCGGCGGATAAGCCGGGGCCAACAATGCGAACAGAACACCACGGAAATATAGAGTATCATTGGAATGGAAAAAGGAGGTTGTCGGCGAGAGAGGCGGCACGAATTCAATCTTTTCCAGACGATCTTATCTTTTATCCATCTACTTCCTCGGCTTATAAACAGATTGGTAACGCCGTACCGCCTGTTTTGGCTTGGCACGTCGCCACAGCGATTGAAAAGTTTTTAGATAAAAATTTGAAATAATTATGATTTACGTCGCGAAACCCAACGCCAAAGAAAAAGATTTTATTGCCTTGCTTGAGAAATCAAGAAAGTTAATATTGGCCTTTTTGAGCGGTAAGAAAAATATCTCGCCGACCTATTTTGAAGCGATAGTTTTTGAGCAAATGCGTGAAGCGGCGAAAGGCACGACTTTCGAGGGAACAGTTAAACAAACAGGAACACACGCTTTCCCCGACATCATCGCCAATAAATACTTTGGTGTTGAAGTTAAGATGACAGCCAACGATCATTGGACTTCAACCGGAAATAGCGTCCTTGAATCTTCACGAATCGAAGATGTTGAAAGAATTTATATCGTGTTCGGAAAATTCGGCGGCAGGCTGGATATTCGTTACCGACTTTATCAAGAATGTCTGCCAGAGATTAGCGTTACGCACTCTCCTCGTTACAGAATTAACATGGACTTGCCGCTCGGTAAATCAATTTTCGACAAAATAGGTGTTGACTATGACACTTTGAGAAAAGACGATAATTCAATACAAAAGATCAAAAATTACTACCGCTCTCTACTGAAAGAAGGCGAGGAATTATGGTGGATAGACCAAGACGGAGACGATAAGGCGGTTAGCCCTATCATTAAACCATTCAGAGGTTTAAGCGACAAGGAAAAAGAAAATTTCGTGGTTGAAGCGATGATTCTGTTTCCTGAAATGTTTGGCAACAGCTCGACAAAGTTTGAACGAGCGGCCGCTTATCTTATCGCTGAATACAACGCCGTTTCCGCCAGTTTGCGAGATTTATTCACCGCCGGTGGACAAATTAAATTGAAAGTTAAAGGCAAAAATGTCGTAGTGCCACAATTGGCTTATCGCTTGCATATCAGAGCGAAAGCGATTGAAAAGAAGATCAAGGATCTGGACGCCAAAACTCTCGCCTACTATTGGCGAAACGATAAATTGGAAAGCGATCGCTTAAAGCAGTGGAAAAAGCTTTTGAATGATAAATTCGTCCTTGTTAAGTCTGGCGTCAAAGCTTCCGACATTTTTGACGCGGGACTTTTATGAAAAAGACGAAAAACTATCTAAATCGAAATTTCAAAAAAGAGCGGAGTGAAGATTTGCTTCCAATAAAAAAGCGTTCAGAGTTGATGTCAAAAATCCGTTCAAGAGACACGAAATTCGAGCGAGAATTTATAGTTTCTTTGCGGAAGACCACTCGCAAAAAATTCCAAACGAATGTCTCATCAATCAAGGGAAAACCGGATATAGTTTTTCAACAAGACAAAGTTTGTGTTTTTCTTGATAGCGACTTTTGGCATGGTTGGTACTATCCACGCTGGAAACATTTGCTAAAAAACGATTTCTGGCGAGAAAAGATAGAAAACAATCGCAAGCGAGATAGAAAAACCACAGCTTATTTAAGTAAAAAGGGCTGGACCATTTTGCGTTTCTGGGAACATAAAATAAAGAATCCAGATGAAAGTATTAGAAAAATCTTGAAGGAAATATAATGAGCATTAAAGTCCGCGACTACGAAAAACAAATTGACCAGCTCGTCTATAAACTCTACGCCCTCACCCCGGAGGAGATTAAAATTGTTGAAAATGGAAAATAAACAAAAATCTACTGAATTCAAAACGCTCATGGACTATGCAAAGGAAATGCATCATCGTTATTTCCGCGCACTTTCCGCTTTTTATGCGTATGAAGGTTTGCGAGAAGTTCTTGCGACAAATATTGTTGGGCAATCAGAAGCCGAAGAAAATGCAAAAACAATTGGCAAATATAGTGGCCTTTTCACCCCTTCGCAGGAGGCTTTAAGAGTTTACTTTTTCTTGGAGCTTGCAAAAATGTTTGATTCTTCTAAAGAGGCATTGCACATCTATAAGATTTTTAACTTCACCGAAAGTAATCTTAAAAACTTAACCGTTGATGCATTCAAAGAATATAACCAAAATCAGCCACGCGCTTTTCTTGAGACGCTGGTTAATGAATACAAAGGCATGGCTCACAAAGAACTTATAGCGATAAAAGAAATGCTAAATGACCACAAGACCACGCTTGAAAAATTAGATAAATATCGCAACAAGTGGCTGGCACATGACGATATCAATAAACCAGAAACACCATCCATAACCGGAGAGGAAATCAAAGCTCTATTTGAAGCCTTAGCAAAAATGCTCAATTCCATAACTGGTCGATTGAATAGTGAATCGTGGACATATTCTCATGTAGAAAATGATGTAAAACATCATGTGCGTTTGGTTGTCGATCACCTACGGAGATTTGAGCCGTATCGTTTGAAGGAGATTGAAGAAAAATATCGAATAAATCCGGAGGGTTAAATAATAAGGTTTTATGGAAATATTTATAAAATTTTTAGATACATGGCAGACATTAATAGGTGCCGCCCTCGGCCCCTTTCTTGCCGTCATTCTTTCTGCGGTTGGTTTTTGGATAAAATCCATAGTTGAAAACAAAAGGGAGCGCAAAGAATTCTTACGACGGATAGAGGTGGGAATTACCCGGAGTTTAGATGATACATATAAAACTCGCCAAAAACTTCTTTATTTTGTTTCGAGATTAAAGAATCTGGTGGCTGAAATAAGAGCCGTGACAGACCCTCGCCAGTTTTCTCTCGAAAGTATCAATTATCCAACGGTACGAGAAATCTACAGAGATATAGAAGCACCGAATTTCAAAGTGAAAAGCTATTATCTGCATAATAAACTTTTATGGGCTGATGCCGGAATTAAAGAGACAAACGAAACTGTAGTTAGCTTGAAAAACGACTTTGCCGAATTGCAGAGAAAAAACGAACTACACATTATTTTAATGAGACAAAATGCCAATCCAAATCCAGCTCAACAAAGGGTGGAATATTCTGCAAACCTTGAATTATTTGCAAATGCTATCGATGACTTCATCGCCAGATTTATGAAACAGGGTATTGAGATAATGACACAAATTAAAATCTATAATGAACATTTGCGTCGAAAGCACAGCCATTGGTTTTTATGGAAATATGAGGGGACTAAGTTTAAATATTTTTATAACAAAGCAGAACAAAAACAATTTTCCAGAAATCTTGATTCTTTGGAACGCATTGATATGGTGATTCGAACAGAGGTTGAGGCGGCTATAAAAGAAGCGGAGGCAAGAGCCGAAAAGTTATCTCAAGATAGGAACTAATTAAATTTCAAAATTTATGGACGAAGAAAAAGAGCGGCAAAAAGAAATAAAAGAAAAATTGGAAAGCGAGGGGCTTGACCCCGAAGAGTTTGACGAGGACGAGCGAGAAGAACTCGCTGATTTACTTTAATTAAACATGAATACCATCAAAGAATGTTTTGATACAATTTTGCGCGGTAAAAATTGTGCGGCCGCATGAAAAAGTGCCTGGATCAGAAACATCACGATCGTGAGGAATCTGACCCAACAGTCTCCAACACCTCGTTCTGCGATTCCCGCCCAAGGCGGACAGGCCGCGGAATC
>MFBZ01000008.1 GCA_001776545.1 Candidatus Curtissbacteria bacterium RIFCSPLOWO2_12_FULL_41_16 | reverse complement strand
GGCGTGTACCACGCTTGGCTCGTACAAGATTGGATCAGCCTCTCAACCACCCTCTTTTCGTTGTAGAGCGCCACATGGATGGAGACAAAGGGATGGCAGGTAAGCTCGACTTTTTCCAAGTTGATAAGAAGCGGATTGACACGGTGATCTCGGGACATCCTTGGCCCTGCAAAATGTTGGATTATTCGACCTAATAAACTGTTCAAATTACTCCTTTCGCTGATTTGGGCTGATTTAAAACTGATTGAGCCGAATCAGCTAAATCGGCATTAATCGGCTTAATCGGCGCATTGGGCGTAGGGCCACTGGCCCCGGAGGACGCCAATTTCAAAACCATCAGGATGGAAATGTAATACTTTGAACTGTAGATGAAGAAAAACAGTCCGAAGAAAAGTGCGATGCTGGAAAAGAAAAGGCCGATTGGAGAAGTTCCGGATGGAGCCGTCACAAGAAGTCTTACCAGAAAAGCAAATATCGCAAGCGGCAAACTGCCAGCGGTTAAAAACAGCAAGCCCTGTATTGGTTTTGTGACCAAAATCTTAGGGACGGTCGCGAAATGGGCTATCAAATGCCGCAGTCTGTAAACCGGAATCTCAGGTACATATTGCGGCGCCACTTTGACAGCAGGTTGAGTCAGGTAGCCCTCGGCGAACTGCTCTCGTCTGGTGCGGGTATTTAAACCTTCCCTGAAAAGCAAATTCTGAATGGCAACGTGCGTGGCAATCGGTCGGCCGGCGGCTTTGGGAACAACCGCATAAATTTTGTGAACGGAAAGGGCCGGATTAGCGCGGACAATATCCAGAATAATTTCGCGTGTTTGGGCTCCGATACTCCGATGATGCTCATAACCTCTCTTATATCTTCTGGCCAGGGCCTTAACGACGTTTTTAATTACCTGATCTTCTTCAAACCCGGTTTGTAGTTTTCCCAAACCGGGTTTGTTGTCAGCAGTTGTCGCCGATTTATATCGGCGAAGCCACTTATAAAAAGTCGGCCTGGAGATCTGCCAGTTTCTGCAGATTGCGGCAACCGGGCCGCCTTCCTTCAGATACTCTTCAATAATTCTAACCCGGTAAGCGGGAGTAAGTTTGTGCGCAAAAACGGTGCGCGCCGGATGCGACAGGCTGAATTTCTCCCTTAATTCTCTAACTTGAAGATTATGGGCGGTCAGGATCCGCCAGATTCCGAAGGTTGAAACCTTGTATCCTTGCCTTAAAAGCTCGCGGCCGATTTCATGAACGGAAAAAGAAGGGGCACAAACGATAATCTCCAGCACGCGCTTTTCAAGCTTTGCCCCAAGGCTTTTGGGGTGTTTTGCACCTCTTAAATAACGGCCTTTGAGGGAGTTAACCGAGCGGCAAGCCCGGTATCGCCTGATCCATGTAGCAAGTGTCTGGCGGGTGCACCCAAGGCCGCGAGAGACTTGCGCAAGCGTTCTCCCGCGCTCTAAAACCTCTTTTACGGCTGAAAGCTTATCCTTGGCAGAAAGTCTAATCATCACAGACTGAAAACTCGAATAGTCCACCCTGAGCGTAGTCGAAGGGCTAATTTAATGTTAAAAACCTTAAAAACTAATTGTCAAGCGATTTTTAAAAAAATTCGAGGCTAAATTATAGCAGTACTGATAACATTATATAAAAGAGTTAGCGTAATAATAGTAACCCATAAACGTTGTACAAAAGCCTGATCACACGAGAAAAGTCTCAAGCGGTTTTCCTATAGTTACAATGGTCGTCGCAGGTTTCAAAGATAGATAGAACCGGAAAGCCACGGGCAAAACCTTGATTTTGGCACTTTAGACTGAATTAACTGGCTAAAGTCAAGTCAAAGATTCCTGGCAATCAGGCTTTTGGCTTGATACCACCCTCGCGCGCTTCAAAAGTACAGATAATACTTTACAAAAAATAAAGCCAAAAAGCTCTATTTTTATAAAATCGGGCTAATTGATCTTTTTTTAAAATCGGGTACAAAAGATAAAGTTCATAGCAATTTTTTATAAGCCATTCACTTGGGCGTTCTTAACAGAGGTGAAATTGATAGATATAGAATTATAGCAAAAGTGGTTATGTGATATTAATTGTTCTGAATTTTTCTATCAGTTTATTTACACGGTTTATCGGCGATTTAAAAAATTTTCACTGAATTCTATAAAACTTCAGGAAAATTTACACAAAAAACCTCACGGCCAACATTTTTCACGAAAATTCATATTTAGTGACTCCTCTTTCAACCGATTCTCTCCATTTTTCGAAATTTTACCTGATGTCTTATTGTTCAACGCGTTTTATCCTACAGGGTAGATTAAAATCCAAAAATAACTAGGCCTACGTTAAGTTTATGGGTTTTAAAAAAAAGTATCACGGCTATTCTAGGATACCTATATTAATTCATTATAAAAACATCTATTTTACTCAATCAATAATCTTTTATATACAATGATATCCACCACCATGACTTAAAATAACATACTCTTTCCTCGTCGGTTTTTGCGGATAAACAATTTATTCCAAGAATTTTAGTTTATTCAAATTAAGTCTCACCTTTCGCTATTGGAATAATATAAATAATCAAAAAAGTCCTCTAGTTTTTTATCTTATGTTAACCTTTGATACTCTATGATGTTGTTTGTCTATATTGCAATTGATCAAAACTTGAGTTTTAATGAGCGGTCAAAACTTTCTTGTCTTGCGAAAGCGCAAAACCTCTCTTTGCCATATCTTGCGTCAAGCTTAATTAGTTTAAAGTTACTGGAAAGGGCTTATATGCTTTTATACTGGGGGATGTTTACCGCAGGCTTCACTATCGGTGCTATTTTTGCGTTTATGACTTTCGCGCCCAAAAAACCGGGAGAGGAAGATGCCGAATATGAAAGTTTTGCCCGTCCTAAGGCCAGCAACGGACCGAGCACTTTTGTGCTAATCAACAAGGGAAAACAGCCCGAAGAAGAAAGGCAACAAATACTCAATGCTCCACAAACCACTGTCCAAGAAAGTTAAAATCAATTAGACTTATATGCTAGTGCCCTCACCTTGCTTGCCAGTAGTTCGTCTTTGTTCCAAATCGCAAGGCCTCTTTGCCTTAAAAAGTCCTCGTAATCGGCCAGTAGCTCCTCTAAGCTAGACCGAGCAGCCCCCACCAACTTAATCTCTGTCTTCTAGGTCATAAATTATGGTTGCTATCTGATAGGATTTTAAGCTTCGATATCCTCCGTGAGACTTCATTGCTTCTAAGACTTATGGGACCTATAGGTCTTATAGGTCTTATTAACAATCCAAGCTAAGGTTGCTGCTGTTACCAAATAACCCAACCAAACGGTAAGTGGCCTCCCGTAAATCAGCTCGATCTCAAAATTAACGGGCTTACCCTCCAAAGCCCTTCGGTCTGAGTCCTCAGGATCAAAGACTTTAGCGAAGGAGGGTACAATAACCATAAAATCCATCGGGTCGCGCAGAGTCTTCCACCCCCTGATTCCCCCTGATTCACCCTGATTCACCTTACTTCTGACTCTCCATCCCCCGTCATAGGTTGACTGAACAAGAATAGCCTGCCCGGGTAGAAGCTCACCGGAAATTTTAAGATGTCCCCCGTTGACTGTTGTCAAAGAAGCCTTCTTCTGGGCGAATCTTTCAAGTTCCGCAACATAGGCAAAAACGGGCTCGGAATCAATCGCGTTTTTAGGCTTTGCGATAGCTAAAATTGAATCCTTTTGGACAATTTTAGCCAAAGAATCGACCGCCAGGGGAACATCGTAATAAACGTCACCTTTTTCCTGCTCAATCGGTTTTAGAATCGCTTCAAATTTAGCCTGCCCGACTTTATAATCCTTGTAAATTTCCTGTGAGCCGTCCGTTGTGTAAACAACCTTCCCGATATTGGCTATTTTGAGCCAGGCAAGCGCGATCTCTGGGTCGCTACCGTTTGTCAGCTGCCAATAAATATGGTCCGGCCAAAAGTGTGTCGAAGACTGGTACAGCGCGCCACGAAGCTGTGGCACATCCGAAAACCAGTTAAGCCAAAATCCATAATTCCCCGGCGCCAAAACCCTCTGGTTCGTACCCGCGGTCTCCTTTTTCAGCCTTTCAGCCACTCTATATTCGGCCGTGTTTGTGATATCGCCCACCTTAGTCTGGTTTAGTGGTTTGGCAAAGGGAGCCATGTCGCCCAAGCTCCGGTACCAGACCAGGATGACAACAACCGGCACGGCAAAAACAGCAGCGGCAGCCGGATAACCCGCGAACCTGATTTTTGACTTAACCGCCGCAAGAAGAAGGAAAATATTGGAAATAACTACCCCGGCCAGAACGGAAAGGGCCATATCAACTTCGGTCGTCAACCTTAAAGCCTGCGGAGCAAATTCAAGCCGCAATTCCCCGGAAGTATAGTAAACGTAAACAATCCCAAAAAGCATCAGAAACCAAAAAATCGCAAAATTTATCCCGGAAAATCTACCAAAAAGTTTTTTGACAACCAAAAACAGGCCAAAGCAGACCAAAAGGAGAATTATTGCCCTCCAGGGCACCAGGGAAAGCCAGTTTGTAAAAGCGCCTCCTCCTTCCCTGAAAAATGTGGAGATGAAAGGTAGATTATACCAGAAACCAATTAACCCAAAACAAAGAAGGCCCACAGAAACTGAATTTTTTATTAAAGCAATCGGTTCGGCTGATTTTTTGGTCAACTCCGAAAGAAAAAGCGCCAGATATAGTAAAATTGTTCCCCAGAAAGCAACCGCGTTGGTTAAGGCAACAATAGCCAGAAAAAAAGCGCTAAGAAAAAGATTGCGAAGCCCCCTCCTTTCAAAATATCTGGAGGCAAAAACTCCAAAAAGAGGCAAAAAAACGAGGCCTAAAATATGAGGCCCTTCCCCCCACCTGACCAAAATCGCAAAGCGGCGGGGCTCGGCATGTGCAGTAAAAACATCTTCCCTTACACCGGCAAATAAAAAACCGATCGTAGAAGGCACAAAACTGTAAAAAAACGAGGCAACTAAAGCTCCGCTTTTGCTCTTTGAAATCTGCCAGACAAAAAAGAATAAAGTAACGGGGCTAAGAATATAAGCGGAGGCTGTAATAACCCGGTAAGCGTGGGCAAAACTCCAAACCAGTGTTTTATTGGCCAAAAGCTCCAAAAAAGGTAAAAGTGGTGTGTAAAAAACGTGCCAGGGGTATCCCAAATACCAAAGCGGCTGCCAGCCCGGCCCGGCTATGCCTCCTTCGGACCAAAACTTGGCCATCTGAATATAGGAAATTTCGATTGACGAAAGATTCTGGTTGAATTCCCCGCTAAACCAGTAGCGAATAATGGCAAAATTAAGATAAGCGATAAGAATAATCGAAAGAAAAACAATCAAGCTATGACTAACAGCCAACAGTCGACTTTTGATCATTGGATACTAAACGACATCCTCATTCGTCTCTGGAAAACTCCTTTACAAGCCAAAAGGTCAGGATTGCTAAAAAGACTAAAGTGGCGCCCATCCCAACCAATAATTGCCAATCGGCAACTTCAGTTTTGACTAGTTTAAAATTTCCCCCGGCTACTTCTAAAACCTGCCGCCGATCTGCCAAAACTCCCTCACGGATCTTAAACCAAATTCCCCGTGGTCCGGAAACCAAAAGTATCGCCAGTGGCGAAAAGGAAAAAGCCACTAGCGCTAAAATCAAAAAACTGCAAAAACCAAAAACCATGGCAGCCAGCGTTCGGGCAGGAACAGACCATTTTTCAATAGAAAGTTTGGCAGCCAAATGTAATTTGTCAACGACCGCCGATATGGAAAGGGCCAAAACGACTGAACCAAACATCATAAGCGATGGAAAAAGTCTTTGAGGATGAGGCAAAAATGAATAACCGGTAAAAAGCCAATTAACGGTAATTATCAAAAAAACGCTAAATAGCAAAAACGCGGCAAATATCGGCTGACGCTCCTCTCGCCTGCCGTAAAAGACAAATGAAAATAAAAGCGTTAAAAGTGAAACAATAAAAGGCAATGGAAATAAAAACTTTAAATTGCCGATAACTTCCTTATTAAAAATCTCCAGGGTTTCGCCCCAAAAAGATAGCGTATACCAAAATGAAACCGTGCCTATTGTAAAAATTAAAACTCGCATAAAGCGCGCAAATTTTAAGCGCGCCAAACCTAAAAATAACTCGGATAGTGCCAAAACAGCCAAGATCAGGACAAGGTTAATTGCCCAAGAGCGATTAGCCAAAAGAATAAGCGCGCAGACAAAAACAGTCAGCGCCAGATCGATTTTTTGGGCCCGCTTTAAGTATCTCAAGAAGAAAATAGCCGCGAAGGGAATAAGTGCCAATCCCAAAAAGTGCGCTCCGTCCCCGTAAACGATCGTAAAAAAAGATTTGGCGGACGCAAGCTCCACCTCGAGCAAACCTCGACGCAAAAAAGTTAAGACGAATATAGGTACTGGCGGAATCAAATAGGCAACCGCTGCCAAAATTGGTGTAATTTGTCTTTTAGTCAAATCCCGAACTAAAAGATAGACACCGGCCGTGGAAACCATCAAAGAGGTGATAAAAAGCACCCGGATCGCATCATTGGCCGTGACCCCAAAACGCTCAAGAATAGCAACAAGAAAGGGTACGAGTGGTGTAAAAAAAGCTTCCTCGAAGTCAATTTTGGAAATGATCGGCCAAAAAACAATAAAGGCAAAGGCGGCCAAAGTAATGGTTAAAACGACGGTAATTAAATCTAAAATCCGTCCCGAAGAGAAAAACCGGTCCTTATTTTCAAACCAGAGACCGGAACGGGTGGGAACCGACTCATCATAGCCTTCGCCTTGAGTTGCCATCAGGCGGGTTTCTTGGGAATCCATTAGTTAATTTTAAAGTGGAATCACAACCGTCTTCAATAGCCAATACATCTTATGACTTATATCACTCAATTACCACATACGCCCTGAAAGCTATTGTCGCGTCATCTCTGGCAACTCTGGTGACCTCCATTTTACCCGGTTTAACCTCGCAATTCGCCTCGTCTATATAAAGCACATTTTGGGAAGGCCAGTGGTCGGCTCGATGGGAAGGACAACTGTCTCTCAAAAAGAGCACGTTCCCATGCCTGAAATTGGCATCCCGATCGGCAATATCGAGACGAATTGCGCGATCAAAAATATCGCTATAGAAAAGAAAGTAAAACGGCAAATTCGGGCCGTATGGAGCAACTACCAGCTCATACTTACTTTTTTGACTGGCCATATATTTAACAATCTCCCGCGCCCCATCATCGCGCAGTATTCCTTTATATAATTTTTGGTGGAAAGAGTACTGGTGCTCAAAATAGACAAACTCCAGAAAAATCGCCAGAAGCAAAGTCCCGCAAATTAACTTCTGAGTAAAATTATTTTTCAAAATATTGGCAAGATACCAGAAGCCGTATGCGCAAATTAAAACGATTGGTATTATCATAAATGAAGTTCTGGTTATATTGGGAATATCATCATAAGTCAAAACCGCAGAAATCGGAGCAACCAGAAGCCAGACAATTGGAAGCGGTCCTATCTCGCCTCGCGCGGCCAATGCGATCAGTCCAATGGCAAAAGGAAGAACCATAAAAATAAGCAAGAGTCCTGCCTCCGGTACCATATATCTTTCCGGATAACCACCGCGCAAAAAAAGAAAATCCGGCGAGAAATATTGCAAATATTGGCCAGCAAGTGACCTTGTGTAAACTACCGCCTTATTATGAAAAACCCGGGCAACCAAAATATTACCCCGATCCGGATACGGCAATTCCCTAAGTTTGGTAACCATTCCCGGATCTTTATAAAAAATTACCTGCGAAAGCCTGCCCCGGCCGATTGGCGCAAGAACAATAACCGCCGTCAAAACCACAAAGACAAGAACAAATCTAAAAAAAGCGCGCTCTTGGAAAAAAGGCAGCAAGGAAAGCAACAAAAGCGGCACCGCTATCCTTGTCCCGTGATAGAGAAGGTAGGAAGAAACGAAAAACAAGAAACCGTAAACCAGAAACCTCCGTTCCCTCCCGTCCTTAAATTTAAAAAGGAAATAAAGTCCCCAGGCTATCAGAAAATAGCCGACAATTGCCTCATGTCCTGCTCTTGAAAGTACAATGTGCCAGGGCAAAATAGCTAGGAAAAACGCGGCAAATAGCGGAACCGTCTGCGCGCTGACATTTGACAATTGACCTCTGACGTCTGACTTATCTTGCCGAGGTTTTAGTAGCGGGGGGAGCCACCTCAAAAACATGACCCCTCGACTGCGCTCGGGGTAAACTTCGCGAGGGGTAGTCCGTAAGGAAGTACGAGGGGTGGCGGCAGCGGAGGGAGTCCCACCCAGCGCCCGCAGGCTGACGGGTCGATTTTGAACACGGTCTGAAACTGAATCAGCCGAGGACGTCGAGTGGGACGAGCTGCCGACAGGAGCCCGAGCACTTGAAAATAACTCTCTTGCCAAAAAGAATAGCGGAAAAACCGTCAAGGCCCCGAAAAGCGCTGTAGGCAATCTGACCGCGAACTCATTAGAGCCGAAAATCAACTGGGAAATACCTGCCAGATAAAACAATCCCGTCGGCCTGAAGTCTCCAAACTTATTAAATGCCAGGGGCAAAATGTTACCGGCCGGGTCTTTGCCATTTAGAACAATAAACTTACCCACGTAACCGACATCCACTTCGTCATTATGAAACCCGGCTGGCACGCTGCCTAAAAAAATCAAGCGCAAAAACAGAGCTAGAAAGAAAATCAACAGAAGCTTTTTGCCAAACATTACTACCAAATTTTAAATTTTAAATTTACACTTTTTGATTTATCAAAAATACGCTTTGGTATTTTCAATTAAATATAAATTTTCCTAATTTTTAAATTAGATCATTAAAGATTCAATGAAAATTGAAAATTAAACTTGTTGAATCACCCTCGGTATATACTCGAAAATATCCGAGGCGACAATTCCCTCCCCATTCGCCTGAGCCGCCATTTCTCCTGCTTTTCCATTAATGTAAGCTGCCGCGCAAGCCGCTTCAAATATCCCGACTCCCCGGGCCAAAAGTGCTCCCAAAACTCCGGCCAAAGTATCTCCAAAACCGCCTTTGGTCATATAGACCGAACCGGAATTATTGGTCATCGTGCTTACTCCGTCAGTCACAATATCCACATGCCCCTTAACTAAAACCAGACAGTGGTATTTATCGGCCGCCTGCTTGGCAGCCACCAGCCTAGCCTCAAAGTTTTCCAAAATTGCTCCTGCTTGTCCTTCCGAAGCCTTAGCGAAGGGGGATCCCAACAAAATCGCCAGCTCCCCCGCGTGAGGCGTAAGAATTACCTGTTTACCAAAACAGACCTCTGGTCTTTGGGCAATTGCAAAAAGAGCGTCAGCATCCAGAACCATAAGAGCGGTCAACTTTGTAATCAGTTTGTAAATGGCATTCAAAGTTGACTGATGTCTTCCGAGGCCACAGCCCAAAACCACACTGTTAACCTTTCTCACGTGGGCGGTATCCAAAATATCAGCAACATGTTTCATTTGCAGATAATCACCTCTTAAAGGAAAAGTCATTAGGTCACATAAAGTGTGGGCGGCAACATCACTGGCTCTTATCGGAGCCGCCACTGTCACCAAGTCGGCACCTGCTCGAAGCGCGCTAACCGCGGCCAAAGTCGCCGAACCTGTGTAAAGTTTTGACCCGGCAATGACCATAACGGAACCGTAATTGCCTTTATGAACCCAGTCCGGACGTAAAGGGTAAATTTTTGAAAGATCCATAGGCAGAAATAATTTTCCGACTTTAGTCCTTGTGAAACATTATTTACAATTTATAATTCTTAATGATTTAATTTTCGAAAGTTTCAAAATATTTTTTTTAAAATATTTTCTTATCAAAATTTTGTAATTGAGATTTGAATGAAAATTTAAAATTTCAAATTGAAAATTCTTTACGCTTCAGCGCTAGAAGTGGTATATCAGAAATTTCTTTCTAGGACAAGAAGTCAAAGAGAGATTTCAGAGAACTTTGCCAACCTTAATCACCTGTTCAACCAAACGATTAGCGTAGCCCCATTCATTTAGGCAGTTGTAGCCATTACATGACATCGATCAATGTAATAGGCGAAGGCTCCCGCAACGAATTCGGTTATTTAGCATTGCCGACTTTTATGACTTGCTCGATTAGACGATTAGAATAACCGAATTCGTTATCATACCAAGCAAAAACTTTGACCATATCGCCATCAACAACCCGTGTTAAGGACAAATCAACAATAGAGGATTCACTACGACCGATGATATCAGAAGAAACCAAAGGCTCATCAGAAACCGCCAGAATTCCTGCAAGGGCACCCCTTGCAGCCTCAGATAGTGCCCTATTCACTACCTCAACTGTGACTCTAGTTTTCAAAAGAAATGTAAAATCCGAAATCGATCCGCAAATCACCGGTACCCTAAGTGCAACCCCATCAAACTTGCCAGAAAGTGCAGGAATCGCCTCGCCTGTTGCGATCGCAGCCCCAGTTGTTGTCGGAATTATGTTAACGTATGCCGCTCGTGCACGTCTTAAGTCAGCGGATTTCCCCCCTGGCGGTGGTCCGTCGACCAAATTCTGCTCGGCAGTCACCGCGTGGATTGTGGTCATCATGGCTTTTTTGATTCCAAAGGCATCGTTCATAACCCGAGCAACCGGCGCGATACAGTTTGTGGTGCAAGAAGCATTATTAATGATATCTTCGCCGGCATATTTTTCTTCATTGACACCCGATAGAAACGTCGGTGTTTCTTTACCGGGCGCAGAAATGACCACCTTTTTAGCACCCGCCGCTATGTGTTTACCAACATCTTCTTTTTTGGTAAAACGGCCGGTTGACTCGCAAACCACATCAATTCCCAAATCTTTCCAGGGCAATTTTTCCGGCTCTTTGGTTGCATATACCGCTATTTCCTGCCCGTCAACCGCCAATTTTCCAACCTGCTGACCGTCATCTGCTGTTTTGATGTCATCGACCAATTTCTGACCGCCTACATCGTGATTCCAATTCCCATAAACACTATCGTATTTTAAAAGATGGGCAAGAACCGCAGCATCCGTCAAATCATTAACAGCAACAATCGACATTTCTTCCCGGTGTCTATCAAACCAGACTTTGAAAGCCTGCCTGCCAATTCTCCCAAATCCATTAATGGCAACGCGGATCATACTTTCAGTATATCAGCAATTTATCAAATTCTGATATATCAGGAGGCCCCTTCAAGCGAAAGCTCAAAGTGAATAGCTGATATAAATTTTCAATTTTCAATTTTAAATTTACACTTTTTGATTTATCAAAAATACGCTTTGGTATTTTCAATGAATTTTTAAAATTAAATATTAAAATTTGAATAAAAATTTAAAATTTCAAATTAAAAATTACTCTAGTGCTTTTATTCCCGGCAACTCTTTGCCCGCCAAAAACACAAGCATCGCCCCGCCGCCGGAAGAAACAAAAGAGAATCCGCCTGCTCCCGCGGCAAGAAGGTTATTTTGGGCTAAAAATTCGATAGTTTCGCCACCGCCGACAACAGAATATGCCCCGGATTTCAAAATCGCCTCGGCAACTGCCTGTGATCCTTTCAAAAATCCCTCCTCAAAAACTCCCATCGGCCCGTTCCATACAACAGTCTTGGCTTTGCCAATTATCTCTCTAAACTTGCTAATTGACTCATCACTAATATCCTTACCGTCAGCTGTTAAAGTAGCCACTATTACATTTGACGACTCATCCAAACCCGGTTTGTAGGGCAATTCCAAACCGGGTTTGGTGTTAGCATTATCTGTTGACTGTGAACCGTTAACTGTCAACTGCTTTGCTATCTTCCCTCCCACCAAAACATAGTCGGCTACTTTCGCCAGGTTCTCAATAACCGGTACTTTTGTCTCGATTTTTGCTCCGCCGACAATGGCTACAAAAGGTCTTGCTGGATTTTCCAGAAGATGATTGAGTTCAAATATCTCTTTTTCTAAATGAAGGCCCGCAGCATGCGGCAAGAGCATCGGCAAACCCACCATCGAAGCATGCGCCCGATGGCAATTAGCAAAAGCCTCATTGACATAGATATCGGCAAGACCCGCCAACAGCTTTACAAACTCAAGGTTGTTTACCGTCTCCCCCGGCCAAAACCGCAAGTTCTCAAGCAAGAAAACATTTTCCGAATTTTCCGAACCTGGTTTGTCTACCTGGTACAAACCAGGTTCGTGCAGAATAGACAAGCCGGGTTTGAATACTATCTTTGTACCTAAAATTTCCTCCAACGGCCCAAGAAGTTGCTGTGTCGAAAGTGCTGGATCAATTACCGGATTGCCGTTTTGAAGCGAAGGCGTTGGTCTGTCGATATGGCCAGCAATAAAAACCTGTTTTACCTGTTTTGAGAGTAAATACTCAACCGTGGGTTTAAGATTACGAAGACGAGTAGCTTGTTCGGCATTAGTCGTTAGTCGCCTGCCCACCAAAACTTTAGTGCCGGCGGGTTCAGCGTTCAGCGATCCTAGCGGCACGTCCAAATCTGCCCTCAAAAAAACGCGCTTGCCGGCGACGTCTAAATCGGAAAGTTTAATCACTAACAATAGTATGGAGGAAAAACACCAACGGCATCAAGTAGCATCTCAATTACCCATAACCGGCAATTCTACCTCAAAACTCCATCTTAGTCCGCCGTAACTTTACGTGAAGGCGGGCAGCTTCCACATCGTGCGCACTTTCACTTTGCCAATCTCGCCATTCTCCTGTCTAGTGTCAAAAGTGGCAGATTTTTCGATCTTGCCAAGAATACATACGAAGCATCGTAAACGCTTAAATTCTCTTTTTGAGCAATCAAGAAAGCTCTATAGGGATCTATACCCTCGCATGAAATGCTAAGCTTTAGGAATCTTTCTGCAATTGCCAGAGCATCCCGTTTGGCGATACGATTTTGCAGTATTGCAGACCTCAAGCCATTAAATACTTCCAGCTCAAAGACATTTGTTGAAACAAGATCAATCTCACCAGCAACGTATCTTCCCAACAGCTTATCAGCTTCAGGAGATTTTTCATCTGGCAGTAGCGAAGAAAGCACAAAAGAAGCGTCAACAACAAAGGTTTTAATCTTTGCGGCCATAATTAATGAGGGCCTTGTAATCAATACGTCTTTTGCTGACCTTTCTAATCCTTAAAATTTCCTCAAATGCTTTTTTTCTTTCCTCCAGCTCTTCATCACTAGTGTATATTTTGGCTACAGCCTCTCTTATCAGCCGACCGACGGAAGTTTTGCGGCGGCTAGCCACTGTCGTTAAAATTTTCCAAAGATTTTCGTCAAATAGAATGTTCGTTCTTTTATTCAACATACACACATTCTAGCTAAAACCTGTGTATGTTTCAAGACGTTAAAACTCTGGTAACTTCCACATTGTCCGCACTTCCCCAACCAAATAAAGCGAGCCCTGATGAGAAAATAGAAAAATTAGTGGCCTATTCTTTGTCTTGGTCGATATGCTGGTGTTTTGCTGGGAATTCTAACATTTATTTCTTCAGCCCCACCACCAACCTTAAGTGCGAGAGCAGATGCCTCCTGCGGTGGTCTACCTGAAAACTTTGATCGCTTTTCTTCAACAACCTTAAACAAAATGCTACTTAGCTCTCGTACTCTTTCAAGTTCAGCATTTAGCTCTTCTTTACTATTTCCTCCCTCAGGCGCAACTAGAACTTTTTTCTCTCCAGAAGCAAATAAACCAGTACGGCTAAAGTCTTGTGGGTCTACTTCTCTATGTGTAAGCGGCAACAATCTGGCATTAAGAGTTGCGGATGGAAGCTGAGCACGGCAATGGAAGTAAATGCACTCAAGCGAGATCCACAGGTCCTAGAGAATTTGGCTCATGACGGGGGGTAAGACCTTCAGAAGATTCCATCCTATTTTTAGGATAACTCCGGTGCAAATAAGCTGTCAAGTAAAATAATGCAAGGGTTTACCCACCGTAACTAGATGTGGAGATGAACAACTGCCACAACATCCTCACCTTTGAAAAAATTAAGCAGAAATTGGAGTAGTCCTGGGGATGTCTTTCTTAATCAGCTTCTCACCAAGAATCTTTGAAGCCTTAAAAATTTCAATCCCGATGGGTTTATTAGCCTCATCATATTCTACAGTCACATAAGGAGTAACCTCTTCTGCATATTCCTCAGGGCCACTTTTTAAAACTATATAAAGAATGTCACTCTTTTTATCATAATGTATTTTAGTTTTGCTCATGTTTCCACCTTCCCGATCTTACTTTGTTATCAATCTCTTTATCTTTTATTATATGAGTTGTAACAAACTCAATTGTGTCATCAATTCTATCATATGCTAGCACTAGATTTCTAATCCGACTTCTAAATTTCATTCTGCAAATAACAATATGGTGCTCTCGTAAAACATCGTAAAATTTTTCTGAAGCATTTTCGTAAATCTCCGTCGCTAACTTCAAACTAATCCCGCGCTGTTTAGCCCTAAATTTAAAATGTGATTTATAAACAAACTTCATTATTGTTCTAAAACTCCGGCAGCTTCCACATCGTCCTTACCTCCCCAACCAAATATAAAGATCCAGTCACAACTACGATTACACCCCCGGGGTGACTTACGCTTGCACCTGCGGAATTGATAGCCTCAAACACCGCCTCCTGAGAGTTCTCCACTTTATCTACTTTAATCCTTTGTCCCTTTGCTCGCCCCGCTTCGCGCGCGAAGCGGATCCCTTTGTACCTCAGATACCTTGCAATCTCCCCCGGCTCAACCGCCGCAAACTTTCCAGTATCCGTCACTGACCAAAACTTGGTGGCAATTACTTTCGCCACTGACAAGTTCTTAATTAAAAGATCGACCATTTTGCGCCAATCCCTCCCTCTCTTAAAAGCCACTACCAAAATAATTCCATCAACTTTAAATTTTTCACTTTTAACTTTTAACTCCTCGATAAAATTAATCAGAGTTCTAATTTTATCGAGGTTATGCGCTCCGTCTAAAATTACCCCAGGCACAATCTCCTCAAATCTTCCGGGGAAACCTGCTTTAAATGCTTCTTCAATGACTTTAGGGTTTAACGAAATTCCCAATGCGCCAACCGCAGCAATTGCCAAAAAAGCGTTGGAAAGTACAAAATTTTGAGGTATAGATCTGACTATATCAATAGGTTTAGCAAAAGAACTAAAAAAATCAGATTTTAGGGATTTTTCTGGCGTCTGAGTATCAATTTTGATCAAAATAGCTTTTTTTGCGCGGGCCACTTTTTTTATCACTTCGAGGGCTTTACCGCCAACACCCGTTACAGTTGGCACACCCTCTTTAATAATCCCCGCCTTCTCGTATGCAATCTTTTCGATTGTTTTCCCAAGAATTTCCGTATGGTCAAGACCAATATTAGTAATCACGTTAATCTCCGGCAAAAGGACGTTTGTCGCATCAAGCCTCCCTCCTAGTCCAACCTCAACGACTGCAAAATCTACTTTTTCTTGCGCGAAATATAAAAAACTGGAAGCCACCAAAATCTCAAAATAACTGGGGAAACCTACGCTCGAGTTTTTCATTGATTCAACGATAGGTCGGATTTGACTAATTAGTCTTATAAGGCGGTTAGTCGGAATAGGTCTTCCATTTATTTGCATCCGCTCGCCTAAGTAAGTAAGGTGTGGTGAAATATGAAGTCCAATCTTCTTCAATTTGAAATTTGCTTTTCCGGAGGAAAACTTCGCAATTTGAAATTTGAAATTTTCGGCAAGTAATCTTGCCGTGTAGAATGCCGTACTCCCCTTACCGCTTGTCCCCGCCACATGAATCGACTTAAACTTATTTTGAGGATTTCCCAAAAGTTTTAGAAGATATTTTGGCCTCTCCAAACCCAATTCTGCCTTTGTCCATGTAAAGGGAATAAAGCCCTCTAACCAATCACGAACCTGGTAATAATCGCCAAACTCCATGCCTTGCAAATTTTACATCAAAAGGCAAAAGAAGTCAGATTAAGAAGAAATCAGATGACTACTGCTTTATTGTTATCCCCCCGGAAAGTCCAAGCGAGGCCGGCTCGATCCTGATTGTTTTAAGATATTCTTCGGGGTCACCGTCAAGATCACAAGACTTACTACACGCTCCTTTTATACTGATAGTAATTGTGTCGCAACCAACCGATCCACTGCCGTATGCCACAGCCTTACTGCCAATGACCCCGATACTTACTTTCGAGTTTTCTTCAACATCAAAAGTGTACACACCATTTTTACCGGCTTCGTCCAAAAGAGTTCCCACGGTCGATTTATTGGTAGGCCCAAAATAAACCTGGGCCTGGCCTTCTCTATCACCGGTCGACCATTTCCAAAAAACGTTCTCGTCGAAACATACCGGCGTCTTTGCTTGCGAAGAAGGCTGCGGCGAAGCCTCATACATTTGGGGCTCCAGCCCTATTTGTTTGGCGAATTCCTTATCTTCCTGGTTTTTGGCGAAATCAGCCAGATGATGGCACTAATTAATCCCATGACAAACGCTAACAATACCAGAATTAACGGCAAGGCTGCCCATCCGCTCTTATACTTCATAATTCCAGTAAACTGCATCCGGGCAAACAATTTCAACCCAAAATTGCCCCGGCCGTCCCCATCTGTTAAATTTAAAATAATGGAGAATAACCTGCCTGCTAATTTTCTCGCTTGGCACTGGCGCCAAGCCTTACCCCAATTTGTCAAAAGCCGCCTGCAAAACCTTGCAACAACTTTTGGCTACTTCAATATTCTTACGCTTTCAAGAAGTCTTTTTACCCCCTATAGGCGCCTTGTGCAAAGAGACAAAACTTCAATATTAGACCGCCTCTCTTTCAACCTTATCTCCATAGCCATTGGCGCCACGGTACGGGCTGTGTTGATAATCGCAGGCGTAACAGCCGCCATTATTGCCGCCATTTTTGATCTTTTGATAGTCATTCTTTATAGTTTGCTTCCTCTCCTCTCCCTCCCCAAATATCTGAACTTAAGACAAAATCTCGTCACCGAGCGCGACATTCAAAACCCCAAGAGATTTGTAAACAAACTAACCGCAAGCCCTCTATTCCATAAGCTTTATCAATTTTTCGATAACCAATTCGCCTCAACTTTTGGCGGTATCCAGCCGGCAGCTCTTGAAATTAGCAAAAATCAAACAATTCCGGATGTCATAATCACTTTGGCCAAAGAATGGCCCAAGCTGGAAATTTACCTTGAGCAAAAAAGTGTCAAGATTCCCCAATTTAAGCTTCTTGTCGAATCCTTGGCCCGCCAACAACAAACACCCGAAGCAAAACCCCAACCGATTGGCCGCCTGCTTTCCTTTGGCTATACCAACACCCTTGAAAAATTCAGCACTGAACTTACTAAATCTGCCAATTTCCGCGGCACAACCAGCCAAGAAATTCTCGCTCAAATTGAAAAAGTTCTTAATCGTCCTCAAAACAATAACCTTCTTTTGGTTGGCGAACCCGGAGTCGGCCGGCATGCCACTTTAGAAAACTTAGCGGTCGCCATCGCCCAATCTTTCTTACCTTCCATCAAAGGCAAAAGACTAATGCTTCTTGATACCATCGCGCTAGCAGGTTCTGCCAAAACCTATGTTGAAATCGAAAATAATTTTCAACAGGTTTTGGTAGAAGCCAAAAACGCCGGCAATATAATTTTGGCAATTGATCAAATTGACAGAATCGCAAGCCCGCGAGAATCCCGCCTTGATCTTTCCCAGGTCCTTACCACCGTCTTAAAAAACAACTCCTTACCGATAATTGGCATCACCACCATCGACGACTTTAACGAGTTTATAAGACCAAATGTCAATTTTCTGAAACTGTTCGAAAAGATCGACATTGAAGAACCGACAGAAGACCAAACTGTTTCTATTTTGACAGACATTGCCCTTGATTTTTTACAGAAAGAAAAAATTGCCACAAGATTTACCGCTATTTTGGAAATTGTTGAAAAATCAAATAGGCTCTTACCCGAAAGAAAGCAGCCCGAAAAGTCTATCCTTCTTTTAGAGGATTGCCTCGCCGAAGCTAAGAGTCGCGGTCTGCGTTTCATTGACGAAAACCTGGTTGACGCGGTTTTGGGGCAAAAAACCAAAACTCCGGTAGGCAAAATCACCCAAGGTGAGGCATCGATTCTTAAAAATTTAGAGGGGGTTTTACACAAACGGATTATCGGCCAGAATGAGGCAATTGAGGAAATCGCCAAAAGCCTGCGTCGTGCCAGAGCCGGTATTGAAACCGGTAAAAAACCGATCGGCTCCTTTCTCTTATTGGGACCAACCGGAGTTGGCAAAACCGAAACTGCCAAAGCGCTGGCACAATTATATTTTGGTTCCGAAGAAAATATGATTCGCCTTGATATGTCCGAGTATCAAGGCCAAGACAGTATTAACAGATTAATCGGTGATGCCCAAAATAAAAACCAGGGTATTTTAACATCCCTTATCCGTCAACACCCTTACGGCCTACTACTGGTTGATGAATTTGAAAAGGCAAACACGGCTGTTCATAATCTTTTCCTGCAAATTCTGGACGAAGGCTTTTTAACCGACGCCACGGGTCATAAAGCCAGCTTTGACAACATTATTATCATTGCCACCTCCAACGCCGGCGGAGAATTTATAAGAGAACAACTTAAGGTAACTCCCGGAGTTCAAATCTCATCAACTCCGCAAGTTCCCGATAAGATCACCTCCGAGGTGGGCTTTGACTCCTCGGAGGTGGAAAAGATCGGAGATTCATTACCTAAAAATTTGACCGAGTATATTCTTGACAAAGGTCTTTTTACCCCTGAGCTTATCAACCGCTTCGACGGAGTTATCGTTTACCACCCGCTAACACCTGAAGAGGTAGTTCAAGTCGCAGCTTTGATGCTTAAAAATCTGGCCAAAAAGATTAAGGAAACCAAAAACATCACTCTTGTTATCTCACCGGATCTGGCCAAAAAGGTTGCCGAGGCCGGATTTGATCCGGCTTTCGGAGCAAGAACGATTCGAAGACTTATCGCCGATAAAATCGAGGACGAAATCGCCAGGATGATTATTGATGGAAGTATTAAAAATGGGGATAAAATTGAGACAGAAAATCTGCTAAAGTTATTTACTTAACCAGAAACCGCACCCCAAATTTCTTTTTGCAAATTCTTAGGCACAACTTTACCCAAATCCTTCAAAAACTTGCTGGCCTTGAAAATCTCCAAAAGAACCGCCTTTTGAATCGAAGACGAAATCGCCAAAATAAAAATAGCTCTCTTATATTACCTTACAGTAAAAGACAATCTCCGAAAAATCCACTCCCTTGAAAGCCTTATTAAAAGTTTTTTTGTCCAGACTTCTCGGAACCAAGCATCGTGTCGAAAAATTTTTTCCTTCGGGACTTGTGTAATCCATAAGGCAAGTGGCAACGTCATAGCTCCACATTTCAATTTTAATTGCTCCAAACTCCCCTTCTACGATCCCCTTGGCCGGAGCGCAAGCACTAAAATCGACAGCGATGACTCCGGAATCTTCTGCAGGTTCAAAAAAGACTGTCGGCAAAATCGGCTTAAGCACCCCCGAAGTCTTGACAAAATAAAACTTGAAAATAAAAATGAAAATAGCCGCGCCCAGAACAAAAATTAAAATTACCTTCACAATTTAATTTGAACACATTTGAGGGAAAATTAAAATAATAACGATACGGGTTCGTTAATTCTTCCTGATTAGAGTAGTTAAATCTTGTCAGCTATAGGTTCCACAAATAGTTGAACCAGAACGAAAATTGGTATATCATACCCAAAAACTCCCCAAAACTAGTCATGAATCTTGAAAACCTTTTTGGTCGCATATGGAGAAAACGCGTTGATTGGAATGGACAATTTGCCGACCTAAATCTTGACTCTCTTCCAGACAACCGAGATCCACAAAGCAAAAAGGTGGTTCGGGGTACCAAGGAGCAAATTAATGCTTATTTTAGCCTACGCTCTTTCCTTGGAGCTTACGAGAAAACCCTCCATTCTTGGACCAAGAAACTAGCAACAAGTGAAAAACTTCCGGAACAATTCAAAAGACAAAAAGCAACTATCAAGCTTATTGGGAGGAAAAACACCAAAATATCTTTTCTGGAAGGCGCCAAAAACGAAGACGGGGTTGAACTTATTTGCAGGCATGTCAAAAACGAGTGGCTTTGCCGATCATTCACAATGGGAGACGCCCAAATCAGCCTTGACAACAAAGGTCGCATCGTCAAAATTGCCGCCAAAAATGGCTTTTCCTCCGCAAACGCTAGTAAAAGAATCGAGGAGTTTGAAAAACGCTTAGGGCAGGTTGACCAACTAAAAGAATTTTCGCTTGAAACAGCAAGCCTCCAACAAGTTCGGCTCCATTTAACGAGTGGAGATTTTACCATGGAAAATTACCGTAACTTTGAATTTCAGAAGGATGGGACCATGGGAGGATTTTTCCCGGCTTTCATCGCCCAGCAAGCACTTGAGGCTCTTTTCCCAACCTCTTTGCTGGAATCAGCAAGATCAAAGCACTAATCATTTTCTATGCCGATTGTTAACTGGAACCTGTTTCAAAACTGTCATTCTGAGTCCTTCACTCCTGTCATCGTGAGCCCTTCGATGAATACTCAGGGCGAAGGATCTAAATTCTTCAAAGGACAGAATCCGCGAAGCGAGAAAGCCCTGGTCCCGAGCTCAGGCCGAGAAGAAAATACCACGGCCGAAAGAACGTGAGTGGTTTATTATTTTTTGAAGAATTATACTGAAATAAACTAAGAAAAAATTATGGCATTAAGAGAAATAATCCAGACGAGAAAAACAATATTAGTAATGACCTCGGTTTTCGCTATCATCGCATCCTCACTGGTAATAGCATATTATTTTTATCAATTAACCAAACCACCCCCTCCGCTTCCTTCGCAAGAAGGCGGTGACGAGAAAACAACAGTTGTTCGAGAAATTTCAAAAAAAGAAACAGTCATCCCAATTAAAATTATTTTTTGGGGGGCAATAGGCCTTATGGTTGCAGTATTTGCATTAATTTTCTGGGATTACTTCAGAAAAAAAAGTAGGTATCAAAGTTAGAGTAGAAAAAATAGTGGGCGCAGAAAGGATCGAACCCTTCGATAAAATCTCAGGACTATAGCCTTCGACCTTTACATTTAGGCCCGCAGTCCTGAGTTTACCGAAGGACGAGAACCACAGCATAAATTATTTTCGGAATGTGTGGGTCCGGGAGGGATCGAACCTCCGACCTTGACATTATCAGTGTCACGCTCTACCACTGAGCCACGGACCCAGTTTCGAAAATAATTTTGCTCTCACGGGCCGACAAAATTAAATCTTAGCAAATTTATAAGCCAAAATAAAGCCTAACTCCCAATAAATGTTCCCCAAGCCTTATAATTAAAATATAAAGGAAAATGAGAAGTGGCTTCTCGCTAATTGAACTTCTAATAGTTGTAGCCTTGCTTGGCATTCTTTCATCCTCAGTTGTGGTTGCCGCCAATCCCACAAAACGTCTTGCTCAAGCAAGAGACGCTCAAAGGAAAACCAATATTGGAGAAATTGCCAACGCCCTCCAAGCTAACTACACCACCTTTGGTCAATATCCGCAAGAAAACGGCTGTGATTCATCAATTGGCACAAAAGAAAACGGAAATTGTCCACCAAGTTCACCCACCGGAGAGTGGGACGTTGTAAGCCCTTTTTATCAAGCTTTAGTAGGCCAGCAATTACTTAAAGTACTACCAGTTGATCCTAAAAATGACTCTACCTATTATTATCGATATGAACCAAAGGGTGCCAATCAAAATCCTTGCAAAGATGAAAATACGGTTTGTCGTTTTTGGATAGGAGCACGCCTGGAATCACCAAGCGATCCGGCTAGTCCTGTTTTTCGCTGCTCTGATGATGAAACACTAAATGATGGTGTGGGCTGCAAAGAAGTCAGTAATTTTTATAAATAGGTATAATTCTAATATCAGCTAGCTATGACAAACCTATCTAAATACATACCAAAAGGCAAGCATAAATTGGCAGTTTTTCTCTCACTTATCATTCTTATAACCGCCATATTCATGTTCTACGTCTACGTCTATCGTACCACCACTCCCCCCGAACAATTACCGCCACCAATAGGAGGAGAATGAGGCCCGGATCGGAATCGAACCGACGTATAAGGATTTTGCAGATCCTTGCCTTACCACTTGGCTACCGGGCCATGCTATTAATTTCTTTCTGCTTTTCTATTCTTTTTTTATTCGCTCTTCTGCGAATCTCCAAAACCAATGCCGATCCTGCTGAAACTCCTAACTTAAACCGGCTACCACCCAATTCTGGTCAATCGCCAAAGCTCCCAGTCCAAAACCTGCTCCGCCTAGTCGCAAAATCTTAGGAGCTTTTTCTACTATCCCGCCATTCAACCTTCTGGCAGTATGGCCGATATTGTTAAATACATCCCTTCTTTCCATCTATTTTCTGTTTTTAAACCAGCTATAAGCTCCAATTCCCATCAGCACAACTCCTGCAGTCGCAGCCACCGGCGATCCTGAGGCAACTGCCACGATTGCTCCTACCCAAAAAAAAGCTGCAGTTTTCCAATCACCTTTCTTTTCTTCAACAGGAATATAAGCTTCTTTAACTGCCATAGCAGAGATCAATTTTAACAAAAAGGGTAAGTAAATGCGAACGAAGAAAATATTATATTCGGATCCATTCGGAGTAATTTAATTCGGATGAATTAGGATTTAAATCCTCAAAAGTGACACCCAATCCTTGCGCACAGCGCAAGGTCCTTAGAGATCTCATTTTGGTAAACGAGACAAACCAGAGATTTAACGATTCTCCAATCGTCACTTCTTCCCCGTGAGGGAAGAAAATATGCAGCTTCTAGACGCTAGATAACTAGACGCTAAACGCTGATTCATTCTCCTTAGAAAGGAGGTGATCCATCCGCTCCTTCCAGAACGGATACCTTGTTACGACTTAGTCCCCATCGCCGATTTTGCCTTGGGACCCCAAAAGGGATACTTCAGGCACCTCCGACTTTGTTGGCTTGACGGGCGGTGTGTACAAGACCTGAGAACGTATTCACCGCGGCCTGCTGATCCGCGATTACTAGCGATTTCAACTTCATGAGGGCAGGTTTCAGCCCTCAATCCGAACTGAGGATGCTTTTAAGGGATTAGCTTCCCGTTGCCGGGTTGCTGACCCGTTGTTTGTCATCCATTGTAGGATGTGTGTAGCCCAGGACATAAGGGCCGTGCTGACTTGACGTCATCCCCACCTTCCTCCACGCTTTTAGCGGGCAGTTTCCTGTGAAATTTAACACAGGATGGGGGTTGCGCTTGTTAACCCACTTAAGGGTGCGCCTCACGGTACAAGCTGACGACCATATTGCTCCATTGTTTCCAATGGTACGGACTATATCTTCACCCGCCTAAATATTTAAATTTTGGCGGGGCCAACGTGTAGTCTCTACGGGGTCAATCCCGATTAAATCGGGACGACTTCCCTCGGTATTGCCCACGACTTCACGTTTGGGTTTCACCGATACAGTTGGGTTTTGACCTCGATTACTCAAGGAAAGGCCATCGTTAAAAATATGCAAAGCATGTTTCTCGCTTTGCTCAAAATAGCCATGCAGCACCTGTCCAGCCTTTTCTATCTTACGACAGACCCTTTTCCCGTTTCCGGGACAGGAAAAAGCTGGATGTCAAGCCCTGGTAAGGTTTTTCGCTTTGTTTCGAATTGAACCACATGCTCCACCGCTTGTGCAGGTCCCCGTCAATTCCTTTGAGTTTTAGCCTTGCGGCCGTACTTCCCAGGCGGGACACTTAACGCGTTAGCTTACGACAAGCATCCCGCCCTTTCTGCGATCACAATATCAAATTGTAAACTAAATCAAAATTTGATTCAGAAAACAAAATTCAATTCACATCCCAGAAAGGGCGGGACACTCATCTAGTGTCCATCGTTTACGGCTAGGACTACGCGGGTCTCTAATCCGCTTCGCTCCCCTAGCTTTCGTGCATCAGCGTCAGTTCTCGACCAGTAGCCTGCTTACGCCTTTGGTGTTCCTTGCAATATCAACGCATTTCACCGCTCCACTGCAAGTTCCAGCTACCTCTCCGAGTCTCAAAGTTTATTAGTATCAAAACCGTTCTTTCCGTTAAGCGGAAATATTTCAATTTTGACTTAACAAACCGCCTACGCAACCCTTTACGCCCAGTAAATCCGGATAACGCTTGCACCCTACGTCTCACCGCGGCTGCTGGCACGTAGTTGGCAGGTGCTTATTCTCCCCGCATTATGCGGGGCAAAAGGAGTTTACAACCCGAAGGCCTTCTTCCCCCACGCGGCGTCGCTGGATCAGGCTTTCGCCCATTGTCCAAGATTCCCGGTTGCTGCCACCCGTAGGTGTAGGGACCGTGTCTCAGTTCCCTTGTGGCTGGCCGACCTCTCAGCCCAGCTACCCGTCATCGCCTTGGTAGGCCATTACCCCACCAACAAGCTGATAGGACGCAGGCCGCTCATTCGGCGAGTGGTTAAACTCTATTCTCAGAGCAAAGCTCTGAGAAATTCGAAATTATCAAACTCCAAGTCACAAACAAATTCAAATGATCAAAATTCAAAATTTCAAAATTTTTAAAATTAAAGAATTTTAATTTAAATATTATTTGGAAATTGGAAATTGGAAATTGGAAATTCTCAGGGTTTCGCCCTGAGGTTACGGAGAATTACCCCTCCTTTCGGAAGGCTATACTCCACCAAATGGTACGTTCCCACGCGTTACTCACCCTTCCGCCACTGCCCCGATTAAATCGGGGCCGTTCGACTTGCATGCCTAAGGCACGCCGCCAGCGTTCATCCTGAGCCAGGATCAAACTCTCAAATAAAATGTCAATTTTATGCAGTCCGCCAAAGCTCAAAGAGCGAAGGCGGGCAAAAAAATCTCCATTACATGAGCTAGATCAAAAGCTCGATTGTTTACTCTAAAGGATTTATTGCAGAGCTTACGCTCTGCTTGGGTGCCACTTTTCAAGGCCGAATGATATTCGGCCGCAGTCCTCCTAAATTCGCACCGTGAACCGTCTACGAATAGTAGTGAAAAGGCGAACGGTAAGAATAGGAAGGCAAGACCTCCTCATTCGACTTAACTGAAAAATAGCATATGTAGTTTACTTTTCAGTTGTTAAAGTGCTAGTTAAATACGAATTAACACGAATGCTACGGGGAATTAAACCAATTCAGTTTATCATTCGGAAACTTATACTAGTCTTAATGTTCATACAAACATCCGAATTTACGCGAATATTTATAGAATTAGCTCATCCGCAATATATTCGTATTATCCCCATTCGCATTTATTCGCGTATCTATTCTACAAATCTTGACACCACTTGTCAACGCCCCTCATAATGAAGTTAATGCCCAACCTTCACGTTAATCGTAAATCGTTAATTGTTCATCGTGAGCACAAGCAAAAAATTCCCGATGAACGATACACGATGAACCATAAACATGGCTTCACCCTGATCGAACTTCTTATCGTCATCACCATTATCGGCATTCTAGCCTCCCTTACCCTTGCCTCCTACTCCGGCACTCAACAAAAAGCCAGGGATGGCGTCAGAAAAAGCGACCTAGCCCAGATTAAAAGAGCTCTGGAACTTGCCAAATCTGATTGCTCAGGCAATGCCTTTTATCCAGGAACAACTACTCCCGGCACCACCATTGCCGGTGCTGTTAACGATTACAATAATTTTCTAAAACCTTATCTTCCTGCAGCGGCCCTAAAGTACATCTCCAGTGTACCGGTTGACCCTCAAAACAGCGGTAGTCAACAATATGGATATAATGTAGGCGGATCTACGCTAGCGACTGCTTGCCCGGATTCTGCGGGAACACCCTCTTCCCAAGCAGGCTATGGCGATTATTTGCTTGCAGTCTTGTTGGAAAAAACGTCTGACGCTGATGCGGCAAAGTCAGCTAATAATTGTTCGACTAAACCGAACTTTTCAAATTACACAGGAAATGGTTGGTATTTCGTCTGTAATAACTGATCTTCAACGTTTGACATCTAATAACTGACGGCTGACAATTAAATTAATGCCCATGTTCGTTAATCGTAAATCGTTAATTGTTAATCGGGAGCACAAGCAAAAAATTCCCGATGAACGATACACGATGAACCATAAACATGGCTTCACCCTGATCGAGCTTCTCATTGTCATTACCATCCTTGGCATTTTGGCTGCCCTTACTTTAGTTTCCTACGGCTCGGCCCAAGAAAGGGCACGTGATTCCAAAAGAAAACAAGAAATCGATGCTATCAAAAAAACCCTGGAGCTTGCCAAGCAAGATACTGCGGGTAGTTATTATTACCCCAACGCTCTTGCATCTCTTGCCCCCACATATATCAAGGTAGTCCCTACCGATCCCAAAACCGGCTTAAGTTATACTTATTCCCCTACACCCGCAGGCTGCAGTACAAACTGCACAAGCTATGCCTTAACTGGTTGTCTGGAAAATACCAATGATTCACAAAAAGACGCCACCCAAAACGAAACAACCTGTCCCGGAACTCCAGTAAGTTACACGATAACCCCAAACTAAACCGAATTTTTAATTCTTAATTTTTACTTTTTGATTTATCAAAAATACGCTTTGGTATTTTCATTGAATTTTCAATGATTAAATGTTTCAAAAATCAGAAAGATTTTCTTTTCAAAATTAAAACATTAGAAATTGATTAAAAATTTAAAATTGTAAATTGAAAATTATCTAATCGCCCGATATAAAACAATGGCCAGTGAAACCATCACATTTAAAGATCGATTCACTCCAAACATCGGAATTTCGACAATCTGATCAACCAGCTTCAATGCTTCTTGACTTAGCCCTTCTGTCTCATTGCCAACCACAAATGCCACAGGTTCCCTATAATCCGCTTTTCGATAATCAATACTCTTCTTGCTTTGTTCAATAGCTACTATTTTAATATTTGATATTTGATTTTTAATTTTGGCAACTGCATCGTTCGCAGTTCGTTCGTATTGCCACGGCACCCACTTTTCCGTCCCTACTGCCGCCTTAGCAATCCGACTATTCGGCGGCGTCTCGGACTGACCACACAAATAGATTTTTTTTGCGGCTACCGCATCCGCCAGCCTAAAAATCGACCCGATATTGTAAGTATCCAAAACATTGTCGCAAATAATATAAATCTCCCGCCTTTTTATTCCTTTCAAATCAGCCTCTGATGGACTACTAACACGCAACTCTTTGGCACCAAGCTTCATATCCAAATTTTATCATTATTGACTTTCATAGTCTAATAGTCTAGACTAACGGATTATAATGACTAAAATTTCCAGAAGAGCACTGGACAAGAACTTAGAAAAATATATCTTCACAATCTTCTTAAAAACGATTGTTGACCTTAAAACACTAACTGAAGTAAAAAACTTTTTAGAGGATCTCCTCTCGCCTACAGAAAAAATTATGCTCATAAAACGCTTGGCAATAGCCGTAATGCTCACCAAAGGCTATACCTACGATGAAATAGATCACACATTGAAAGTTGCCAGAAACACCATTATGAATGTTTCCTATTTTCTAAAGCATAGTCAAAATGAAGGTTATCAAAAAGTAGTTACCAGAGTTCTTGCCGATCAAAAGAAAGAGGCCTTATTCGACAAAATTGAAGAACTATTAATCCAATTCTCACCCCCTAAACTTTATGGCAGTGGTGCTTACGAAAGAAAACGCCGTATAGGTAAAGAACTCTTCAAAAGAAAATCCCTGCGAGACAACTTTTAGTTCAATAGTTCAAACTATTGAACTGTAAAGAGACTCAACTTGACAGCAATTATATTCTGCTTATGCTGTCAAACCCTACTTCACTGTTACGCTCTTGGCGATATTGCGGGGCTTATCCACGTTATAACCTAATTTGACCGTCAGATAATAGGCTAAAAGCTGCAAAGGTATGATATTCATGATCGCACTGGTTTCGGAAGTATCAGGAACCTCAAGATGGTAATCAAAGCTTTCATGACGACTGGGGGCTATCCCAACCACATAGGCCCCTCTTGCCTTAACCTCATTAACAGCATTGATGACATCAAACTTGGCCTCATCCTCAGAAATTGCAAAAATAACCGGCACTCCCTCTTCCATCAGAGTGATTGCATAGTGCTTGAGGTCTCCAGCCGGCATTGCGTGCGCATGTTTGTAAGTGCCTTCAATCAACTTGACCATACCCTCTTTTATGATATTGAAATTCTGGAACTTGCCTAAAAGGAAAATATCCTTGGCCGAAAGAAGCTTCTCGGCAAGTGTTTTGAGAGCACTGTGATTTTTTGGACTCTTCAGGTATTTGGCCATTACCAAAGATAACAGATGAAGATTCTTTATCCCCTCGCCTGATTTGCCGACTGTTATCTTTGATATGAGATAACCCCAAGCGATCTGCGACACAAATACTTTGGTACTCATCACACACACCTCCGGTCCCGCTTGGGCCATGAATTTATAATCTGACATCCTGGTCATCGTTGAACCCTGCATGTTCACAAATGATGCTATTTTTACACCCTTTTTCTTGGCAATTTCTAAAATTTCCAGAACGTCTGCTGTTTCTCCGCTTTGAGAAGGAGCAATAATCAAGTCGTCTGCTGTCATCAAATCTAAGTACTCTAAAGCATCAGCGCCGATTAAACTTATCGCCTTTATTTTTGGATATCTTCTTAAATAAAAGGCAATTTGAGCGGCGGCAATCCCAGTGGTTCCTGAAGCAATCGTATAGACATTTTTAGCCCTTTTGATTACCCTGGCAAAATCTAGGTATTCTTTTAGACCTCTTTCTAAAAGTTGCCTTATCGCATCTGGACCTTCATGAATTTCTTTTAACATAAAATGGGGATAACCTTCTTTATCGATACGATTATCGGCAAGATTAATATCCACAAATCTGTGCTTAATCTTTTGGCCCGTTTTCATTTCATATAAAGCTATCCTCCCTTTTGAGCAATCGACTAATTGGCCGTTATCAACAACAATCATTTTTTTTGCAAATGGGGCAAAGGAAAGCGTATCAGAAGAAAGATAGATATCGGAACCCTCAATTCCTATAACCAAAGGAGAACCATTTCTCGCCGCAATAATCTCGCCATTTTTTGTGATAAGAATAGCCGTATTCCTCCCTTTCAATTCTAAAAAGGCCTGACGCAACGCTTCTTTTAAATTGGCTGATTTCTTGGCCTTATCCTCAATCAACCTAACAATAACCTCGGTATCGGTTTCTGTTGCGAAATTATAACCCTTTTTTAAAAGAACCCTTCTGAGATCAGCATAGTTTTCGACAATACCATTTTGGGCTAAAGCAAAAGATTTATCCGAAGAATAATGGGGGTGGGCATTGGTTTCGGAAATTCCACCATGGGTAGCCCAGCGCGTGTGCCCAATGCCAATGAACGAGTCTGGAAGACTAATATCCTTTTCTAAATCCCCAATAGCCCCGACTTTCTTAGAAGCTCTAATTCCCTCTTCATTCAAAACGGCAATCCCCCACGAATCATAACCACGGTATTCCAGCCGCTTCAGGCCCTCAAAAACAATTTTGGCGGCGTCACTCTGCCTACCGACGTACCCAAAAATTCCGCACATATTTTTAAGAGAATTGTGAATCAAGAAGTATGAATCTTGGCCTTTGCCTTAATTTATAATTCATATTTCATGATTCACTTTTTGAAAGGATACTCGCTTGCTTCAATAATTTCAACTTCAGGCACTTTTTTGTAAAGGGGGTTTTTGACGAGAACCGGCTGGCTGTCTCTCTCCACCACATAATAATTAAATCCACGCATTTCTTTAACAGACTCATAATCGGCGTGCCCTGGCAGAGAAACCGGATCAATTTTATCAAAGCTGACCGGACTATCATCAATAGTGACCAAAAATCCGCTGCCGGTATTAACCACCAGATGCCCCCAACCACTTGGCATAAAAAGGGCGTCGCCCGGCTTAATGTGAACGACAAAAATGCCTTCAATCTCGTCATCGATCGGCGCACCGTCAGAACCAGTCGCTCGCTTTTGTACCACCGCAATTCCCTCTCCAGATAAAACCCGATAAGTCTCGGATATATCACCAACATGATAGTGACCATAAGTTTTAATGTACTCGTCGCCGACCTTTCCAGGCTCCCAAACGGTAATATTCTGATTATTGCCTCCGCGAATCATATGATAATGGACCTCAGGTCCTTCGGCGTTCGGATCCATTAAAACCTCTCTCATCTTTTCGTGAGTGCGGGAAGCGTAATGCTGCGAAGTATAATCTTTCATTAAATTTTCAATTTGAAATTATTAATTTTCATTTTTGAGATTTTTGAGAAAATAAGCTCTCTTATTGAATTTTTTAATGTTTTAATTTTTAAACAATCGATTCATTTCTCTTAACCCTTTCCTCGGGTGTCTCGTTCTTCCTCTTATAATCATCTTCAAACCGATAAGTTGTACCAATTTCGGGCGTCGAAACCTCGATTATATCGCAATCGGTTATACCGATAAGACGGTGTCTCTGGTTGACGTTGCAACTGTAGCCTTTCCCTTTCTCAAATTCTGTTTCTGTCAATTCACCGTCTTTTTGATCATCCCAGACAACTTTTGCCCTGCCGCTTAATAAAAACCAGCTCTCCTGTTTTTGATCATGCGCCTGAAGAGAAAGTCTGGCACCCGACCTGATATGGAGAATTTTACCCATATATGGTTTGTCATCCGGGGCAAAGTGGATTTCAAATCCCCAAGGCTTTTCAATCTGCCTGGCGTAAGGCCCGTTGTCAAATTTTTGAGACATAAGGGTTATTGCCCGTAGCGGCGTTGGCGGCGAATGTAATCGTCAATTGCGCGTTTAAGCTCAGCTAGCGAAAAATCCGGAAAGAAAAGTTTGGAAAAGAAAAGCTCAGTGTAGACAGTCTGCCAAGGCATAATGCCGCTAGTCCTCTGTTCCCCGGAAGTTCGAATTAAAAGATCCGGATCAGGAATGCCAGCAGTCTCCAAATTTGCGGATATCAAATCTTCATTGATTTGGGAAGGATTAATCCCGCGCTTAATGACTCTTTTAATCACCCGAATCAATTCATCATGCCCACCATAATCTATACAAATGTTGAGGATATACTTAGTGTTTTTGGCGGTCTCTTTCTCGATTTTTTCCAAAATCGCCCGTAAAACTTTGGGCACCCGATCACGGCGTCCAAGCCAATTAAACTTAACGCCTTCGCAAACAAGTTCCCGGAAGTGATTACGGAAAAATATAGCATATATCCTCATCAAATATTTAACTTCCACCGGGGGCCTTTTCCAGTTTTCGGTTGAAAATCCCCAAAGAGTTAAAATTTTAATCCCCAGATCACGCGATCCCCGAACTACCCTCAAGGCTGTTTCCAGTCCCTTCTGGTGACCTTCAATTGGCGGCAAACCGTGCTTCTTTGCCCAGCGCCTGTTTCCGTCTGGAATAATCACCACGTGTTTGGGGATAATTTTATCCGATTCGTTACTCATCAACCGTTAACCCAAAGGATACCAAAAATCACATCCACTTTTCAACTGAAATCTTATTTATCTCTCCTAATCACAAAATCCGCTGTCTGGCAAAATATATCCCGCATCTTGACATCTATGACAATCTTGCCAACTTGCTTTTTGGCCTCACCGACCAATCTCAAACTTTCATTTTGACACCACTCAAGCCCTCCTGAGTCACGAATAATCGCCCGGACTCTTCTTAGGTCTTTTTCTGTTGCCTCGCGCTTACCCCAAATCCTCTCCAAATCAGTCTTGTCTTTCCCGCCTGAAAGTTCTTTTGTTTTATAAATAAGAATTGTATTTTTGCCTTCTCGCAGATCTGAAAGAACTGATTTACCAAGAACTTTCTCATCCCCAAAAATACCTAAAATATCATCATGAATTTGAAATGCTGTACCAACGTACAAGCCATAGCCAGTTAAGACATCAACTTGCTCATTCTTGGCCTCGGCAAACATTGCTCCTATCACCAAAGGACCAACAAAGCTGTATCTGGCAGTTTTAAGATCAGCAACTTGCCAAATCCCAGATAAAGTTGCCTTTCTATATGAATAGAAAACATCCAGGGCTTGACCATAAACAGTTTCAGTCAAAATCTCCAAAAGTTTTTGCAAACATTTAATCTTTAAAGTATCTTCAAAGCTAGATGAACTAACCAACCTAAAAGCTTCAGAACAAGCTAAGTCACCAAGCACGATGGCCATACTTTCCCCATAATGGACACCCAATAATTTCTCATACTTTTTATGGATTGCTAGTTTACCGCGCCTTATTTCCGACCTATCGATAATGTCATCATGAATTAAAAGAAAACTATGGATAATTTCCAGGGCCAATGAAATCGGCAAAATCCTATGTAAAGGAGTCTTCTTTGACGTCAAAGGAGACTCCTTAAAGTTGGAACTACCTATTAAGTAGCCAAGGTAGACTAAAAACGCCCGCAACTTCTTGCCGCCAGAAGTAAAATCGAAAAGATCCTTATAGAACCGGCCTATTAATTTAGGGTATTTGGAAACAGTCTTTACCTTTACCGAAAAGTAGTCTTTTGAATATGGATCAAAGGATTCTAAAAAAAATCTCAACAACGTCGCAAAGTCCATCCTTGGATTTCTAGAGGTCTGGCCTCTTTACTTTTTTTAGTTTTTTAACCGCCAAAACTGCCCAAGGAGTATATTTTTGAGGATTTTCGGAAACATCAGCTACAAAATCATCAAAGTTGACCTTCTTTGATTCATATACTTCCTCTGGATTCGGACTACATTTGCCGTCATGCCTTCCAATTAAAACCGCACAATATTCATTCTCGCAATTTTTTGAGTCGCGCGCAAAATAATTAAATGCGCCTACTTTTCTAACGGGAACATGAGAGACTCCCATTTCCTTTAAAAGAGCCCTGTCAGAGGCTTGCTGGTAACTTTCATCACCTACATCTGTATGGAGTGGATGACTAATAGCCGTCAAGTCCCACAAATTATCAAAAAGCCGATGTTTCCTTTTCTGCAAAGTCACCCTATTTTGACTGTCAAACAAAAGCGTCACAAATGCCCTGTGACGCCGACCTTTACCACTATGACATTCTCCCCGAAATGCATAACCCAAAAAATTATCCCTTGTACCCACTAAAATTAACGTTTGTTCGACCATTGCCTCTCAGGAATTGGGGCTGGACATATTCTGCTTCCATTACCTCATCCAGAAATCTAATCGTTGTGTAATCGGAATTAGCGCTACTCGGAGTTAGCAATAACTTATCTGTCAATTTGTCAGGCTTCAGTTGTCCAAGCAAGTATCCTCCTGTTTTTAAGAAAAATCCAACATTTTCTTGATTATTGACTCCGTAGGAATATCTATAACCCATTTTCCTTAAGAGCTCTACGAATTTCTGTTGAAATTCGGCACCGACACCACTGCCCCTAAGGCTTTCCGTGATTATCAAACTCAAAACCTCAACCCCATTCTGATTCCACTTGTCATCCGCAATAAGCGCTAAAAGAACCCTATCCATTGCTTTCAATAATTTCTGTTTGGTTGCGACCCTACGCTGGTAATTGAGCACATGTTCCCAATGCGAGCTTAAAGGTTCTTGGTAGGGTATTGGCTGTTTTAATGCGTTGCGTTCAAAGATCAAAAGCCCTAATGAAGGTTCGAATCCATTATCTGAGCGACCAGACCACCATCTAATCCTAGTAGCCGTAACTTTGGAAGGATCAGCTGCTAGTTCTAATAATCGTTGCGGAATCAATTTGTTAAGATGTTTTTCGTCTAGTGACTGGAGACTCTGGGGCAAAAAATCTGGTAAATGCCTTCCCTCCAAAGACGATGGAGCATTATTAATCTCGCAAGAAGCCATGTGTGTTAGTTTACTTGAATCTAAGGAAAAGTCAATCCTTTATAAAAAGGATCACAAAACCAAGAAGGATCACCTTAACTCAAAAGACATTGGACCAAGTTTTTTACCCATAAATTGAACCGGTTTCATATTATGACAAACTTATCAAACTCACCAGTTGCTTTGCTCCAATTAACCTCAACTCGCTCTACAGTTGCAGCTAATGGGCCCTTTTTGCACCAGCTGACAAATTTCTCCAGATTCTCTTTCGATCCCTTAGCAAGTGCTTCGACCGATCCATCGTCATTATTTCTAACCCATCCAACTAAACCAAGACTTTCGGCTACTTTTTTAGCGCTGGATCGAAAGAAAACTCCCTGCACTTGACCGCAAATCCTAATGTAAACTTGCATTGCTCTAAATCTACATGCATATTATCCCTAAACCTCACACCTTCGGTCAAAAGTCTCCTTTTCTGTTCCTTCCAACCACCAAAAGCATGGCTTAAAGCAATCCGACCATTTCTATCCACCACTCGATGACAGGGCACATTTGAATCGGTATTTGAATGCAGCGCGTTTCCAACCGCCCTTGCTCCAAGCCCGGTTTGTAAATGCCCTCCAAGCCGGGTTTGTCTTGCAATGGCAATCGCGATCTGACCGTACGTTACCACTTTCCCTTTGGGAATTTGTTTAACCAACCGATGGACCTTATCGTTAAAACTTAGGTCCGTTGTTTTTGAGGCCATTTTTGAGTTTGTTCCCATATTTGTACGCGGTAAAAACAGTCAGGTCCAAAATAAGCTTGATTCTTGACCTAAAATAATAAATTAGGAGTATCCCAAAAACAATCCAGGCCAAAATCGAAGCTCTGGACAACCACTGCGCGATAATCTCCTTATTACCGCCGAGTAAATATCCTCCGATTATCCATACAGAAGTCCATGTTAGTGCCGAAATTGCTGATACAATTGCGAATTTCCAGTATGTGAATTTAATAATACCTGAAGCCAAAGCCACCCAAGCCCTGCTCCAACCGGAAAACCTACCCGCAAAAATTGCCCAAATGCCGTGCTTTTGCAAAAAAGGTTCAACTGCCGCAATCGGCCTGGCAAACAAGGGTTTATTCTCCAAAATCTTACCAGACCGGCGGCCAATAAAATAATCAAGATTATCACCCAGAAAAGCACCAATTGTAGCCAAAGCAATAATTAGCCAGATCCCCTCACCGGTTGTCCTGGCCACGAATCCCGATAAAACAATAACAGTCACTCCTGGAAAAATAAAGCCTAAAATCACTGAATTTTCCAAAAAAGCGCCAAGGGGCACCAACCAAAGCCCCCAGATTTTGAAAAGGTTTTCAATGATAGTTAGAAGCTGGACTGCTGAAGGCATGGACTCAATTGAAACGATTCATTGTCGCCTGAATACCAAACTCAAGATAGGATTTTATCGCTTCTTGGCAATTTTGGATAATCTCAGCAAGTTTTACTTGTTCTTCGTTTGTAAAATCCTCAAGAACATATTTTTCAGCATCAGATGGTTTGCCGTCCGTAGCCTCCGGCAAAGAACGGCCCGCTTCGACTCGCGTCAAACGAGGCGAGCCGATGCCTGCCCGCAGTCTGACAAACTCAGGTGTCCCCAAACTTTCAATTACCGACTCAACACCTTTGTGCCCGGCACCAGAGCCGCCAAAAGAAAGTCGAATTTTGCCAAAATCCAAATCCAAATCATCATGGACAACCAAGATGTTTTTAATTTCGATTTTATAGAAACCAGAAACAGCTTTAACCGACGCGCCTGATTTATTCATGTAGGTTGTAGGCTTAATTACCAAAAACTTGTTGCTTTTAAGCCAATAACACATAAAATCAGCACCATATCGCCAAGAGAGCCCCTGACTCTTTACAAAGCTATCTACCAGAATAAACCCTAAATTGTGACGATTATTTTTATATTTAGGGCCGGTATTTCCTAAACCCGCGATTAATTTCATATTTAATTTGTATTTTTACTTTTAAATTTATTTAAAATACGCTTTGGTATATTTAATCTTTGATGTTTAATATTGCTTTCACTTCCTCATCCTTAACCGGTCTAAAGTCGCGATAAAACTGTCCTACGGCAAATAATTCTTCGGAAATTTCCGGACAAATAATCTCGTCATAATTACCTCTTAATAAACCAACTGATGAGGGAGAAGCGCAGCCTATCGCCAAAATCAGCCTTTCTGGTGCGAACATTCGAATAATCTTGGCAGCCGCGCGGGCAGTCTGCCCTGTGGCCGCTCCGTCGTCAACCACTACCACATTCTTTTTGGCAAAATCACTACCCAAAAGCTCTGCTTGCAGAAAATTCTCACGCGCTCTGGCTTCCTTCCTTTTTTTAAGTATCTCTCGTTTCAAATACTCCCGTGAAACGCCAAGATCGCGCATCAACCACCTATCTAAAACTGGTTTACCGAATGAAGCAGTTGCCCCAATCGCCAGCTCAGGATTATGCAAAGCACCGATTTTCTTGATAACGATCACGCATAAAGGAATATTCAAATTTTGGGAAATAACCTTTCCGACAAGAACTCCTCCGCGGGGAATTGCACAAATTATCGATTTTTTAAGGTCTAACTTCAGTTTCAATAACTCCTTAGAAAGCAGCTCTCCGGCATGCTGTCTATTTTCAAAAATCATCTATAATTCTTAATTACCTGTGATGCTTTATTTACCTAATTGTCTCTCCGCAAAATCTCCGACAATTGGCCATTTAAACATTTGGCCCTGATACGCCTTCACCATCGAAACTATCCAGATAATAACGGCAACAATAGAAATTAAAATGTTGACTAAACTTGCCACAACACCAAGAAAAACAAGCGGCGAGAAAATCAAACGCACCATCACGTTGAGAATAAACAAACCCCCAAAAATCATTGTCGATTGCATCGCATGGAAGCGAATAAATTTATCTTCTTTTTCTACCACCAAAATGACAATGCCGGTTATAAAACCCAAAAGATACGAAAGAGCTGCCACCAAATTTCTGTTTGAATCAAACTTAGCGATCCTCATTCACCTCCATTTCGGACTATTTTACGCAAATAAATTTAATTGCGCATCATCATTAATCTTTCCCTTTGTCAACTCGCCGGATTTCTCATTAAAGATCTTGACGACACCGAATTTGCCGTCATAACCAGGTTCAACAACAATATCACCACCCCTGACTTTACTAACTGCACGAGCGACTTTCTGATTCGAAAATCTGGCAATAGCTTCAAGATCGGCTTTCAGAAGAACATTAAATTCACTACCTAAGTTGGAAACCAAAATTAAATACTGATCGGCAACCTTTTTAGTCCCAACTGCCGCACCTAAGCTTCCCGCCAAAATCTCACCCAAAGGTACCATGGAAACATACGGTGGTCTGCCGTCGCCTTCAGGATAAACCCACCTAACCCCATTTATGTCTCTGGTTTCATGTTTCAAGTTTCTGGTTTTTAGCTGCTCCACACGATGCATTACCCCAACAGTCAAAGGTTTTCCACACACCGGACAAATGTCGCCATTTTTGGCAGTCTCTTCTGGAGACTGACTAAAGTTACAATTACGATGCCCTGTAAAATGATACTTACCTTCTTCCGGATAAAATTCAATGGTAAAAGCAATTTTAGATTGGTTCGTAGGCTCTTGGGCTTGTAGGTTTGTAGGTTCATTTTCTCTTTTTGGCCCACCATCCAACCATCCTACATTCCTAATAGCCCAATAGATGCTATTATAGCTTGTCTCCCCCGCTTCAAACACCGTCACCTCTCTTCCCATTTTCTCCAAAGAATGGGCATCCGAAAAAGAAAGAATTGACAGATTATCCAAATCGGCAATCCGCCAGTTCATCGCTGGATCACTCGATAGCCCCGTTTCAATTCCATAAACAAACTTACTCATGTCGCCAAAGCATTCTTCAACTGAGTCAAAGCCCGAAAAAGAACCAAAGACTGAAAACCAGGGAGTCCAAACATGGGCGGGAATAACTAAAGCTTTTTCGTCGCACAAAAGAGCAATTTCGGCAAGATCTCGTGAGGTTATCCCCACAATTGGCCTGCCGTCAGAGCGCAGATTAGCACCCCGCGTCAAAAGCGCCTTATTAAATTTTTCAACTGATGCCAAACTTGGAAAGAAAAATAGATTATGGATCCTCCTGACCCTATCACCTTGGGAGTATATTGAAGAAATCTCAGTGGAGAGCAAAAAGTAGACCGGTTCACGGTTAAAGGAAACTTCAGAATTTTGTCTTATCTGTGAACCGTTAACTGATGGCTTCAACTTATAAAGCCCACGCCCCGCTTCCGCCAGCTCATTCTTTATTTGATCAAACCAAAATGGATGGGTAAAATCGCCCGTTGCAAGAACATTGATACCCTTTAACTTCGCCCAATGGACCATCTGTGCCAAAACCATTTGTTGGGAAACTGCTCGTGAATACTTACTATGTAAATGAAGATCAGCAACAAATTTCATGCGAGAGGAAGTTCGAAGACATTTTGTGCTATGAAAAGCAAGTTGTCAAATGTTAAATGTCAATTGTGTAAAATCTATAGCCAGCCCAAACGCCTCACCAGCCAAACAGGAGTAGCACCTTCGGTAGCGTCTTTCTCTAAGAAATTTAAGACACGAACCAAAATTACGAAAGCCGCGTTAGTCCAAGCAAAACCGTAAGGAGTCGGATACCTATCCGGAACACCGATTTTGCCGTGGACAACATCATACTTTTCCCATAAATTTCCTGTTTCCTTAAAAATTTCAATGTTTAAAGACAGCCATTTTAAAACAATCCGTTTTGCCAAGCGGTTGTACCCGTAACGCATCAAGCCCTCAATTGTCCTAAGCTGCATCGGTGCCCATCCGTTTGGCCAGTCCCATTGGAAATTTTCAACAAATCTTACTGACTGGACTATGCCGTATTTTTCCTGGAGGTCTTTTTGGATAACCGAAACTACCCGCTCTGCCTGCTTGGCACTGGCAATTCCGACATTTAGCGGAAAAACGCCGGCAATAGTTACCAGATGACTCTTTTCTCTGTTTACGAAATCATAATCGTAGAAGTAGCCGGTTTTCTCGTCCCACATTAGCTCAGTGATAACTTGGTTGCGGACTCGGGCTTTTTCGTAAAACTTCTCCTTCTTTTTAATGTCGCCTAACTCTTCGTATGCTTTTGCCAAATCAACTTCGTAAAGATAAAGCAAGGAATTTAAATCGATGGGCAAAAAATCCATGCATCTGCCCATAAACCTCGCTGTCAAATCCCAACCGGATTCTGCCTCGGCAAGAACGTTCACAGCATTAATGTCGTAGTAGCGTGAAAGACCCCTGTATACATTACGGAAGTTGCGAAGGTGGACTTTGCCCATCCAAACTCCATTATATTCCTCCTCAAGAAGGGAAGCTGCCCTCGCAAACCATTTTTTGTCCTTGGTTTTTTGGTAAACAATCCAAACCAAACTGGACAGTAGCGGCGGCTGGGAACGGGAAAGAAAATAGAAGCGCGAGCCGTTGGGAATAATTCCAAAGCGCTCAACCAGATAAAGGAGATTATCAACCATCCCGATTGCTAACTGCGAGTATTTCGGATGGTTTATAAGGGCCCGCACAACCGGATAGGTGTCCCAGTAATACTGCTCTTGAAAAACATCGCTTTCGGCAGGAATGATGTAAGGATCAGGTAAACCAATCAAAGTTTTGTGATCTTTTTTATGAACGCGAACAAGTTTTGGCCAATAATCTTCAATGTAAGCAAGAACTTGGTCAATTTCTTTTTTATCGACTTGGATTCCGGTCTTTTTCACCACGAAACCATTTAAAAAGAAAATTAGAAAAGTAACAAGGGGTTATTTCTTACGGTATTGCTGCTTATACATTTTCTCTACCTCACTAACTGTCGTCGCATCTTCCGGTCGCCTGTCCGCTTCTCTAAACTTTACCAATCGAGGAAATCGCAAAGCATAGCCTATTCCATCTTTTTCCCCAGCCGTGTGAATTGGGGACTTGGTAATCTCATCCGCGTAAACTTCCAGAACTACTTTTGGTTCTACCCAAAATGAAGGTCCAATTTTGGAGTTAACCCTTGCCGGTTTACGCGAAAGTTTTAGATGTTGGGCAATTTTATTAACTTCCCTAAACTCCTCATCCGTCAAACCCGTACCGATTCTGGAAATTGTCACAAACTCATCGCGGAGTTTGTCATACACACCAACCAATAATCCTCCCACTCCGAATTCCGTCCTCTTGCCTCGACCCGAATAAACACCTAAAAGCACACAATCGACGGTATCTGTCAACTCCCCCGCCTGACTTCTTTTAAACTTTATCCAGTGGAAGCCCCGTCCGCCGGCAACGTAAGGGCTGTCCAGTTTTTTGAGCATCAGTCCCTCAAGTCCCGCAGAAACCGCCTCGTCAAAGAATTTTTTAATCTCATTCGCCGTGTGCAAAACCCGCTCTTCCGCCAACTTCACAACCTTGTTGTCCTTTTTGATAATCGACTCCAGTAGTTTTCTCCTTTCCTTATAAGGCCTCTCAGTTATATCCTTCCCATTAAGATACAAAAGATCAAAAGCAAACATGATAAGGGGCAGTTTTTGTGCCATTTCCTCAATTTTGTATTTTCTCCGGCGCTTGGTAGTTTCTTGAAACGGCAAAAATTCCTGAGTCGCCGGGTTATAAGCTATCGCTTCCCCTTCTATAATGGCGCTTTTGGCCTTGACTTCAGAAAGGACACCATTGACAATATCAGGAAAAGCGTGAGTTGTGTCTTCCAGATTTCTGGAAAAAAGCTCTACTTTATCGCCGTTTTTGTGCACCGCCACGCGAAATCCGTCAAATTTTGGCTCGGCAGCAAATTCGCTACCTAGCCTTTTAACTGCCTCATCAGCATTGGGAAGTCTCTCAGCAAGCGCCGGTCTTACCGGTTTCCCCATCACAAGTTTTATCTCCTTGATTCCCTTTCCTCCATGCTTGAAAAAAGCCTCCGCAACATAACCAAGATCACTAGTTTTGTTATAAGCATTTTCAAGGACCGGACGAAGTGACTTATCCCCGCACTTTGCCATCGAAAGTGCATCCAGAACCGTCGGATCCCCGATTCCTAAACGGAGAGTGCCAAGAGGAATATTGACAACATGCTTGACTGATGTTGGATCCAGTTTTTTTAATAAGTCTGCCAAATTTGACACCTTTTTTTCGACCGTCCCCTCCCCGCTAAACTTGGCGATTTTTAAAATTTCCTCAAAAACCTCACTGACGGAAAGCTTTTCTTTTTGCTTATTGCTTTTTGCTTGTTGCGCCAATTGCGCGGCGGCCAGACCAAAATTACCCTTTTGACGATATAACTTAATAACTGAGTCCTTATCCTTGTTAAAAGCCCGGCCTACAGCCTGCGCAATTGTCATCTCCGCCATGCCGATTTCAACCGGCTCAAAAAACGGCGCCACCCGGCCTTGAATCAAGTAACAAATCTTGCCAATCTCAGCCGAGTCAGACTCGGTAAAAAGTTTGGACAAAATATCCACCAGTTCTAATCTCCCTGAAGTCGCTTCCAACTTTTCGTAGTACTGCGCAAGCTTGCTAAACTTCATGCCAAGTAAAATCAAAGGTTAAATGGATGGATTGTTAAATCCTTATGCTTTGCTGTAAAATGATAGCACGATGAAAACAACTTTCCCAAAAATACCTAAAAATCTTACCAAGAATTATCCCGGAAAACGAGTAGCCATTGTCGCAGGCAAGGTCGTAGCCGTATCGGATGATGCCGTCCAATCATATCAAAAGGCTAAAACAAAATTTCCCAATAAAAAAATATTAATCTACCATGTGCCCCAAAAAAATGAGAAGGTTCACTTATACTGCGCATGCAAATCCCGTACCATCAGGGCGAACCGAAAATCTTCTTAGAACTTCAAGCTAAAAATGGGGTTTGGATTGGTTTTATTGCCTACGTCGATTCGGGAGCAAGCTATAGCGTCTTTCAACCGGATATTGCTAAAACCCTAGCAATTGATTTAAAAGCCGGCAAAAAAACTGAGCTTACTGTCGGTAACGGAGATAAGATTGTTGTTTATCTTCACAAAATTAACGTCAAAATTTTAGATTTTGCTTTTACTGCTACGATTGGCTTCTCGCCGGATCTGGGTATTGACACCAACCTAATTGGCCAAAAGGACTTTTTCGAAAAGTTCAAAATCTGTTTTAACTCAAAAGATAAATTTCTGGAAATAACCAAACTTTAAACCAATCTTTTTTCGTG
>MFBZ01000007.1 GCA_001776545.1 Candidatus Curtissbacteria bacterium RIFCSPLOWO2_12_FULL_41_16 | reverse complement strand
ACCTGGAATGTCTTCACAAACTGCTCTATGGTATCCGGGTATGGCACGAAGTCGGCGTCAAAGACACAGACGTACTCGGCCCTGGGGTCGCAAACCCTGAGCGCCTCCTGCAGGGCCCCGCCCTTAAATCCGGAACGGCTGAATCTGTGAATCAGCTTGACAGTCGGACCAGCCGGCTTGCTGAAAGTGTAAATCTCTAAGTTATCCGTTGTCTGTTGTGTGCCGTCTTCCAAACCCGGTTTGCGGGGTTCTTCCAAACCGGGTTTGTTTTCTGTCAGAGAACCGGGAACCTGCCTTGCCGGCAGGCAGGCCGATGACTGTTGCCATCCATTATCAATTAAGGATTGCTTAGCAATCTCTGTCGTCTCATCAGTCGAGTCATCGACCAGAATTACTTCGTAATTCGCCCTTCTTGCCCCCTCTCTCAAACCCGGTTTGTAGGATTCTTCCAAACCGGGTTTGTTGCCCGGCGTGTACCACGCTTGGCTCGTACAAGATTGGATCAGCCTCTCAACCACCCTCTTTTCGTTGTAGAGCGCCACATGGATGGAGACAAAGGGCCTTTCTCCTTCAAGCTCGACCTTCTCCAGATTGATAAGCAGTGGATTGATTCTTTGACTACCTAACCCACCTGGAAGGTGGGCTTTGACTCCTTCCAGGTGAAGGAAATTACTGACCCTGGCTAAAATTTCGCCGGCTACAGACACCGGCTCCTCCACTCCCGGAGTGTTCCCGTCGGTAGAGGAATTGCCGGCATCGGTCTTTACCGGCGGGTTCGCGGAACCGGAGGACGCCAGCTTCAAGACCATCAAGACAGTAATGTAATACTTCATGGAGTAGATAAAGAAGAAAAGACCGAAAGTTAAAGCAACTGAGGCAAAGATCATCCCGAGTGTTGAGGATCCGGGGCCAGCGCCAAGAAGTAGCCTGATCCAGAGGAAAAAGACAAAAAGAGGCAAAATACCAAATACCAGATACCAAATGCCCTTTTTGGGATTGGCAAAAAGCAGCCTGGGGACGGTCGCGAAATGGGCTATCAAATGCCGCAGTCTGTAAACCGGAATCTCAGGTACATATTGCGGCGCAACTTTGACCTGCCGATCGGCGGGCAGGCTTTGAGCATATGCCAATCTCCTGTCATAGGTATTTAATCCTTCTCGCAAAAGGAGATTCTGAATTGCGTGGTGGCCGGATATACCAGCTAGTTGTCGATGCAGTTGGTGTACGGAGTACTCGGGATTTGCCGCCACCAAATCCAAAACGGGCTTTCTTATCTTGTCACCGACAAATCGTGGATGATCCTCGCCACGAGGTCGGTTATGGGCAAGCGAAGCAATAGTTCGTTCTTCCTGGTATTTTTTCAGCCATGCGTAATACGTGTAGCGGGAGATATGAAATTTCCGGCAGACCCGGGAAATCGTAAGCCCATTTTTTTCAGCCTCCTGCAAAACCAAATACTTCTCATAATCCGAGAATCTTGCAGAAAATACGGATCTCACCGGATGTTTTCCGGTAAACTCAATTCGTAAGTTTTCGGTATTTAATAAGTGCTTCTTTAATATATTGTGAACACCATGATTTGAGATATAGTAAGAACCGTTTTTATATGATTTGAGGTATTTACTAATTTGATGGGAAGACCAGTGCGGGTTCTTAAGAACTACCTCCAGAACCAGCTTCTCTCTCTTACCCTTGATTGATCGAAAATGCCCACATCCCCTCGGCCTCTTAGCCTCAAGCAGCTTGAGTAGTATTTTTTCCTTACTTATAACTTGTGACTTATCACTTATGACTTTTTTATAAACTCTCGCCCATTTATAAAAACTGAATCGAGAAATTCCGTATAGGCGGCAAACGGAGACGACTTCCAGGCCCTCCTCGAAGACTTTTTTAAGGATCTCCAATTTCTTTTGAGGGGAAAGTCTGGCGCGGCTGAAACTCATGGCTCTAATTTTATGTTAGTTTTGATGGGTACCAAATGTCAAGAGTGCTATAAGCTAGCTCCAAATAGACACGTCGAGGCTAAAATTTGAGGCTGTTTTAGTATTATGGGTTTTTAGGTAATAAAACTATAGGAAAATAAAAATAAAACTACAGGGTTATTTAGAGCCGGCTTGAGGCTAAATTTTGTAATCATTGCCTCAGGCGGGCATCTCTGCGAAACGGCAACAACAGTCAAGTTTCTTATCAAGCCACGGACAAAAAGGGTTTTAAAAAGGCGGTCAGCGCCTCCCAGCCTTGCCCAAACCTATCGATCCGCCCCTCGCCCTCTCCATATAATTAAAAAATCTTGTCTATAAACCTTACCGCTCATGAATCTCCTATGGTCCCAACCTTCCTGGATGAAGCTAGTTTTTCAAGGATAAAACTAAAAATATACTTTAAAATCAAACCTTCCCCCAAATGCTTCTCCAAAATCTAACGAAAAGACTATCAATGCAACCTTTCGGGTAGTTTTTAAAAGCTGGCGAATCCCGGGGCCTGGTGCCAAAAAAGCCAATTACCCACCTGCGTCGCGAGCTTTCTGGACGCACTTCTGAGACAAAGTATGGGCATAAAGCAAAAGAAGAATCAGCAGGCCGAAAGTTTTACTACCACAAAAAAGATAAACTGCCGCCCAAAGTAATCTTGGTAATTTTCACTTTCTGGGGAATACTTTTCACGAAAATAGGGGCGGCAATCAAAGAATAAAAATGATCTTAAAGTTTACTTTCTGATACTAATAAGTATAAATTGATGTAGACCTAAAGCCTCAGCACCTACAACCTCTCCTCCAGCACAAACGTATAGGAAAACCACCAGAACAAAAATAACCAGCCAATTACCGCCAGAAGCGAACCGTAATCGTGAACTACTGTCGCCGTCAGTTGACCAAAGTTGTAAGCCACAAAAATAACCAAGACAATCCGCAAAATATTCACCCAAAAAGTTCCCAGAGCGCCGATTAAAAAGGCCTTAAATTTTGATAAATTTGTATATCTGTCTCCTTGAAGCCCAATAAAGGCAGTAATAGCAAAGAAAAGCACCGATTGCCAACCAATACAATTCCAGACAATCTCGGCAATAAATGGCTGACTACTCCCACTAAGTACCACATACTCGCGCGTTACCGCCACCTCAACTCCTAAAGCCGCCAGGATCACGGCCACCAGCCTCACCTCAAACGGCACAATCACTTCCCGGATAAACCAGTAACCGCGCAAATTAATGACAATCCTGGTCAAAACGTCATTAAACGTCGAAAGTAGCGGGAAAAACATCAAGAGCAAAACCAGAATTAAAAAGAGGCTGATAAATGTATCTTTGGAGACGGACACTCTTGAGAGATTAAAAGATGACCCTTGTCTTTGCCTTTCCATTTTACGAAATAAAACTTCTCTTTTAAACTATGAAATTCATTCAACAAAAATCTCACCCTCGAGCGATCTGGCAAGGCTCAGAAAAAAATCCTCCATCTTTTTTTTATCAAAAGGCACAAGCATTTTGGGAAAGTCCGTCTCTTTCATGTCCTTAACCTTTAAGAAAGCGGCAGCTAGATTTTTGGGCTCTAAGGGCCAATCGAATTTAGCTTGACTATCAAGACGCATCCTGTGAAGATACTTTTCTGGTGTATATTCGGTTTTCTTGAATATAAAAAAGAGGTCAATATAATCCCTGGCTCTTGTTCTCATACTGATTGTATGCAATTTGTTAACAGCAATATCGTAAATACTGCTCACCTCTAACTTGCCAAAATGGATACCTTTTTCGATCCTTCCAAAAGGATAGTAATTGAAATCAACTTTTAGGGTATTTCCATCTTTATACTGAAGTTTATATGTAAAGAGTCCCAGAAAATTCTGTTTTATAATTTTGGCAATACCTAGTTTTTCTGAAACTGCTTTTAAAAAAGATTCCACAACCCGAGGTTCAACCTCTGCTTCAGAAAAAAGATCTATATCTTCTGAAAGGCGATGTTTGAAGTAAAATTCTGACAGAGCAGTTCCGCCGGTAAGATAAAACCCCTTGGTTATGGAAGCTTGTGCTTGTGCAAGTTCCAGAAAGTTAAGTTGTTTGGGAGTGAGTATAGTTTTCCCCATAATAAAAATTCTATAGCTCTTTTGGCATAAGGATCAAGCTGATCTTTAATTTTTGGCCAAGCTTTTTTAACCTCCGTTCGATCGAGCTTTTCACCATCTAGCCCATAATTGATAAGCTGTGTAATGCGCCAAAGCTTGTACCCTTCAGGGTTTTGCTTTTTAAACTTCTCCTCGTCAACACTCCAATTATACATAGCATAATTATATCACCAAGTTAACAACAATCCTTGTCAGAATATCATTAAATGTTACCATCAGGGGAAAAAACATCAAAACCAAAATCAAGATCAAAAATAGCGTAATAAAAGTGTCTTTGGAGATGGGAAGAGTTGTTCGATTGTTTAATTGCTTCATTGCTAAACCCGCCTGCATCGCTATGCGACCCGCCTGCTTTGACTTACGAAGCATGTCGGGCAGGAGCATTGCGGGCAGGTTGTTATTAAATCCTCATCCAAAAATTTGAAGATAGTTTTGGGGCGTAACTGAAATCCAAGTCGAATTCTGATAGGTATCGCGCCAAGATTTTGGTGGTTTGAATCTTGCCTTTTTCCACTTTGCCTCATAGGCAAAAAGGTGTCCTTCTTTTTCCTCTATTAAATCAATTTCTTGTTGGTCATAAGTCCGCCAAAAATAGGTATTTGTTTTTCTCCCGGCGGAATATTCCTGTTTTCTTTTCTCACCGATTATGAAACTTTCCCACAGCTCGCCGACATCACTGCGAAGAGATATTGGGTTAAAGTTATTGATAAGAGCGTTCCTTACCCCAAGATCCCAAAAGTAAATTTTATGGAGTTTTCCCAATTCTTTTCTTAAATTTCGACTAAAAGGCTTCAATTTAAAAATAACAAAGGTTTTTTCCAGAATATCGATATAACCGGCAACCGTCTGTTTACTGACCCCAATAAGGCTTGCAAGTTCCGTGTAAGAAACTTCTTTTCCAACCTGCAGGGCCAAAGCCACAAGAAGTTTTTCGATAGTCTCGGAGTTTTTGAGATTTTGAAACTTAAGAATGTCTTTATAAAGATAATCCTGGGAAATTTGCAAAATGATAGACCTTTTCTCCTCAAGTGATTTTTCAATAACCGCCGGATATGAGCCGTATACAAGGAAAGTTTCTAGCTGACGGTTAATTTCCAGATTATCCCAGATCCCGGCCAACTCCGGCAAAGAGAAAGGATAGAGCGCAAATTGAATGTTTCTGCCGGTTAAAGGTTCAATTACCTCATTCGCAAGCTCAAAGGAAGATGAACCCGTAGCTATCACTTGTTGATTAGGAAAATTATCAACTAAAAGCTTCAATTTCACTCCAATGTCTTTTATTCTTTGCGCCTCATCAATAACCACAAGTTTCTTATCGCCAATAATTTGTTTAAGCGCGGTAGAAGTTATCGAATCTCGAAAAAGTTTCTGTATATCTCCCTCATCGCAGTTCAAATAGAGGCTTTCCGTGCCTGGAAGATCTGAAAGAATTTTCTTGACAAGTGTGGTTTTGCCCACTTGCCTTGCGCCATAAATAATAATAATCTTGCCTTTATAAAGGCTTGCTTTAACCTCGGTCTCAATCAGGCGTTGGATATACATTTTTAACTAAATTAAGAAACTATAATTACCTAATTTATACTAAATTAGGTAATATTTGTCAAGACCCCGCCTTCTCCTCCAGTACGAACGTATAACTAAACCACCAGAAGAAAAACAGCCAGGAAATGGTAATTACTATCGAAACATAATTGTGGAAGAATGCCGCGGGCTGTTTGCCAAAGTAGTATAGAATAATAAGAATCGCCGAAATCCTCGCTAAGTTCATTAAAAATGTTCCGACTAAGGCAAAAGTCAGCGCCTCCAATCTGCTTGCTCTGGTAAAACCGCTTACTAACCCGCCCTTTAAGCTAACAAAAAGGATCACAAGCGACTGCCAGCCAATAAAGTTCCAAACAATCTCGGCAATAAATGGTTGCGACTCTCCAAGCACAACGTATTCTTTGGTAACTGAAACCGTAAATCCCATTACCGTCAAAATCACTGCAACCAACCTGACCTCAAACGGCACAATCACCTCGCGGATAAACCAGTAGCCTCTCAGATTGATGACAATTCTGGTCAAAATATCGTTAAACGTCGCCATCAGAGGAAAGAACATCAAAACCAAGACCAGAATCAAAAACAAAGTTACAAAAGTGTCTTTGGAAACTGAAATTGTTTTAAATTCTGGTCCCCTCATCTCTTCCTTCTCCTAAACTTGCCGAATAAATATCCTAAAAATGGGGTCAAGATAAATAAATACAATGTTTTTTCCGGCAGGGTCGAAAATTCCCATTCGCTATTGGTAGTCTCTAAAACTGTGGCAGCAATTTGTTCATCATTTGCACCGGTCAATGTAGACGAAAGTCTATCCAGACCGGACGCTCCGGCAGAGAATCCGTAAGTATTATCTGCGCTCCAGTTAGCGCCCTCGTCAGTCGATGTTTTCCAGTGTACTTGCTCACCGGTTCCTGACCCCTGTAATGACATGGCCACCAAGACGTTACTTCCTGAAATATAGCTTATTGACACATCTGAACCGTTGGTAAAACCAGTAAATGGTGCCGTTTGAGAAGACCAGCTCTGACTGGATAAATTACAAGCTGCACATTTCCAAAGTTCAGTATCGGTTGTACTTATCGCTTGCAAAACCCAGACATCTGTCCCATCTGTGGTTACGGAAAAATCTTCCTCGGCGTTGGCTGCAGCACCACCATTTATGTCAACATTTGTCTGATCCCAAGCAGGAGAGGCATCATCTACATAACTTGAGGCAGATAGATCACCGTCGTTGTAGATAAGCAGCAAGTTATCTCCAATTGTCACCATGGCATGAGCGTCGCTCTGTGTTAATCCTCCGGCAGTACCGTCTGAAGAAAGATCTGAATTGCTACAAGCGGAGGTGGATTTACTGATAGTAATCTCGGTTGAGGCTTGTCCGTCGGTTATTTGTGCAGTATAAACGTCGCCGTCGTCGGCCACCGCGATTGAAACTAATCCAGCTCCTACAGTACCTACATCATCTGCCTGGCAAGCGTTTTGGTTGGCTGTTTCAGGCTCGGCAGCAGTTTCCCAAGAGCGCCATTTAGGCCCGTCGCTGGCGTTGTCAAACCAGGCTGCGTATAAATCAGTGCCCTCCATCCACAGGGTCGGCGATTCGTCATCATCGGAGGCTTCATCGTCCATCTCGGTATCTGTACCCCAAGTGTTGGTAGAACCGTCGCAAGGGACCAGGCACCGGGTCCAGAAAACATCGGCCCCTGAAGCTTCTTCATAAACTGCATACCATGCATCAGTTTCCGCTCCCCGTGCAGAATATGCAATTTTGCGCTGGACGCTTGAAAATTGCGTCTCTGTGGC
>MFBZ01000006.1 GCA_001776545.1 Candidatus Curtissbacteria bacterium RIFCSPLOWO2_12_FULL_41_16 | reverse complement strand
TCCGGATTATATTAAAAGTACCTTTGAATTATAATTTTAACTGGATTGTTTCCTTATTCTTAATCTGCTTGATTCACTAGCTAGATCATAGTTCAATTCCCGCTAGGGTACAAGGTTATAAGCTTAATTTAGACAAATTTCAGCAACTTATCGAGGCTAAAATTTGCCAGTTCGATAAAAATCCTATGGAGCTCCTGACGAGGTCTTAGCCAGACTGCCAGAGTTCATTCAAGAGTTTATCTCCTCGCCTATTTTACCAGATTTTTTATATGAATTGGAGCATAATTTAGCCTCAAATTATTTACCTACTCTTAACTTGGGTATACAATAGTAATATGATGGCGGAAAGAGAGCCAATAGGGAGTTCAGGCGAGCGGCCTAGTTTTGTCGAAAGTATAGATCGAGGGCGTAGGGTTGGAGTCTTGGAAGATGATACATGGATGGTTGGGTGGCAACAACCCGGAGGTAAGATACTATGGCATCACCACAGCGATGTATGGCGTGTTTTTAGACAAAACACACGTGTTATCAGCAAGTTTTTGGGTATCCCAATAGATGTTGGGGAGGTAGAAGAAGCAACTAGCGATCCAAGCATTGGTATTTCCCTTCCCCAACTTCAAGAAGCTCTAATCATTCCTGGAGAAGCACAAAAGGCTCAGGAATTAGCGCGTTCAATTACATCCCTAATGACCCTGGCTATTAACGAGAGAACGCCTGCAAGTATATTTGCAGACAAAATTAACAGTTTAAGGGAGCGATTGAGTCCGATTGTAAGAAATCCGCACAAGGTACAAACGCGCCAAAGGCTAATTGAGGCAGAGACGGCAGAGAGGGTTGCAGACGCTCAAACAGCGACAATGGATGCTCTTGCTTCTATTCTTTCTCGGGCTCACGAGAGTGTTTCAATTTCTGGTACTTTGTTTCGGCGAGCCGGAGAAATACTTGAGTGGGTTGACAAACAAGAACGACAGATTGAACGGTTAAAAAATGCAGTTGGCGCAGCGCTTCTTGAGATCAGAGTTGCGAAAGCAAAAGGCATTCCTGTTGGGCCAAACTCTACAGAAGCATGGAAAGATCGCTTTGGTGGACAAACTGATATTCTTGCGTCAACGTTTAGGATTCGAGGAAATCCATATGCTGCAGTTGTAAGAAGATCAGAGATTATTCGCTTGGGGAGTTTGCGTGAAATAATAGATGCGGGGAATATTTCTTTAGTTGAGCAAAGATTGAGCGAGGCTTATCCAATTCTTTATCAAGTAGTCAGGGATAGAGAAGATCGAGAAGCCTCGGGCTTGTATGAGCGGTATCGATCAAAAGGGCAGTGAAGGTGAATAAGTTAGCTGATTGATATTAGTGAGCAGCTTAGAATCTTAAACAGACTCAGAGTTTTACAGATTATTCCTGTCTGACGGCCTTTTACCTGATTTAGTCTACGTTTTAGGTCTAAAAAATGTATAATAAAGTATAATCTAGTAAATTGGTACTTTCCCCGAGTTATCTCTCAGCAAATTCTTCAAGTACTCTGAGATAATTATTGTTTAGCCTTCCCAAGCGATAGAGTACTATATTTTTTACTCCTTCTTTCTGTGAGACACCTAAATCCTCTTTTAAGCCCAGAGGGGAAATTAGTGGTGTTGAGTAATCCTCTACTCCTCGTCCAATAAGTCCAAGCGCGACAGAGTAATCCAGAAATTTATTTTTATTTCTTTTTATGACACTACGCAGATACCCAGGCTCATTTTTTACGTTCAGTAAAGAGGTGTAGAGCATATCAATATAAGGCAAACTTCCGGAAGAAAAATAAGTGCATGCTAGATTCGAGATGAATTTATTTATTCCGCTTTTGGGGAATGCTGTAATTATAAAAGGATGGTTTGAATATTGATGAGATAATGCCTCTTGTATAATGCTTCTGTTTGTAAAGAAATAAGGTAATTGAGTTACGAAAAGCTCTTTAGCCAATATTGGCAGTTCCGCATCCCAAAGTACTGGGAACTTCTCGTTTGTATTTTTAAGCTCGTTTAGAATTCGCTTAATTGCCAACGTTTTGGAGAATGCTGATAGCCAATAACCTTCATTAACCTTCAGAATAGGCCAGTAAATTATCTCAGTTACATTTCTATAAGACTTCTTGATTTTGGTTTTTAAAACTAAGAATTCTTTGACACTTTTAGCGGCAACGTAGAGATTTGTTCTAAATTTAATAATACGTAACTTAGACAAACTATCATCATTGGGGAATTCTTCGAAGAAATCTATCTGCATAGTTCTGGTTTACGCACGTATGGTTACGTATGGAGCGGGTGAGGGGAATCGAACCCCCATCTCAACCTTGGGAAGGTTGCATTCTGCCACTTAACTACACCCGCGAACCTGCGGATTTAGTTTATCAACTTCCGCACTGATTATCTAGGAATAACAATTGTACTTCCCGCAAAAATCAGGGGGTTGCCGTTTGGAAGCCTACCAACATCATTAGCCCTATCTAAAATCGGCCACTTGGAGCCGTTGCCATAAACTTTTTCGGAAATTGTGAATAAAGTATCGCCTGACTGGACTTGATATTGTGTAGTCGTTAATTGAACCCTGACTGTTTCAGCCTCGTTTTTTGTTGGAACTTTTAATGTAGAATCTGTAAAAATTATGTCCGGATTACTAATGTTGTTAACTTCTGCCAAAACCGGAAAGAATTCTGCCGTTTCGTAAAATTTTTCTGATATTGCAGAAAGCGAATCACCTGCTACAATTTTATATTCCTGTGGCGCACCAACAGCTTTCTGAGCCTCCTCTTGAGATTGAGAAGTTTGCTCACCGCCGCCAATTTGCTGGCTTCGTCTGTTGAAGTAATTAGCAACTAAAAGACCTAAAACTATTACTATAATTGCACCTAGTATTAGGCTTGTGTAAGAATCCTGCCAGTTGGTTATTTTTGAAAGAAACTTATTAAAACTTCTTCGCGCTTTGGGCATTCCATCCCTCCTTCCGGGCAGAGATTGATATCAAGAGCAGGGATTAAATTTTATAATATTTTGCGGTCGAGTCAAACTCGACTAGCCACGTTTGACGTGGCGGTCGCGACCGGATTCGAACCGGCGATCTTCACCGTGACAGGGTGACGTGTTAAGCCAGCTACACTACGCGACCGCGTCTAAACGACTCGTGCTATTTTTCGTTCTGCTATCGCAGAACTATTTAACGCGCTCGTATTCAACCCTTTCCAAAATTCTTCGAATTTTGATATTTCTGATTCAAATCTAGAGATTTGAAAATAGAAAAATAAGACGATTGTAGTTTACACTGGGTGAAACTCAGTGTCAATTTCACTATAATTTAAATATAAGTAACTGATGGCCAGATTTTACTCCAACAGGCAAATAGCCAAGATCTTAAGATCCATCTCTGCCGCCTACACCGTAAAAGGCGGCGACTATTTTAAGATCACAGCCTATGATAAAGCTGCCGACAGTGTCGAGCATACCACCAGCGAACTTAAAGATCTTTGGGATGACGGTAAAATGGATACGGTACCGGGTTTAGGCAAAGCCATTCAATTGCATTTGGATGAACTTTTCCGAACTGGCAATGTTAGACACTTTGATCAGATAAAAAGTGGTTTACCAAAAGGCATGTTTGAATTGCTGGATGTTCCAGGAATGGGGCCAAAAAGTGCCTATAAAATTGCCAAGGCGCTCAAAGTCAAAAATATTAAAGATTTAGAAGTTGCCGCTCGCCGTGGTAAAATTGCCAAACTCCCGGGATTTGGACCAAAATCCCAACAAGATATTCTATCATCGATCTCCGAATTCACGGAAAGAACCCAAAGACTCATTTTGCCGTTTGCGCATTCTGTCGCCCGGAGGGTTCTTGATTACTTATGCAAAGAAAAAACTTGTCTTCGGGCGGAACCTTTGGGTTCATTACGCCGGATGGTTGCCACAGTTGGGGATATTGATATTGCGGTCGCCTCAAAAAGTCCCCAAAAAATTATCGATCATTTCAAGTCTTTTCGAGAAGTTAGTCGAGTTTTGGAAGCAGGTTCAAGAACTTCTTCGGTGGTTTTAAAAAATGGAGTGCAGGTAGATTTAATGATTCAACCACCTGATGCTTTTGGGGCACTCCTCCAACATTTCACAGGCTCTAAAAACCACAATATCCATCTGCGAGAGCTAGCACTAAAAAGAGGTTTTTCGCTGTCAGAATATGGAATTAAGGCTAAAGTCCGACTTATGAAGTTTAGAAAAGAGGAAGAATTTTACAAATTTTTAGGACTTGACTTTATTGAGCCAGAACTAAGAGAAGACATAGGTGAAATTGAATCTGCACAAACTCACACATTGCCCGAACTTATTGAACTCGAAGATATCAAGGGTGATATCCATTTACACTCAAGCTACCCAATTGAACCAAGCCACGATCTTGGCGCCAATACTTTTGAAGATATAATCGAAAAGGCTAAAAGCCTGGGTTATGAGTATGTCGGTTTTTCAGACCACTCACCAAGCCATTCCACTCATACAAAACAACAAATAATTGATTTAATCGGGAAAAGAAGCCAAAAAATCGAGCAATTAAAAGCCTCAAGTAAAGATATTGGGATACTAAATTTACTCGAAATAGATATTTTAGCTTCAGGAGAACTTTCAATTCCCGAAGAGAGTTTAAAATTTCTTGATGGGTCTCTCGCCGGTATCCATTCCAGTCACCGCCAAGATAAAAAAACTATGACTAAAAGAATTTTAGTCGCCTGCAACTCTCCATACGTTCAGGTCGTTTCACACCCCACAGGTAGGTTACTTCAGGAAAGAGAATCGTATGAAGTCGACTGGCCAAGGATCTTCGAAGTATGTGTTAAGACAAAGACAATGTTGGAAATTAACGCTTGGCCAAATCGGCTTGATCTTCCTGATGCTTTGGTCAGAGAAGCGGTAGGGGCCGGCGTCAAACTGATAATTAACAGTGATTCTCATCAAATAAATCAGATGGATAATATGCGCTTTGGAGTTGCAGTGGGCAGGCGCGGTTGGGCAACTGCCAAAGATATAGCCAATACTTTGCCTTGGGTTGAATTTCGCAAATTATTTAAGGTATGATTAACACATTATGTCGTCTTCATTAATACCAGTTGCGATAATTACTCTGGCCCTTGTCTTTATTTGGTATTTATATAATGGTCTTATTACTGCTAGAATCCGGGTCAAGGAGGCTTGGTCAGGAATTGAAATCCAACTCAAGAGACGCTCATCTTTAATTCCTAATTTAATTGAAACTGTTAAGGGTTATGCTAAGCACGAAAAGCAAGTTTTTGAGCAAGTTACAAAGGCAAGAAGCGCACTCCTTTCCGCCAAAAGTCCCAAAGACGCTGCTGGTGCCAACAATATGCTCTCCGGGGCGCTAAAGACTTTATTTGCCATTGCCGAAGCGTACCCGAACTTGCGAGCCTCTGAAAATTTCAAAGAACTTCAGGAGGAGATTTCGGACACGGAGACAAAGATTGCAGCTTCGCGACAATTTTATAACGCTAATGTTATGGACTATAACACCAAAATCAAAATTTTCCCGAACTTTGTGGTTGCTAACCTTTTAGGTTATAAGGTAGAAGAATTTTTTGAGGCAGAAGAGGCAGCCAAAAAGGATATTGAAGTTAAATTTTGATCTGGGATGAATTCTCCTAAAATTTTTGCAGGTTCCTCAAACCCGGACTTGGCAAAGGCAGTTTCGCTAAGGTCAAAAGTTCCGCTTGGCAAAATTGAACTTGGAGTATTTTCGGACGGCGAAATCGATGTTTGGGTTAGGGATGATGTTAATAACTCCAATATTTTTATACTCCAATCAAACTCATATCCTGTTAACCAGAATATCATAGAGCTTGCATTAATCGCGGATGCTGTAAGAAGAAGCGGTGCTTATAAAATAACGGCAGTGATTCCGTATTTTGGGTACAGCAGAAAAGAAAAACAGACGAGGCCGGGGGAGCCGATTTCTGCCAAGGTCATTGCCGACCTAATTGTTGCAAGCGGGATCAATAAAGTTGTCTGCTTAGATCTTCATGCAGACGCAATAGTTGGGTTTTTTAATGTTCCGGTTATTTATTTGACATCGCTCGGGGTTTTGGCCAAGAGAGTAAAAGGGGAGAAATTTTCAAATCCGATTGTTGTCGCACCTGACGTGGGAGGAGTGAAAAGAGCCAGGAATTTTGCTTCACTTTTGAATGCGCCCCTTGCTGTTATCGAAAAACACAGACAGACAAACGTTAGGGATCAGATTGAAGTTTTGTCGGTTTCCGGGGAGGTTGCCGGAAATACTGCGATTATAATCGATGACGTAATTTCTACCGGGGGGACGATTATTGAGTGCGCCGGTGTTCTTAAGGAGAAGGGAGCAAAGAAGGTTGTCGTTTGTGCGACCCATGGAGTTTTTGCAGGTGGGGGCATAGAAAGACTTGCGCAAAGCGTCGTTGATAAGATCTTTGTTACCGACAGCATCAGAGTGACAGAAAAGAGTCCAAAAATTGAAGTTGTTTCTGTTGCCGGACTTATAGCTGATTGTCTTACTCAGGAAATCTAACTTCAAATTTTTCTAATGAATTTTTTAGACAAGCTTGATGCGGCTCAACTTAAAAACAACAGTCTGGTCTGTGTAGGCCTTGATCCGGATCCGGCTAAATTACCCAAAAAGCTCTCAATATTCCAGTTCAATAAATTAATAATCGACCAAACCGCAGATCTTGTTTGTTGTTATAAACCGCAAATAGCGTTCTATGCTGCCTCTGGTATCCAAGGCCTCGCAGATCTCCAAAAAACAATCATCTACATAAAGGATAAGTATCAAATTCCAGTCATCCTCGATGCTAAAAGAGGAGACATTGGTAACACCAGTCAAATGTATGCTAAAGAAGTTTTTGACGTTTTTGATGCCGATGCGGTTACGGTTAATCCTTATTGTGGATTCGACTCGATGCTGCCGTTTCTCGAAAGAAAGGAAAGAGGGGTTATTGTTATATGCAGAACTTCTAATCATGGAGCAATTGACTTTCAGGATCTTAGAGTAAATAGAGAACCTCTTTATTTAAAAGTTGGCAGAAAAATCTTAACGTGGAGCAAAAAGTATCCGAACATAATGTTGGAGATCGGCTCCACCTGGCCGAAAGAAATTTATATCCTTAGGAAAATCGCTCCAAAAATAGTTTTTCTCATTGCAGGCATTGGCGCTCAGGGAGGCGACCTTAAGCTAACTTTAAAAAATGGTCTAAGAGATGACAAAAAAGGCTTGATAATTAGCGCATCAAGAAGCATAATTTATGCTCAGGATCCAAGGAATTCCGCCCAAGCATTAAGAGATGAAATCAACAGATACAGATAAAACTAAACAAGAGGTAGCCAAAATTCTTCTGGACGTTGGATGCATCATATTTAGACCGCGTCAACCATTCAAATACAATACGGGGATAGTAAGTCCTGTTTATACCGACAATCGCCTTATAATATCAAGGCCAAAAGAGAGGAATAAAATTGTCGATTTGATGCTCGCCATTATTAAACAAATAGGCATTCCGGATGTTTTAGCCGGTACCGCTACTGCCGGTATTCCTCACGCAGCGTTTCTTGCCCAAAAGCTAAACATACCGATGGTTTACGTCAAGGGGCAAGCCAAAGAATATGGTAGACAAAACCAAGTCGAAGGTACATTAAAAAGAGACCAAAAAGTCATAGTTATCGAAGATCTGGTTTCTACCGGCGGTTCCTCGGTAAGAGTTATTGATGCCGTTAGAAAATTAGGCGCAAAGGTGTCGGACGTAATCGTAATCTTTACTTATCAGCTAAAGGAATCGGAAAAGAATTTTGAAGCCGAAAAAGTAAAGCTTCACGCCTTAACAGATCTTAATCACTCTTGTAACGTAGCAGTCCAAAAAGGGTTTTTAAAGCCAGATCAAGTAGGAGTAATTCTTGATTGGGCGAAAGATCCAAAAGGCTGGGGCAAGAAGATGGGGTTCGAATAAATGGCCGATATCTCAACCGAAATTGCCGAAGTAAAACTTGAAACCTGTGTTTTTAATGCCTCCGGCCCAAAAGACGAAACGTTAGAAGAGCTTGAAGTAATTGCTAGATCAAAGTCCTCTGCAATTATGATGAAGTCCTGCACGCTTTTGCCTCGGGAAGGAAATCCAAAGCCACGCTATGCGGATCTGGAATTTGGCTCCATAAACTCGATGGGCCTTCCGAATTTAGGTTACAGGGCTTACGTTAAGTTCTCAAAAATCCTGGATAAAAAATATTCAAAACCCATAATCGCAAGCATTTGCGGAATGACAGTTAAAGATAATGTCACCATGTTCAAAGCCTTTAACGATGCTCCGGTTGACCTGATTGAATTTAATCCGGGATCTCCAAATACAATTGGTCAGCCAATAATTGGCTATGATTTTAGAGAAATGAATCAGTTACTCAAAGCCGTATCAAAAGTTGCCAAAAAGCCCTTCGGAGTAAAACTTCCTCCTTATTTTGATTTTGTTCATTTCGAGCAAATGGCAAAAGTCATAAAAAAATATCCTGTTAAATTTGTAACTTGCATAAACTCCGTAGGGAATGGACTGGCAGTCGATCCAATAACTGAAAAGACTTTAATAAAGCCCAAAGGCGGTTTTGGGGGAATTGGAGGCACATATATCAAATTCACAGCACTCGCGAATGCTCGCAAGTTTTACGAACTTTTTGAAAATAAGATTCAGGTGATTGGTGTCGGCGGAATTTTTTCCGGTCTTGACGCTTTCGAGTTTATCTTGGCTGGAGCAAGTGCTATCCAGCTTAGCACGGCCTTCATGCAAAAGGGTCCTGCAATTTTTGAAATAGTGCAAAGAGAATTAAAAGAGATTATGCGAAAAAAGGGTTATGAGAAACTTTCGGATTTCCGGGGTAAGCTAAAAACCCTTGACTAATCTAGGGGTATTATTTTTTCTGCTGGCATGATCCAGATTTGAATCTGCCTTTGCCTGATTGGATTTTTTCCCTTCCCGTCTCTTCCGTCAAATTCAAAAGCTGCAATCTGCTGATATTTCCCAAGCTCCAATTTCCTGTTGCGGATTGGTACAACAACGCTAGGGTAAGAAAAGGCAAGTGCCCTGATGTGGGCAGCGGCATTATAGTCTTCATCTATCTCGTTACAATATGGGTTATCTTGGCAGCGGTGGCGGTAGTCGGTGGTGGGATGTTTATAACCTTTTGAAACCCTTGTAGAACGTCTATCCTCGGGAATAACGTTCAGGGTATGGTGCAAAATATCTTGAAGCAAATTCGGCTCAGCGATTTCATTGACCACTATCCCGAGAGTTGTATGTTTTGTATTCACAAATACAAAGCCGTCCTTAACCTGAGTTTTTTTAACGGCGCTATTGATGTCGCCTGTTATATCCAAAAAATAAGTATGTTCAGTTGAGGGAAATTGCAATTCTTTAAGGAATATCCTCATAGACTATTTTTGTCAAATAGTATTTTAGCATTTTTGTATTTAAGGTAAAGAGACTAAAATGGCTTTAAAGATGATATAATTTTCCCAAATGACAGCCTATACACAAATTTCTGCCAATCGTTTTAAGACTTGGATAATAATGCTGGGATTTGGCTTTTTTGTCACGTTTGTCGTTTACATTTTTACCCAAGCACTCGGATTTGAAGGACCATCAGCCCTAGGCTTTTCCGGTATTGCCTTAATTATCGCAGGGATTATGAATTTTGTCGCCTATTACACAAGCGATAAAATGGTAATGGCCGTCTCGGCTGCCCGCCAAATTCAAAAGAAAGACAACCCAATGCTTTTTAGAACAGTCGAGAATCTTTGCATTGCAGCCGGCTTACCCACCCCCAAAATTTACATAATTGACGACACTGCACCGAATGCTTTTGCCACAGGCCGTGATCCCAAACATGCAGCAATCGCTTTTACAACAGGAATCCTGTCGAAGCTGTATAGACTTGAACTCGAAGGGGTAACAGCTCATGAGCTATCGCACGTTGGCAACTATGACACAAGATTAATGACTATTGTTTCAATTCTCGTTGGGACAGTTGCTCTTCTTGCCGACTTCTTTTTCAGGCTAACTTTCTATTCCCGTCGGGAGCGTGACCGAAATAGCGGGAACGGAATTTTCTTGGCACTAGGTCTTGTGATGGCAATTCTAGCCCCTATCGTTGCGATGCTCATTCAACTGGCAATTTCCAGGAAACGGGAATTTTTGGCGGACGCCTCCGGAGCACTTTTGACTCGTAATCCTGACGGGTTAGCTGATGCTCTTCTTAAAATAGCAGCCGACAAAGAACCACTCGAAGTTGCCAACAAAGCAACAGCTCATCTTTATATTGTCAACCCGCTCAAAAATCACAAAGACGCCGTAGGTTGGTTTGCTGGTCTTTTCCAAACCCACCCGCCAATTCAAGAAAGGGTCAAAGCACTTCGAGCAATGCAATAATGAAAAATCCGAAATCCGCTTTTCGACTCGAAACTCGCTCAAAGCGAGCAATCCGTAATCCGAAATCAGTAATCGATATCGACTACGTGGCAAAACTAGCCAATCTTCCCTTGACGTCCTCAGAAAAGAAAACATTTGAAAAACAACTCAAAGATGTTCTTGGATATGTGTCGAAATTACAAAAGGTCGATACCAGAAAAGTTGAACCAATCGGACACATCACTGGTCTTGTCAATGTGCTAAGGGAAGATAAAACCAGGCCATCAATATCCCAACAAGAAGCTCTTGCCAATGCTCCCAAAACCCACAATGGATTCTTTGAAGTTGATGCCATTTTTGAGGAAGAGTAAATACGGGATAAGGGTCAGGCACTCGAAAAGACTGTTATTAAAGGCCGTTTTAGGGTCCGACCGTAAAGTAGAATATGAAAGTTGACGTAACTGAACTAACTATTAAATCAGCATCAGATCTTTTAGCTAAAAAACAAATTAAAGCCAAAGAGCTAACCGAGGCTTTCCTAAAACGCGCTTATGGTTTAAACAAGAAACTAAACTGTTACATCACTATTTCCGCTGATGTTGCCCAAAAACAAGCCGAAAAAGTTGACAAGTTAATAGCTGATAATCAACCAGTTGGGCCAACTCTTGGAATCCCCATCGCCGTAAAGGACATGTTTACAACCCGTGGAATTAAGACCACTGCAGCCTCGAGAGTCCTGGAAAACTACATGCCGGTCTATGATGCCACTGTTATTAGTCGTTTAAAAGAAGCCAACACGATTTTTATTGGCAAAACAAATCAAGATGCTTGGGCTCACGGTGCAAGTGGCGAAAATTCCGATTTCGGGCCAACCAAAAATCCCTATGATCTAATTCGCGTTCCCGGCGGATCATCATCAGGCTCTGCGGCCGCTCTTGCGGCAAGTACCTGCCTTGCGGCAACCGGTACCGACACAGGAGGATCAATCCGTCAACCGGCAGCTTTTTGCAATCTGGTCGGCTTAAAACCCACTTATGGCAGGGTATCCCGTTACGGTATCATCGCTATGGCTTCATCTCTTGACGCGATTGGACACTTTACCAAAACAGTTTACGATAATGCTTTAATCTTAAGCGCCACCGCTGGCCCGGATAGTTTTGATGCAACTTGCGTACAAGGAGCCGCATCAGACTATACCCAAGGTATCCATGGAGGAGTTAAAGGATTAAAAATCGGTCTTCCCAGAGAGTATTATGAAAATCTTGATGAAAAAATTAAAAAAACAATACTGACTGCCGTCAAAAAATTAGAAGGACTTGGCGCAAAAATCGAAGAAGTGTCATTACCTCATACAGAATACGGCGTTGCGACCTACTATATCATCCAGCCCTCAGAGGTTTCAGCAAACCTGGCCAGATATGATGGTATTAGATTCGGGCGCGACCGATCAAAATTTGGAGCGGAGGCCAAGCGCAGAATTATTCTAGGAACATATGCCTTATCAGCAGGATACTACGATGCTTTCTATCTTAAGGCGATGAAGGTCAGGAGACTTATTAGAGAAGATTTCTTAAAAGTTTTTAGGGGAGTCGATGTTACAATCTGTCCCACATCTCCAACTTTGCCTTTTTGCCTTGGCCAGAAAGTTAATGATCCACTGGCCATGTATCTTTCGGACATTTATACAGTAACTGCTAATTTAGTTGGCGTGCCAAGCTTAAACATTCCCTGCGGATTTATTGGCCATCTTCCCGTCGGTATGCAAATAATCGGCCCAGATTTTTCCGAGAAACTTTTATATCAAGTTGGATATGCATATGAACAGGAAACGAAATGGTACGAACGCAAACCAAGCCTTGCGTAATTTGAAATTTTGAATTTGAAATTTGAATTGAAATCTTAATGTTTAAAAATTTAAATTTTCAAATTGATTATAAATTTAAAATTGAAAATTTATGAGTAGTTACCAGCCAATAATCGGCCTCGAAGTCCACATCGAACTTTCAACTAAAAGCAAGATGTTTTGTTGGTGCTCTGCCGATTATTTCGGAACGGATCCTAACACACATACCTGCCCGATTTGTTTGGGTCTTCCGGGTGCCATGCCAAAAGCAAACGAATTGGCGATAAAATTTGCTCAAAAATTAGGCCTCGCCCTCAATTGCCAAGTTCAGTTGAGTAGTAAATTTGATCGCAAGAACTATTTTTACCCGGATTTGGCAAAAGGCTTCCAGATCTCCCAATACGACCTGCCTTTTTCCGGAAAGGGACACCTCGAAATAGATACTTCCACTGGAAGAAGAGCTATTGAAATAACCCGAGCCCATTTGGAGGAAGACACTGGAAAATTAACTCATGCGGTAGTTGAAGGTGAAAAAGTGACCTTAATTGATTTTAACCGCAGCGGCGTTCCATTAATGGAAGTTGTGTCGGAGCCTCAGATGAACTCCGCGGAAGAAGCAAAGACGTATGCCCAAAAGTTGCAGCAAATTGTCAGGTACTTGGAGATATCTGATGCAGATATGGAAAAGGGGAGTATGAGGATTGAACCAAACGTATCACTGAGAAAAGCTGGTGGAAAATCGCTTCCAGGCTATAAAGTTGAGCTGAAGAACATTAATTCATTTAAGTTTGCACAGGCAGCAATTGAATACGAGATTAAAAGACAAGCCGAGATTCTTAATCGACAAGAAGTGCCAACTCAGGAAACCAGAGGCTGGAATGAACAAAAATCCCAAACCATAAGTCAAAGAACCAAAGAACTTGCGCACGATTATCGTTATTTTCCCGAACCTGATCTTGTGCCTTTTGTTTTTGACCAAAATTATTTCGATGAGATTAAAAGGGGAATCCCAGAGCTTCCGGATAAGAAAACTGAGCGATTTATAAGGGAATATCAATTGTCAGCTTATGATGTCGAAATTTTGACAAGGGACAAAAACACGGCAAACTACTTTGAGGAAGCATTAAGGGTGGGTAAAAAGTTTGAAATTCCCACCAAGCATATCGCAAATGTGATAATTAATAAAAAGCCCGATATCGAAAAGGTTTTACCCGCAGAACTAATTGAAGGAATTGTTTCCGCCCGAAAAGCCGCATCAATTGGTCAGGATGAACTTGAGCGAATCATGCGGGAGGTTTTAGACAAAAATCCAAAAGCTATAGAAGACTATAAAAAAGGCAAGGAAAACGCGATTATGTTTTTAACGGGACAGATAGTTAAAGCCGCTTCCGGAAAAGTCGACGCGAAAAAGGTAACGTTTTTGTTAAAAGAAAGGCTAAAATGAGCGACTTTGTTCATCTTCATGTCCATAGCGAATATTCGCTTTTAGATGGACTTTCAAAAATCCCAAAGCTAGTTACCCAAGCAAAAATAATGGGAATGACAAATCTTGCTCTTACCGATCACGGATATTTATACGGCGCAGTTAAATTCTATAAAGAATGTAAGAAAGAAGCAGTCAATCCGATAATAGGTTGTGAAATATACATTGCCAAACGAAGGTTGATTGATAAAGAGGCAGGCAAAGATAACGAAAACTACCACTTAACAATTTTAGCGTGTGATTTTGAAGGGTACAGAAATTTAATGAAGTTGGTAACAGTTGCTCACCTTGAAGGTTTTTACTACAGACCAAGGGTTGATAAGGAAACATTAGCAAAGTACGCACGCGGATTGATCGGCCTTTCTGGTTGCAACTCATCTGAAATCCAAAAAAAGCTTGTAGGGGGAGATTTTGAAAATGCTAAAAAGCTAGCTGTAACTTACAGACAAATTTTTGGCCCAAAGAATTTTTATTTAGAGGTTCAACGGCATCTTTTTGAAAAATTCATGACTGCGCACAATGAGGGATCTGAAATTTATAACGAGTTGGACAAAATGAGAAAAGAAGAGAAAAAGGCAATTGAAGAAACCAAAAAACTGTCACACGTAACCGGCATTCCTCTGGTTGCCACAAACGATGTCCACTATGTTATGCCCCAGGATGCCCAGGCACAAGATGTCATCATCTGTATTCAGACCGGCAAAACGATTGCCGACATTAAAAGACTAAGAATGATTGATTCGCCAACATTTTATTTGAAGAGTACGGAAGAAATGGAGGAGCTTTTCGAAGATACTCCTCAGGCTACAAAAAATACGCTTGCAATAGCCCAAAGGGTTAGAATAGAAATCCCTCTTGGAAAAGTTGCCTTTCCGCTATTTGAGGTCCCTGACAAAACGACCCCTGACCAGTATTTAAGAAAACTATGCTATGAACGTATCGGCGACAGGATTGAAAAGGTAACTGACCAAATCAGAGAAAGACTCGATTATGAACTTTCGGTAATTTCCCAAAAAGGTTATTCCACCTACTTTTTAGTTGTTGCCGACTTTGTCAACTGGGCTCGAGAAAAAGGGATCATTTCTACTACCCGCGGTTCAGCATCAGGAAGCTTAGCCTCCTTTGCCTTGGGTATTACTTCTGTTAACCCTCTCTTTTTTAAACTTCCATTCGAGAGATTTCTTAACCTCTATAGACCAACACTCCCTGATATCGATGTTGATTTTGCCGACAACCGTCGCGATGAAGTGATTGGTTACGTCCACGAAAAGTACGGTCATCAAAAAGTTGCTCAGATTGGAACCTTCGGTACAATGATGGCCAGACAAGCCGTCCGTGATGTCGCCAGAGTTCTTGGTTGGCCCTATAGCAAAGCCGACAGGATTGCCAAGATGATTCCATTTGGCGCCCAAGGCTTTCATGTCACCCTCGATACCGCCAAGAAACAAAATAATGAACTTGGCAATTTATACAATCAAGACGAAGAAGTCAGCGAACTGATGGATTTGGCTGAAAAAGTAGAAGGCAATGCCAGACATGTTTCTGTCCATGCGGCAGGTGTGGTTATCTCGCCAACTGAATTGACTGATTTTACGCCCCTGCAAAAAGAAACAACCGGTGAAAAAATAATAACTCAATATGATATGTATGATATTGAAGAAACTGGCCTTGTCAAAATGGACTTTTTAGGTATAAGAAACCTTTCAATCTTAGGTTCTGCGGTCGAAATCGTCAATCAAACAAAAAAAGAAGAAATTGATCTTTCCAAAATTCCATTCGACGACAAAAAGGCATTTGAGATTCTGGCAAAGGGCGAGACGATGGGACTGTTTCAACTTGGAGGATCGGGAATGACCAGGTATTTAAAAGAATTAAGACCAACTAATATTTTTGACATCATGGCTATGATTTCTCTCTTTCGTCCGGGCCCAATGAACTCAATCCCCGAATTTATAGAAAGGAAACACAATCCTAAAAAAATCAAGTATTTCGATGAGCGAATGGCCGATTATTTAAAAGAGTCATACGGCGTCATTGTTTATCAGGACGATGTTCTATTGACTGCTATTAACCTCGCAGGTTACAGCTGGGAAGAAGCTGACAAATTCCGCAAAGCCATGGGAAAAAAGATTCCGGCCGAAATGTCCAAACAGAAAGAAAAATTCATTGAGGGTTGTATCAAAAACGGCATGACTGGTCAAAAATCGGAAGAGCTGTTTAAATTAATCGAGCCCTTTGCGGCTTACGGATTCAATAAAGCCCACGCTGCCAGCTATGCTGTTATTGCGAACCAAACTGCTTATATGAAAGCTAATTATCCAGTTGAATTTATGACAGCTGTGATGAGTGCGGAATCAGATGATCCGGATAAAATTTCTGCCGCAGTCACAGAATGTGCCAAAATGAAAATTCCGGTCCTTCCCCCCGACGTTAATAGTTCAGCAACTGGCTTTAGCATTGAAAATATAAATGGAAAAAGAGGTATTCGTTTTGGACTTTCGGCTATCAAAAACGTTGGCAAGGCTGCCATTGAAGTAATCACGAGCGAGAGAACCGCACAGGGGGAGTTTAAATCATTCGACGATTTCGCAAGACGTGTTAATTTGCGGGTTGTTAACAAAAAAACATTGGAAAGTTTAATCAAAGCTGGCGCTCTTGATAACTTTGGCAGGCGAAATGCCTTGCTCAAGGTATTGGACATGATTAAATCTTCTAATGTATCACTAAATAAATTTGTTGCCGCGGGTCAGAGTTCGTTATTCAGTGAACAAGAGTTAGAAAAGCAAGAAACTTCGTCCCACTCATCAGTTCTGAGTTTAAATTCAATTGAAGAAGCTCCAAAGGAAGAGATCCTCTCATGGGAGAGAGAACTTTTAGGTTTCTACCTGACTGAGCATCCGCTTATTAAAGTCGCAGACCAAATCGCCAAAGTAACGACTAGCAAGATAGCAGAAATAGATCCATTTGTCTCTGCCTCGCGATCAATTATCCTCGCGGGCATCATAGCATCTTGCAGAAAGACCTTTACCAAGCTAAAAAAGGAAGAAATGTGTTTCCTAAAACTGCAAGACACCACCGGCACAATCGAGGTAATCGTTTTCCCTAAAGTTTTCGCGCTTACCAAACAATACCTTTTACCGGACCAGATTGTTGTTATTTGGGGGAAACTGGAACAAGGGGAGACGTCTCAAGTTTTAATTGCTCAAAAAGTTTCTCTTCTCTCAGAAGTTAGGCAATCGGAGCCTGAAGAAGATTTTCAGGAAGTTCTTGAACTTGCGCTCCCAAAAGACGCTGATCGGATTTTACTATCCAGGATTTATCAAATTCTCAAAGAAAATCCCGGGGCGACTTCAATCTACTTGGTTTTACCCGGGGATAATGGCAGCATCCGCAAGATTTCTGTCCCATTTGGATCCAAAAGATCCGAAAATCTCATAAAAGAACTCGAAACTTTAGGCTGCCGCATTATTAATTCAGATTTACAATCATAACTAAAATCTGTATACTAACTAAATCATGAACGAGGCTAATTTTAAAGTAGGGGATAGGGTTAAAGTTATTACTCGCGATTTGAAAGACGCAAAAATCGCAAAAAGTCCCTTTGAAGGCATTGTCATTGTTAAAAAAGGTCAAGGGGAAAATAAAACCTTTACTGTTAGAAAAATAGCTGTAGGCAGGATAGCAGTTGAAAAAATTTTCTCCCTAAACTCCCCTGCCATTGAAAGAGTTCAAGTAATTAAAAAGGGGGGAGTAAGGAGAGCTAAATTATATTACCTGAGAAAGAAAATTTAGCTAAATGTGCCGGATTTAACTTGGGAAAATTCACTTTGGGAAAAAGGACTAAGGTATATTGCAGGAATTGACGAAGTTGGCCGCGGTTCATGGGCAGGACCATTGGTAGTTGCGGCGGTAATTTTGCCGCAGGACTTTAAAATTCCGCCAGGGCTCGCTGACTCAAAACAGACTAAACCAATGGGGCGAAAAAGATTTGCCCGGCTTATCCAAAAGCAGGCCAAATCTTTCTCAATTGTAGAAATTTCAGTCAAGCTGATTAACAAACACGGAATCGGCAAAGCAACCCATATCGCCTTCCGCAAGGCCATTCGTTTGCTTTCACCAAAACCGGATTTTATCCTTGTTGATGCCTTTTACATCAAGCGGGTTGCTAAAAAAAACCAAAAAGCAATCGTCAAAGGAGACGAAAAATCGGCATCCATCGCTTGTGCCTCAATTCTTGCCAAAGTCTATCGCGATAACCTCATGAAAAAACTTGCCAGAAAGTATCCAATGTATGGACTTGGTAAGCACAAAGGTTATGGTACCTTGCGGCACCAACAAGCCATTAAAGCTCACGGATTCAGCAAAATTCACCGTACCTCATATAAATTAGATTTCTTGATAACGTGACTACAGTCCAGGAAGGCAAAAAGGGTGAAGGCTTAGCCTGCCAATTCTTGCAAAATGAAGGCTACAGAATCATCGAGCGCAATTTTAGAATCAGAGGCGGGGAGATCGATATTGTAGCTTTGGAAGGCCAAACTTTGGTTTACATTGAGGTTAAAACTCGCACCAGTTACCAGTTTGGCCGTCCGGAAGAAGCAGTCACACCACGCAAAATAAAATTCTTAGAAAGAGCGGCAAAGTTTTACAGAAACAACCGAAAGTATTTAAATCTGCCGGTGCTGGAACGAATTGACGTTGTATCTGTAGAACTTGTAGATCAGGTTGGGCCACGCATCAAACTCATTAAAAATGCAGGCTTCTAACTGACTTTAATAATCCCAAACGGAGTCTTTCCTTCAAAAACATCGATAATATTTTGGGCGGCAATTTTGGCCATAGAAATTCTGGTTTCAAAAGTTGCAGAGGCAATGTGAGGAGTAAAAACCACATTGGAAAGAGTCAGAAGCTCATGTGGAATGTTTGGTTCGTTTTCAAAAACGTCAAGCCCTGCCGCCGCAATCTTTTTCGTGCTTAATGCCCAAATAAGTGCTGCCTCATCAACAACTACTCCCCGAGAGACGTTGATTAAAATTGCCGAATTTTTCATAAGTTCCAGCTCGCGCTTGCCAATTAAATGCCTGGTGCTGAAAGTCAATGGCACGCTTAGTGTTATCACATCAGCAACGCTTAGCAATTCAAAAAGACTCACCAGTTTTGCGTCAGTTAACAACTCAAAATCTTGAAAACGGTCGATATCATGATAGAGAATTTTCATGCCAAAACCGTCATAGGCGATTCGGCCAACGCTTGCGCCAATTCTGCCCAAACCAATAATTCCGATTGTTTGACCGGCAACCTGGCCGGATAAAAAGGCCATTGGATCCCACCTCGTGAATTTACCAGTTCTGACAAATCTATCGGCTTCAACGATCCGTTTGGCGCAGGCCAAAATTAGGGAAAAAGCATGTTCGGCAACCGCCTGGCCGGATACAGGAGTATTTGTTACCACAACCCCGCGTCTTTTGGCAGCTAAAACATCGATGTTGTCAAAACCCGTCGCGTAATTAGCGATAATTTTAAGCCTCCCGGATGCCGCGGCAAGAGTTTCCTCATCTATCTTATCGGTCATTAAAGTTAAGACGGCATCAAACTTTGAGAAAATCTCTTTCAATTCACGAGCTGAGAGATTCTTATCTGAATTATTAACTTCAACCTGAAAGCCCTTCTTTTTAAGAAGTTCAATTCCTTCCTTTGGAATTTTAGCGGTAATATAAACACTAATCATTGTCTTGCCTAGAAACCACAAGCTACAAACCCGAGATTATTGTTACGATTCTTTTCCAGCTCCTCCCGTGTTAAAAGCCCATTTTGAGCGCCGACTTCGCCAATTAGATGAGAGGCATTAATTGTTCCCCAAACCATCGCCTCTTCTAAGGACTTTCCCAAAAAAAGAGCAGCTAAAAATCCACCAGCATAAGCATCACCTGCTCCGGTTTTCTCCACGAGCTTTGTTGGCAAAATTCCAGCTTTTAAGTTGCGATTACCGTCAGTCGCAAAGGAGCCTTCCGCACCGTCCGTCACCACGATAATTTTTGGGCCCAAAAACAACATTTTAGACAGAAGGTCGCGCATTTCCACTATTTCTAGCTCGCTAAATCCGAGGATCTTCTTCGCCTCTTCCAGATTAACGATTAAAACCTCACATTTTTCCAGAAGTTTCGGATATCTTTTAATATCGGCACGTAATTGATACGTTCCCGGAGCAAAGGCCAGTTTTGCGCGAGTTTTATCTACATAATGACAGACCTCATCCATTATGTTCGAGCCAGTAAAAGCTTCGCCCATTGAAGTTAGATAGATCCATGAGCTGAGACTAAGCGCAGGAAGATGATAAAACCAGTCTTGATGATAAACAAAAATGGTCCTTTCTCCTTGAAATGTCAAAACAACCGAAAGATTAGACTCACGGCCGGGGTTAATTTTGATGTAGTCTCGGGCAACTTGCTCCTTTTCAAATTTTTCGCGAATATTTTTGCCGTGGTCATCATCACCTAAATTTGTGTAAATTGCCGCCTTTAACCCAAGTTTTGCACAAGCCACCGCCACATTAGCCGCGTTTCCCGCCACGCCATGGGCAATCGAATCAACCGGAATTTTAGCCCCGTATGGAACACAGATCTTGCATTGTTCATGATTAATATCGCACTCAACCGTCGCATCATGAATCTTAATAAAAGTATCAATGGTAGAATCACCAATAGTAATCAAGTCGAATACTTTATCACTCATAGGCAGAATGGAACCATCCAGGACGTTAATAATAGTTTACCCTGAACAAAGTGAGTCGTCGAGTCACCAATTGTAATTAGGTCAAAATGTTTATTTTCGTCCATGGGCAGGGAGGGGCTTCATATCGAAAAAGGGCCGCTTTCTTTGTGTACTTCTTCTGCGATCCGCTTTTCAAGCTCCTCAATAGCAGCAAGTGCGTCTTCCGGTTTATTTACTATCTTAAAAACTTTTCGCTCTTCTGGTCTGATATACATACTTTTGGTGAATGCAAAGATAATCTCCTGCCAAAAGTCACCGTACAAGATTAACGGCTTGTGATGGCCATAATAGAGCCGGGCCAAGCCCCACGCCATGGCAAATTCCGAAATCGTACCGGTACCGCCATTGAAAAAAATAAAGGTTTGTCCGGTCTCCAGTAATTTCAATGTTCGGGATAAATAATTTTCTGCAACGATTAATTTCTCAACCGGATTACTTTCGTCTCTACCCTCGAACAAAATTAGATCTTTTGGATAAAAAGTAATACCAATTGTTTTGCCGCCGCCACTTTTGGCACCCAGAGTTGCCGCTTTCATCACGCCGGGTCCGGCTCCATTAATTACTGTGTAGCCGCGTTCAGCACAAAGTTTGGCCACCTCAAAAGCTTCTTTATAGACTTCATCATTCTCGTGGGCATCTGCATAGCCTAAGAAAGTAACATTTTGAATTTCCCCCATAAGTTAATTGTCCCGGAAAAGGCGAGGCTCGTCAAGCGAAACGGTGTGTGCTATCAGCTGTCAAATTTGCCAATCTCGCAAGTTTTTCATAAGCGATCCTAAAATCGGCAACTTCGTAGAGAGCTGAAGAGACAACCAAAAAATCAGCGCCGGCCTGAGCAAGCTTGCCGGCATTATCAAAATTAACCCCAATGTCTATCTCAAGTGGCAGATCTGGGACTAGCTTTTTTACTTCTTTTATTCGATCGTAAGTATTCTCACCTAACTTCTGGCCGGAGTAACCCGGTTTTCCTGTCATCAGAAGTAAAAGGTCGATATCGTCAAAAAAGTGTAAGGCAGCTTTTATCGGGGTTTCGGGATTTAAAGAAATACCGGCCTGTTTATTAAATTTGCGGATTAAGTAAATATTCTCGTTAACATCACCGTCGATTTCAAAAGGGAAAATAATGCGAGAAACGTATTCTAAACGGGCAAGATCGTCAATATAATTCATAGGGAAAACAACCATCAACTGAATCTCAAGCTGGGAGGATGATGGATACTTTCTAATAATGTCTATACCGACTGTGGTATTAGGAGAAAATTTACCATCAACAACGTCAATTTGAATAAGATCCGTCGCATGTTCGGCCATTAGCAGGCGTTTATGATATTGTTCTTCGTCTGCGGTTAAGATTCCGGGAACAACAACAGCCATAGATGATTAGATTGTTACATTGTTAAATTGCCGGATTGAAAATACAATATAGCAATATGACGATTAAAGCTCATAACTTTCTTCTTGCCTGGGGATTACTGCCTCAATTGCCATTTTTTGTTTGATTGATTTCGCAAGTGAAGATTGTTGTTCTATTTCTCCGTGAACAAGAAACACTTTATGGACATTTTTCATTTTGCTAAGCCAATTTACTAATTGTGGCAAGTCAGCATGGGAACTGTATGATCTGATAGATTCGATCCCCGCGCGGATATGTACCTTCTTACCGTAAATCCTAACTTCTTTTTCGCCATCCAAAATTCTTCTGCCTATCGTACCCGCGGCTTGGTATCCGGCGAAAAGAATAGTATTTTTGGGGTCTCCCAAATATTTTTGGGCATGGTAAAGAATTCTGCCGCCATTCATCATTCCCGACCCTGCGATAATCACCTTGGGCTCTGGCGCCTCGTCAATTGTTTGCGATTCTTCTTGCGTAAGCGTTATCTTTAATCTTTCTAGGCCAAAAAAGTTGTTATCTTGATGCAGAAGACGAACTTTTTGATTAATAAACTCTGGATACTTTCTAAAAACATTGGTGACTTTTGTTGCGAGTGGACTATCCAGAAAAAAAGTGGGCTTTTCACACTTATTGATTGTGCAAAAATCTTCTATATCATGTAAGAGTTCTTGAGTACGCTCGACGGCAAAACTCGGAATTAAAAGTACTCCACTTGTAGCAATGGTTGCATTAATGACTTGGGAAAGCTTTTCGCCCCGTCTGGAAGGTTCCTCATGCTCTTTACCACCATAGGTACTTTCACAAATGACATAATCCGCGAAGTCAATGAACTTTGGCGGTTCAAGTAGCATCGAAGGCGTATTACCTAAATCGCTCGTATAAACAAGCCTTTTTCCACTAGCCTCCAGAATCGTCACGGCCGATCCAAGAATATGCCCGGCATTTTTTAAAGTCAGTTTGACCCCTGGTGAAATTTCTAGCGTTTCTTCATAGGGTATAACCTCAAAAAGTTCCAAGACTCCGCGAACGTCTTGGTTGTTATAAAGCGGCGGGTGATTATCTCGTCTTGATTCCTCCTCAATTAACTTCTGGCTGTCCTCAAGAACAAGCTCGGTCAGCTCCTTTGTTGGTGCAGTTGCGAAAATTCTGCCTTTGAAACCATCTCTGACAAGTTTAGGAAGTCTTCCTGTATGATCAAGATGAGCGTGGCCGACAATCACAAAGTCGACAGAATCAGGCTTGTAGGGAAAAAGAGAATAATTCCGTTTCTCGGACAAGTTGTAACCCTGATAAAATCCACAGTCCAAAAGGATTTTCCGACCGTCTGTCTCGATTAAAATATTCGAGCCTGTCACTTCGCGACAAGCACCATAAAAAGTGACGCGCATGATTTAAGTATCAGGTATCAAGTATCAAAGTGTCAAAGGATCGAAGCTTCTACGAATCGAAAGTGAAGTCAGTAAGAATTTCTGAAGTTACCGAAGGGTCAATTGTCAATTGTTAGCTAGTCCGAGTTCCTCGTCAATCTTTTGTCTGTCAAAACCTAAAATCGTTATCCTTTGGCTGTCTTTGTCGATAACCGTAAAAGGTACACCCATTTGGCCGGAAATTTCAATCATCTTTTGGGCTTCTTGGGGGTTTTCGTCAACCAAAATTTCATCATATGAGATATTTTTACTCCCTAGATAATCCTTCTGCATTTTGCAGAAAGGACAAGTACGCGTGGTATACATCGTTAGTTTAGGCTGCATCGAAATACTCCCTTTCCCGAATCTAATTATAGCCTCAATCGTAAGAATTCACAATGGGGTTGACAAAAGGCCCATAGTTTGATAAATTACAGAGAGATTTCAAGTTGCGCGAAATTAACAGCCTGCATAAATGATAATGTAGTATGATCTTAATTAAAGAAGTCGACAATTCTCGCTTCAAAATATCCTAAATTGATGAAAAATATTATTCTACTTGTCAAACAATATGCAATTTATGTTGCTTTTTTACAAGCTTGGCTGGCGACTTTGGGAAGTCTTTATTTTTCTGAAATCCGTGATTTCCGCCCCTGTCTTCTTTGCTGGTATCAAAGAATTCTAATGTATCCTTTAATTATCATTCTCGGCGTGGCAATTTTCAGGAAGGACAAGAATGCAGCCTATTATGTGCTGCCTATGTCTATAATGGGCGTGGCAATTGCCTTCTATCAATATCTTCTGCAGATGACGTCATTGGCAGACGTAACTCCAATTTCCTGCAGCGCCTATGGCCCCTGCCGGGAAATCCAAGCAGTCTATTTGGGGTTTATAACAATACCTTTTCTGTCTCTTATAGCTTTTGTCCTGATCACTCTTTCTATGTTGATTTTGTTAAAATCTAAGAACAAATGAATACGGAAACGAAATTCATCATTGGTATTGCCCTGGTTACTTTGATTGTGATTACGGCCGGAGCTTTTGTTTTAGGTAAGGGTAATGGTCAGCCGAAGCAAGTACTTGATAGCGTTGATCAAAATATTTTGCTTGCAAACTCAAAACACGCCATCGGAAATCCCGAAACGGCAATAAAAATTGTCGAATTTGCCGATTTTCAATGTCCGGCTTGTGGGCAAGCGCATCCGATTATCAAGAAAGTTCTAGAGTCGAATAAGGATAGAGCCTACTTTGTTTTTCGCCATTTCCCCTTACCTTCCCATAAAAATTCCAAATCCGCGGCTCAGGCGGCCGAAGCGGCGGGAGAGCAGGACAAATTCTGGGAAATGCATGATCTGATTTTTGAAAATCAGAAAGAGTGGTCAGAATCAGGCAAGGCTCAAGAAATTTTCGAAAGTTATGCCCAAAAGCTAGGGCTTGATCTTGGTAAGTTCAAAGAAGATTTTGATAAAGTGAAAAATCCCATCGAGCAGGATTACGCCGACGGAAACAGAGTAGGAGTAGATTCAACCCCGACATTTTTTATCAACGGCCAAAAATACCCCGGTGTTGTCTCTTTCGAGCAATTTCAAAAACTCATCGATCAAATTCCTGCAAAATAATAGTAGGCTTACGCGTATCACAATGTAATACCTTTAAAGCCTATTTAGTGAAAGTTTATCGTAGTTTTTTTGTGTCAATTTAAAATAAACTAATCACGGCCGATTCGGTCTGAGCTCCTCGAGTTCCTCGAATCTGAGTGACGATTTCGGAATCGAAGATCTGAGCCTCGAAGTCGAAGACCTCACGGTCGAAGACCTGAAGGCCACGGTTTTCGCTCGCTCGGAATAGAAAAGCTCTGCTTTAGACCCTCAGTCCCGAGTTTACCGAGGGACGAGCGCCGCAGGCTTTGCCTATTCGAAGAAAGGCTTTGCCTATTCGAAGAAAGGCTTTGCCTATTTATATAAGTTAAGTTTGTAATTGACCAGATCTCTTAATTGATCAGGATTTTTTATAAGGTTTACCTCAATCCAGGAGTCGAACTGACTATGCTCTCTTAACGTATTCTTTTCTGATGCAAAAAGGTCGTCATCCAGCCAAAAAAATCTTTTGCTAAAATCTATAGCTTCGGTTTTGTCTACCTGGAAACTGGTTGGCTTAATCCTCTCGATCAAGGAAACTATTTCGGGGAGAAGAAATTGAGATAGGTATTTAACGGTATATTTACTGTCTCCGCAGCATCGGGAGGTCAACCAGAAAACACAATAATTGTTTAAAATGTATCTAAGAAATTTGTCCAAATGTTGGGCAGGTACTCCACCCCTTGTTAAGATTACTCCATCAATGTCGATGTAAATATTTTTCAGCAAAACCTTCATTCTTGCTAAATTTTGCTACATTACAAATGTTAATGCTGTACCTTTTTTGTTTGCCCTGCCGGTTCTACCTATTCTATGGATATAATCGTCATAGGAAGCCGGCATATCGTAGTTGATAACATGGCTTACATTATCAATATCAAGTCCACGCGATGCAACATCAGTTGCCAGAAGTATATGAATCCTGTTACTGCGAAACTGGTCAAGCGTTTTCTGCCGATGATTTTGACTCTTATTGCCGTGAATTACTCCTGCCTTAAAACCTCGATTTGTAAGCTCGTTTGTAAGCTTTTGCACTCCGCGCTTTGTGCGGCCAAAGATAAGCACTTTATGAAAACCGTCTTGAATTAGCAAGTCATGAAGCTTATCAACTTTTTGCTGGTTTGCCGCAACTTTGACAACTTCTTGTTTTATATTCTCAAGTGTTTCCGCCTTTTTGGTCGAAATAGTAACCGGATTTGTAACAAACGATTCAATTATTCCCTTCACCTGGAAGGAAATAGTAGCTGAAAAGAAAAGCGACTGGCGAACTTTGGGGAGAAGAGAAATAAAAAACCTAATATCATCAATAAAACCGATGTCTACCATCCTGTCTGCCTCATCTAGGACTACACTGCCAAATTGCGAGAGGTTTAAACATCTTTGTCCGACAAGGTCCCTTAGTCTTCCCGGTGTACCAATTACAAAATTCGCTTTTTGTGAAAGCGCACTCCTTTGCCCACTCATATTGGTTCCCCCAATACACAAAGCTGACTTGATACTAAGCCCTCTTGCGAATTCGCAAAGCTCGTCACGGATTTGTAGTGCAAGCTCACGGGTTGGCGCAATAATAAGCACATTCTGGGACCTGTCTTTAAATACTTTATCCAGCAGGGGAATCAGAAACGCGGCTGTTTTCCCTGTCCCGGTATTTGCAATGCCAATGATATCCTTTCCCGCACAAATTGCAGGAATAGCTTGATCCTGAATTGGTGTTGGCAAACTGTACCCTTTATTCGCTATATTTTTTTTAATTTCGAAAGAGACGGGAAAATCTTCAAACTTGTGCTGTGGGATATAAACAGGGCAAGTATACTCCGTGCTTGGCGCATTTTGGCTTCTGCCAGCAGTAATTGCCCACATCAGCTCCTGGTTGGGGCGTCTATTTGGAGTAGGGAAGAACCGCCTTTTAAAATTTCTTCCATACCTGAATCTTTGTCGCATATAATTAAAAAAACGAACCTGCTTAATTAAGAAGTTGTATTTGTGAATAGGGAGAAAGATACTTGTGTAAACTTAAAGTAAATAGACTATCTTTATCTTGTCTAATCAAAAATTATTCGAAGTTAAGCAGATTTCTTGCTTTAATTTTCAAATCTAAAATACATTATAACAGATAAGACCAGTTAAATCAACTATAGGTTTGTGTTAGGCTATGTTTTCGTATTTCAAACTATTTGGGGTTAAAAATATTTTCTTACGAGATGTGTTAGAATAGAGAGCCGCCAAGAGGCGGTTTTTTAACACTAAAATGTACGGTAATTTACGAAACATAGCCATAATTGCCCATGTTGACCACGGCAAGACTACTCTTGTAGACGCGCTACTTCGCCAATCTAAAACAGAGCTTAAGGGGGAACTTAGAGAAGCAAACCTTATTATGGACAGCAACGAATTAGAAAAAGAGCGCGGTATAACAATATTTTCGAAAAACGCCTCGGTCATCTGGAGAGGCATAAAAATAAACATTATCGATACTCCTGGGCATGCTGATTTCGGCGGGGAAGTAGAGCGTGTACTGACCATGGCTGACGGGTGTCTGCTTTTGGTGGATGCGCAAGAGGGACCAATGCCTCAAACGCGTTTTGTCCTGAAACAGGCACTTAAAATGAAGCATAAAATTATTGTTATTATTAACAAAATTGACAAGCAAAACTCCCGGGTTGATTTTGTTTTGAACAGGGTTTTTGATTTGTTTGTCGAGCTGGGAGCGGACGAGGAAACGGCTTTCTTCCCGGTTGTTTATGCTTGCGCCAAAGAAGGGAAAGCGGGCTTGAGTTCGGATATAAGCACAATGAAAAACATAGAGCCGGTTTTTGAGGCAATCTTGAAACATGTTCCGCCGCCTTCCGGTAATGTTCAAAAACCGTTGCAAATGCTGGTTTCAAATATTACGTATGATACCCATAAGGGCAGAATTGCTATCGGAAAGATTTATAACGGAGCCTTGTCTGCCGGGCAGGAAGTTGTGCAAATTACTCACGACGGGGAACGAAAAAAGATTACAATTACATCCGTTTCAGAGTTTGTTGGCCTGGAAAAAATTGACGTAAAAGAATCAGTGGCAGGCGACATAGTAGCAATATCCGGAATTGCCGATATTACAATCGGAGAAACAATTGCCGATGTTAAGACACCCGTTGCGCTCTTGGTTCTAAAAGTGGAAGAACCCACAATCAAAATGACCTTTAGCGTCAATAGCTCCCCATTTGCCGGCAAAGAAGGAAAATTTAAGACGTCAAGACAAATAAGAGAAAGGCTCTTTAAAGAGCTGGAGACAGACGTAGCACTTCGCGTAGAAGACAGTCCGAGCGGCAATCCTGCTTCGCAGGATGCGAGCCTCGCTGAGTCGAAGCAGGTAAATCAAGGCGGCTGGATCGTTTCCGGAAGAGGTGAGCTTCACCTTGCTATTTTAATTGAGCGCCTAAGGAGAGAAGGTTACGAATTCCAGGTGGCAAGACCACAGGTAATTACAAAAACGGTTGATGGGCAGCTGCAAACTCCTTTTGAGCAAGTTTTTATAGAAGTGCCTGAACAATTTTCGGGAGTGGTTATGCAAAAAATGGGTGCAAGGCACGGGGAACTGGCTGATATGAAAACAGAAGCCAATACGACCTTTTTTAAGTTCATAATTGCAAGTAGTGAACTGTTTGGCTACAGAAGTGAATTTATAACAGATACGAAAGGACTGGGTATAATAGACACGCTCTTTCTGGAGTATCGTCCCCAAAATCCGAATTCATTAACGCGAGGCCATGGGTCTTTAGTTGTCCACGAAAGCGGAGTAACCAAAACCTACGGGTTAATTAATGCACAAGAAAGGGGAATCATCTTTGTTGATTCAGGCAAGCCCGTCTACAAGGGTCAGGTAATTGGTAAAAATTCTAGGGCCGAGGACATACGAGTTAATGTTTGTCGCGAAAAACATCTAACAAATATGCGCAGTAAGGGTGAAGATGTTGCTACGCGGCTTGCCGCCACAATGCAAATGGGTTTGGAAGATGCGCTTGAATACATCGATGATACCGAATTGGTTGAGGTAACTCCTCAAAACATCCGCATCCGCAAAATAATCTTAGACGAATTGGAAGAAAGAAGAAAAAGGGTTGGACAATAGAAAACGATAGTGGCTCCACGGGGAGTCGAACCCCGCTTTACACCTTATCCTCCCAGGCGAATCCACCTCGGCGGAAAAGGGTTGCTTTTCTAATAATAAACTTGCAGCCCCGAGGGGAATCGAACCCCTGTTAACAGATTGAAAGCCTGTTGTCCTAACCACTAGACGACAGGGCCGAGTCTAGCTAGGCACCTGTCGAGTTTGACTCGACGGGTCCAAATTGCTCCGCATAATTTTAACACATTTAAGCCTATTCTCGAAGCACACCAAACAATGCCTCAAAAATAGGCTTTACTATCTCCCTGAGAATAAATACTCGTCTATTATTTTTTAAACCTGTCCAAAACAGATTCTAAAAGCGATCTGGCAGTTCCTTGTCCTCCCAGACCAAATGCTAAACCTCCCGCAAGAGCAAGCATCGCCACAATACCCGCGAACAATATCCTCAGAAGTTCCTGGGCAACTCCGAGTTGGTGCAAAACCAAAAATCCCACAAAAACGATTAAGGACCATTGAGCTACCAGTGCTACGGTGTGGGCAGTGTCACGACCCAATGACCGACTTGCACTATAGGATATACGATAAGCGAGTTTGGCAAAAACTATACCAACGATTGCCAACACTACGGCAACGATAACGTTTGGGATATAAAGCAGGACTCTGCTGATGACAGCATTAACTGCCCCCAGTCGCCATGCGGAAAGACTTGGGATCAAAAAAACAATAATTATTGACCAACGTGCAAGCTCCGCTAAAATGTCAACCCATTCTATCTCTTTGCCCTCCAATTTGACGATCCCATATTTTGTTAACAGTTTTTCCAATTGGATTGCTTTTAAGAGTCCGACCACCAGTCTGTAAACTATCGCTGCGACCACAAGACCGATTGTTAAAATAATCAGGCCTCCAACTAATGAAGGAATAAAATTGACAAATGTAGACAACGCACCTAAGACAACCGAAGAAACTGCGGTAGACAAATCTTCTACGCTCAAATTATTCACCTCCCTTCTTCCCCCCCCAAAACCCCAAGCTAAGCCAAATAGACGAAGGAGGGTCTTATAACTCCATTTAAAGATAACCATATGAAAAAAGCAAGTGAAAAATCAGTACGATCTATTAAGATTCGAGTATCACGTATTAGTTACTAGAGTCAAATCAGGCTGGGCGATTGAAGAATGAGGCTAAATTAGATATAATTTTAAGGCCCCGGTGTTGTGGATAGATTATCACCACATCTGATGTACGCCACGCAAGCGGGGGTATAGCTCAACTGGCAGAGCAATCGCCTTTTAAGCGATTGGTTCAGGGTTCGAGTCCCTGTGCCCCCACATTTTGCTATTTTATTCTGAGCGAAAAAACTCCGTCCTTCAGGACGGAGATGAAGCGAATTTTGAGCGAGGAAGAGAGAACCACGGCCTTTAGGCCGTGGGAATCTATTTTCGACTTCAAGAATACCGAGGGCTTTTAGTCCTCGAAGGTTTATTTAATGAATTGGGTTGATTTAGTTATTTTGGCTGTGATTTTGTCTTTCGCGGTTGAAGGCCAAAGACGCGGGTTTTTCGTTCAGGTTTTTGATATTTTCGGTTTTGCCGTCTCGCTTTTGGCATCACTCAACTTTTATCCGCAAAGTGCCCAGATTCTTATAAGGTTTTTTAACTTGCCCAAAATTGCCGCCAATCCGGTCGGTTTTTTACTAGTCTGGGTAGTTGTTGAAACTTTATTCTTTTCGATCTTTTCACAAATTTTTAGAAAATTGATCTTTAAATTCGCCCGAAATCCAGTCAACAGATCATTTGGCATTTTACCGGCTTCAGCCAATGCACTTTTATTCCTCTCCTTTTTGCTGCTGTTTGTAGTCTCTCTGCCGATTCGGCCGGATATCAAAAAAGATGTTTTCGACTCTAAGATCGGTTCAGTTTTAGTCGATAAGGCGTCCTCTCTTGAAAAACCTTTTAACAGTATTTTTGGTCCAATTGCCAAACAAAGTCTGACATTTTTGACGGTCAGGCCTGAGGAAAAAGGTACAATTCCCCTTGAATTTACCCAGAGCCAGTTAACTGTTGACCGGATAAGCGAGCAGAAAATGTTTGACCTTGTCAATCAAGAGAGAATAAGAGTTGGCGTCAAACCTTTAGCTTGGAACGAAGAGCAAGCAGGAGTTGGAAGAGCTCACTCAAAAGACATGTTTGAAAGGGGTTACTTCTCGCATTATTCACCGGAAGGCAAAGACGTAGGGGATCGACTTGGAGAAGCAGATATCGCCTATACAATCGCCGGCGAGAATTTAGCGCTTGCTCCGGATGTCATCCGGGCACACAATGGTTTAATGAACTCAGAGGGTCATCGCAGAAACATTTTAGACCCAGCCTTCCGCAAACTCGGGATCGGAGCAATCGATGGGGGAATCTATGGCAAGATGTTTACGCAAGTTTTCACCAACTGAAAAATTGCGTAAATCCTGAGTAAGTCGAAAGGTTTAACCAGGTATTTACAAACTAACGTTTATCAAGAGGCTGTTCGGTTGAGTACCCCGCCAAGAACCCAAGTTTGAAGATTGCAAGCGACAGGAACCCCCTTTTCCTTATAAGAAAAAACGTTATTTTGATCATCAACACCGCTTAATTCCGGAAATCCAAGTTCTCTGGCTGCCCGAAAAACAGCTTCATCAAAAACAACAGTTTCTTGTTTCATACCATATTTTTCGCAAGCAGCGGCAGCGATTGCCGCAAGCTGATACCAAACAGGACCATTTTGATATTGATCTTGGTCATATTGAGAAGAATTTCGACTCCTGGTTCTTAACCCCCAAAGGGTCAAGAGATCCGGCTCCATAAGTCTGCCGATATTTATTTGAGCTCTTTGCTTGTCGGCAATACCAACCCAGAGAGGGAAAACTGAATCGCTTGTAGCAATCCTTATTGGTTTCTTTTCAGCATCCAGGGCAGGAGCGAAGAGCCTCATATCTTCCATCCAGAATAATTGATTGATAAGCTCCCTGCGTTTTAAAGCTCTTATTCTTAGCGCTTGAGCTGTCGCGTAATTTTCTTTTGATTCGTAAAGCCAGGCGCTTTCCAGATCAGAAAGGCTGGCAAAAGAGTTGACATCAAGAGCGGCAATCGGGTCGATGGGTTTTCTGCCCCCCTCATCAACAAGCGCAGTTTCAGAGTCTTTCCACCATTGATTATGAAGGCCTTCAATTAATAAATCTCCATCAATGTCACCATATTTCATTAACCATCTTTGAGATGCCACAAAATTTGGCCAAAGTCTGTCGCGAAAACTCCAATCGCGAGTCGCCTGAACATATCTCGAAAACAATGAGTTCCAGAGCGCGTTGGCATCACGAGCCCAGTAGGTAACCATTTCAAGGTGTCCATTGACCTCAACTACCGGGCCGCCATTGTCTTTAATTTCGGCAAGTCGATCTTGAGGTGAATCCTTATCATGGATCTCGTGGGGCATTTCGCCGGGAGTCTCAGAAGTCACTGGGTTGAATCTTGTCCCCTGATGCGAAGCAGAAGTCTCAAGACTTCTTCTAATCCCGTCAAGAAGCAAAGGAAGCTCGCCGTTTTGGGGTTTTTCTAATAGTAACAGACCAGAAATAGCGTAATCTCTAGTGAATATGACGTTTCTAAATCTGCCTTCTACGGCAGCGGGGATGCCTTTTTCAGTTATCGAACTTAGTAGATACCCGACTGCTTTCTTTCTGATGGCGACAACCGTTTCAGGTGTCATAAAACTTTGTTCACCCCACAATTTAATCTTTATCCAAATTTTTCACAAAGTCAACAAGTAAAAAAATGGAGGCGGTCTTTCCAACACTCCCAAGGAGTCTCCTTGAAAGTTATTAAACTATATGCTAAAAAGCTTTGTATGCCATCAAAAAATTCCATCAAATTATATCTTAAAAATTCCTATTATCACATATACAACCGTGGTGTAGAAAAAAGAAAAATATTCCAGGACGAAGAAGACTATAAAGTTTTCTTAAGTTTTCTAAAAGTTTACTTAGAACCGCCAAAAGAGCAAGAGAAATTAGAATTCCGAATCAACAATTTAGTTTTCCACGGAACCAAAAGACCGCTTAATAATTTCAGTAATGAAGTAGAACTTAATGCTTACTGTTTGATACCCAACCATTTCCATCTGCTGATTTACCAAAAAACGCAAAAGGCAATAGAATTTTTTATGAGATCACTAGGTACAAAGTATTCCCAATACTTTAATAAAAAGTACGAAAGGGTAGGGTACCTGTTCCAGGGAACATATAAGGCTGTTTTGATCGAAAAGGATCTCTATTTGCTCCACCTATCAAGATATATTCACCTCAACCCTTCTAAGGAGACTCCTTTAAAGGGTACCTACTCCAGCTATGGCGATTACTTGGGATTGAGAAAAACCACGTGGGTAAAGTCTCAAAAGATTCTAGAATTCTTTAGAAGCGCCAAAAAAACATCATTAAAAGATATGTTTTCTTATCAAAGTTTTGTTGAAGATTACGCTATGGACTCTGGCCAAATTCTTGGGGAGTTAACAATAGACAATACTTAAGAAGTCTTCTGTATTTCTTTATTTATTATTTATTATTATTTAATTTATTTAAGGTATGCTGGCCATAGATTACCCCCTTTAAAGAGTCTCCTTGAAAGGTGGGGGGTTTGAGTCTATAACTTTTGTCCCCAAAGTAACCGTTAACTTCCGGCCTAATAATCTTCATTCTCAAAAGTTGTGCCGGATAAACTGTATAATCACCGAAGCGGTTATTGATCGTATCAACAGTTTTTATTAAATCTTGCCGATATCGGTCAGCAGGAAAAAGGGGAGTGGTTAAGTATTTGCTTCTTGTCAACATTCCCAAGGTCACACCACAAAAACGCATATAACTCTGAGCTTCGCCGAAGGACCAATCACTAAAAATTTCTCGGCAAATATCAAAAAGCCGCTTGCCGTCATCGATATAATTTTTCAAAGTCCGATGGCCATAGAAACTTAATTCTTTGCTATTTGTTTCCAAACCCGGTTTGTAGAATTTTTTCAAACCGGGCTTGTTTTCTAATTGTTGCTCGACTTCACTTTGCCCGCTCCTTAGAACCAATCCTATATACCTTCCAGAAAGCCTCATCTGCCGTGCTTTAAAAGTAGTCTCTTCACAAAGATTTCTAATCAGTTTTAAAATCTCCGTCTTTTTATATAGATTTCTGTGCGTGGTATAGGTTCTCCCTACGCTTTTGGCATCAGGAATCTCAGTTATGGGTAAAACTTGTGAGTTATCAATCCCGCGCGCGGTATTATAAAGATGGACAGACCAATATGGCCCAAAATGCTTATGCAAAAATTCTAAATTTGCCGCTCGCAAGTTCACAAAACTATCAATGCCAAGCATTCTTAAGCGTCGATTCAGGGCAAAACCTATGCCACAAACATCCATAAGATCAGCCTTATCCAAAAGATCAAGGACATTTTCTTCTGTGATTAAAAAAAGACCATCAGGTTTTATTTGTGAAGATGCTAGTTTTGCAAGTAGTCTATTATAAGAAATTCCGATCGAACATCTCATCCATTCACCAATTTCAATCCTCAATCTATCTTTAATTTCGAAAGCAATCGTTAAAATACCCCCAAAAAACTTTTCAGTCTGGCTTACATCGATAAAACACTCATCCAGTGAAAAAACCTCACAGACAGGGGAATAATTCTTGCAAATATTTATAAAACGGTAAGTGATATCGGCATATTTATCAAAATCCGCAGGTACTAAAATAATTTGTGGACACAAACGACGAGCTTCAAAAACATCAGTACCGGTTTTTACTCCATATTTTTTAGCCTCAACAGAAGCTGCAATTACACATGTCCGGCCGCTGGCTTTGATAATTCCAATTGGTTTATCGCGCAAATAAGGATTAGCCTGCTGTTCGGCTGTAGCAAAAAAGCTGTTTAAATCAACATGCAAAATAACCCGATCAATAACTTTTGACATTAGAATCTTGAATTTGTTTAGCTTGCCTTACCGGCAGGCAGGGAATTAGATATTCGAATTTCGAATTTTAAGATATGGGCATTACTTTCTTTAATGTCCACAAATAATTACTACTGTCATACTCAAGCTCAAAATTAGCACTATCAGAAGCACAAATTAAGTTTAGAATTTTAGTCTCGCCAACCTTTTTACTGCTTGTGAAAATTAATTTTTGAAATTTAATCAAGCGTCTTCGCCAATTCATGGCAATTGGAAAAATTCCTTTATCGAAGAAGACCCAAACTGTGATCGGTTCGTTAATTAGTGTTTCGTAAGACACGATATGGTAAACCAATTCTACCCAAACAAAACCCGAAATGCAAGACGTATTCCACCCAAAAAATCAATCCCCGAAAAGATCAAACCTTTGCAACCAACATACATATCCTAGTATCCTAGTATCGTGCAACCCTAAAATAATCTAAATCATGTTTCCAATTTCAGACACTCGACATTCCGGCAAATTTCCATTGGTCACTTTCATTTTGATTATCACAAATCTTTATATCTTTTTTCTTGAGCTCTTATCTTTCGATCTTGAGTCGTTTATTGCTCGTTTTAGCTTAATTCCTGCAAATGTGGATATAACAAAACCGGAAACGCTAACCCCCTTTATCACCTCAATGTTTTTACACGCGGGATTTTTACATATTGGCTCCAATATGTGGTTCTTATGGATTTTTGGCGATAATGTAGAAGCAGCAATAGGACATCTTAAGTATTTTTTCTTTTATATTTTTTCTGGCATTGCTGCCATGTTTATTCAATATATTTTTATTGCTGACTCCAGTCTGCCTATGCTGGGTGCCTCAGGCGCGATAGCCGGAATTTTAGGCGCCTATTTGAGATTTTTTCCGGCAAACAGGATTAATACTATAATTCCAATTTTCGGCCTGCCGGCGATTATTGCTATCCCGGCAAGCTTCACGCTGATCTACTGGTTTGTGATTCAAGCATTTAATGGCGTCGCCACTATTTTTATAGCAACAGCCTCAATTGGCGGCGTTGCTTATCTTGCCCATGCTGGGGGGTTTGTTTTTGGTTTTATCCTCTCAAAATCCTTTGCAAGTCAAAAAAAGTATTATAATGGCTAAGGAACCGTTAAATTCCGCCCGCTTATGTTAGTCTGTTCTTACAAAGCTTATTTACGGCATTTAGAAAAAAATCCCAAAAAATCTGTTCTACAAAAAATAATTCTCACTTTTTGTGCGGTCTTATTGGTAATCACAGGTATTATCTCGGCTCTTTTCTTCTACCAATACAATTTGGAGGCTCCAATTCGTGCTGAAAATCAGTATGTTGAAACCGCCGAGAGCGGATTTATCGCCACAAAACAATCTATTAATGAAATGCTGGATGCTTTTAATGTAGCAGGCGCAAAGATTAAAATCTTCGACAATTTGAAAGAAGGTTCAGCTGCGGCTTCCGGTTTTTCTACTTCTCTTGACGATGTCAATCGGAACATTTCAAATATAGAAACTGTCCGCGGCAACGTTATCATTCAAAAAAATCAGCTTGGGAAATTTAAAACTCCTCAAAAGTTTGAAAAGATTAATCAAGAATTGCTCAGTTTTTATGGTGAAACAACCAGTGCCATCGACAAGCTTTATAACCAGCATAAATTTGCCAGAGATCTTTTAATGTCTTTAGGCCCAAACCTTTATTTACCTGTTCTTTCAGAAAATACTCTTTGGCAGGACGGAAAAAATGAAGAGATCACAGCTTACTATCAAAGTTTAAAATCGGATGCGAATGAAGCACTCGCTCGTCTTTCCCGTTTAGATCCTCCCGACGAGTTTACTTCCCACGTAAAAGCTCAAACAGCCTATCTTGAACTTTTAGTTAAAACCGCCGACGCTATCACAAACATCCTTTCTCAGAAAGATGATCAGAATGGGGAAAACCCAACCCAAGTAGAAAAAGCTTATCAAGTTTTATCTGAAGCAAACAAAGAAAATGCCGCTCTTCCGGAAAAATTACTTTCACAAAAATTAAAACTTTTTTCGGTCAAAGAAAACTTGGAAAAATTTGCCGCCGTCAAAATACACCAGGGATCCCTGGAGCGGAAATTAAACGATATTTCCAGGGAGCAAACGCAAATCAGAACTTACGAGTCTGGGAGACATCCTTAAAATTATATCTAGGGGGTTTACAAATACCTGCATTTATTTGTTAAAATTAACAAAAGGAGGAAAATCAATGGATCCAAACGACCAAAATCCCACAGGGCCAACAGATAATCAGGGGACACCTGATGCGTCACCAACCCAGGAACCACCTGGAGGCTCGGGACAAACACCACCGGTGCAAATGCCACCTACACCTGATGCGTCTGGTGCTGAGGAAGAATTACCTCCGCCACCTCCCGCCAGCCAGGAGCCAGAACCAGAGGCTCCCGGGGGAAGCACGGAAGAACCAACCGGTAGTCAACAGACTGCCTAGAAAAAATCAGCAAATCTTTGTTAAACCCCTTTCAAGCTTGGTTGACATCAAGCAAGTTTTGTTCTTATGCTAATAAATGAAGGACAGAGTTTTGACGCTTGCTGATTTTAAGAGAAATTCAAAATTTATTGCAATTTTCGTTTTTTTAACGATCTGGGCATTGACTTTTTATCAATTGGGTAGACACGCAACAATTGGAGAATTTTTTAAAGTCAGAGAATCAGAAAATCAAAACGAAAAAAACAAACAAGTAGAGATTCCACAGCCATACGCAGATTCACAAACAGGATCTATCATCTCCTCTTCTGTAAAACTTTGCTCAAACACTTTTTACGGTTTCGAACTAGCATACCCCGCAGATTGGTTTACGACTTACAATACGGATAATCAAAAATGTACATTTTTTGCCCCATATTCCTTTGTAGTTCCCGAGCAAACTGACAAAACTTTTGTGCCAATAAAAATAGAAGTAGTCAAAATTGAGGAGTGGCCAAGTACCGTCAAATTCTTTGAAAATCCCAACGACTTTCAAAATATTATTTCCGTCCAAAATATCGATATCAATGGAAAATCAGTCAAAAAAATAAAAGCAATCTCAACCGGGGCAGGCAATATACAACAGGGTTTTGACAAGCTTAGTTTTTTAGTTCTGGACCCAAAAAATCCGTTGATTCTTTCTTATCAACAGCTTGACAAAAATGAAAATACTAGTCTTTCTGAAGGAGTATTGGAAGATATGACAAACAACCTTAAATATTTCTAAAGACAAAATCTAAAGACAAAATAAGAAAAGGCTTAAGAGTTGCCTCCTAAGCCCCTTCAATGCTCACCTTGCGGCAAGCAAAAAGCACTATATAATAGGTTGACTTCCTTGTCAACTGGGATAAAATAGATCAATCAAGCTTGTTTCATAACAATAAAAGAAAGCATCAATCAACCGGAGGCTTTAGCCAAAGAATTATTGTAGAAAGAATCGAGTAACTACAATACAAAAGAAAAGGCCTCTCTTGCGAGAAGCCCTTTCAAATTGCCTATCTTGCGATAAGCACCGAAAATATACAACGGGAAAAAATCATTGTCAACCCCCCAAAATGAGGCTAAGATGCTATACTTTTAAAAAAATATCAGCCCGGGAAGTTATCTAAGAATCATCCCATCATGAGACAAATAGAGGGAAAATCCGTCTATAGTGTTTCCGAAGTCAATAGTTTGGCACGCCAAACCCTGGAAAATATGTCTTTTTGGGTAGAAGGAGAAATATCTTCGTTCAAAGGTTTAAACTCTCATTATCGCTACGTCTATTTTGATCTTAAAGATCCGCAAACCGGCTACAAGCTGCCTTGTATTTTAGAACCGGAAATTTACCTATCAACAAGTCTTGATCTTAAAGATGGCCAAAAAATCTTAGCGCTTGGTAACCTGACTCTCTGGGAAAAAGATGGCCGTTACCAAATGTATCTTCACAAAATTGAAGAGTTCGGCGAAGGTCTGCTGCTTGCTAAACTTGAGGCACTTAAGAAAAAACTTCAAGCTCAAGGCTACTTTGATATTTCCCGCAAAAAATCCTTACCATCATACCCCACTAATGTCGCTGTCATCACCTCTAAAATTTCTGATGCTTGGCAGGATTTCAAAAAACACAGCATCGGCAGGTACGGTAACCTAAGCGTGACTCTTTTTGATGTTCCGGTCCAGGGCGAAAATTCGGCGCCACAAATTATTAAAGCTCTAAAACGCGCCGATAAAATGAATTTTGATGTCATCGTTCTCGCACGGGGTGGCGGCTCGCTCGAAGACCTTGCCTCTTTCAATGAGGAAAAACTGGCCGATGCTATTTTTGCGGCTAAAACTTGCATTATCGTTGGTGTCGGTCATGAAAAGGATGTAACTATTGCCCAACTTGTTGCCGATATTGCTGCTTCCACCCCAACCGATGTAGCCAAAATCATAACTGGCGGTTTTGTCCATTTGGAGGAAAGACTCAACCAGCTTATTTTTAGAGCAAAAGCTCAAGGCAAGCGGACTCTTGAAGCAAATTTTCAAACCATTGATCTTATTTTCCATCAATTGGCTACAAATAGAGAAAGACTCAAGCAGATTCCACCTCATTTACAATTTCTAGGAACCACACTTGCCATGAGTCAAGAAAGATTTCTTGAGGGCAACCGAAAAAGACTTGAGGTTAGTCTTGTGTCACTTGCGAATTCCTGGCGACTGCTTTTTGCAAAACGCAATCATGGTCTCAAAGTAATCTCCGAAAAGTTGACAATTCTATCCCCTCAAAACACTTTAGAGCGAGGTTACAGTATTGCCAGCGATGAGCGTGGCTATGTAATAAAAAGTGCCGAGTCCATTGATATTGGTTCAAAAATTAGAGTAAAATTTGCTAAAGGTGCTGCAAGATCCAAAGTTTTTGAAAAAGAAGTAGAATGACAAAGGATATTAATTTTGCAAAAGCCCTGGCTCGTCTTGAGGGAATTGTCGAGAAACTTGAGGGCCAAAATCTTGATCTGGAAGAAGCGGTCGATCTTTTAACCGAGGGAGTTGCACTACACAAAAAATGCCAAGAAAAACTTAAAAGTGCTCAAAGTAAAATAGATAAATTACTTGAAGAGGGGGTGAATTAAAAATGGCAGACAAAAAGATCGGCAAAGTTAATCATTATTATGACAAAATCGCCGTCGCAGTCGTTAAACTGACCGGCGGTGATTTAAAGATTGGCGATACAGTCAAGTTAATCGGCAAGGACGGTAGCGAGTTTAGCCAAGAAATTACATCAATGCAAATAGAACACGCCAACATTGAAATTGCCAAAAAAGGTGATGAGTTCGGTCTTAAAGTTGAAAAAGAGGTAAAAACCGGGTCGGAGGTAACAAAATAAGGCCTTAACCACCTCAAAGTTTAATGATCTACGTACTTCACGGAAAAGATACAGAAAGCTCATATAATCGTTTGTCACAAATACTTGATACTTTCCAAAATCTGCCGAAATTAAAATTAACCGAAAAAGAACAGCTCGAAGATTTTTATTTGGCGGTTTTTTCGAAAGACCTTATTAACTCTCAAAAAATTGTCATTTGTGAAAATTATTTACATGATAAAAAAATAAAAGGTCATGTTCTTGCAGAAATTCCAAAAAACAAAATTGTCATTTTTTGGGAACAAAATCAACTTGCCCCAGCCGAAATTGCCAAAATAAAAAAAGACTGCGGTCATTTATCTCTCAGGATTGAAACATTTAAACCTCAACCCCAAATATTTTGGTTTTTAGATTCCATCTCGCCGAACTTAGAAAAAACGCTTGAGTTACTTTCAAGGCTGCCGGAGAAAAATACCAATCTTATCTTTCAATTTGAGAACAGAATGCTTTTTCTAATCTTAGCCAGACTTAAAGTCAAGATGGAAACTGCAGGAAAAATCGCCGGGCTTAATGTTCTAGATTGGCAATGGACAAAAATTAAAAGACAAGCAATGCTGCTAAATCTGGAAACGCTATTTGCTCTTTACGACGGAATACTTAAAATTGATAATATGACAAAATCCGGGGCCAGTGACTTAAAAGAAAACACCCTAATCACTGTCTTGCTTCTTAAATACCTTTCTCCCAGAGTCTAACTTCACTCTTCAAATTTTGCTACAATTAGATTGATCTCTCTCATATGGAAGATGTTGTTTGGTTTTCTGAAGTAGGTAAAGATGATACGAAATCAGTTGGCGGCAAAGGTGCCAATCTAGGCGAGCTATATAATCTTAAACTCCCCGTTCCTAACGGTTTTATTGTAACTTCCCAGGCATATTTTAGCTCGGTTTCAAGCTCAGGGACTCTTGATAGAATTCGCAGCATACTTTATGGTTTGGATGTGGAAAATCCTCTTCTTCTGGAAACCAAGGCAAAAGCCTGCCAGCAGGAAATTAAAAAGATTAAACTCCAAACTTTGCTGCAAAAAAAAATTGACAAATTTTACGAAAAACTTTCCGCCCCGCAGCGTTCTGTTTTTGTTGCCGTGCGTTCTTCAGCAACTGCCGAAGATCTTCCCCAGGCTTCATTCGCCGGCCAGCAGTCTACCTTCCTTAACGTTCGCGGCGCACGTGAGGTGAAAGAAGCAATTTTAGCATCTTGGGCTTCTCTTTTTGAAGCAAGGGCCATTTTTTACAGAGTTCAAGAAAATTTTGACCATTTTCGAGTTGGAATTGCGGTTCCTGTCCAAAAAATGGTCCAGCCGGAAGTCTCCGGAGTTATGTTCACGCTAGATCCGGTGACCAATAATAAAGACAAAATAACAATCGAGGCCATATTCGGTTTAGGTGAGTTAATTGTTGCAGGTTCAGTTACTCCCGATCATTATGAAATAGACAAAAGAAGCTTCAAAATAACTATAAAAAATATCGTCTCGCAAGAAAAACAGCTTGTAAAAACAAAGGGTGCCAACAAGATTCTTGCAGTATCAAAACCCTTTCAAAGAGTTCAAAAACTTTCAGACGACAAGCTTATTGAACTTGCCAGAATTGGCCAAAAAATCGAAAAACATTATTACTTTCCTCAAGATATTGAGTGGGCATATAAAGGCGGAAAGCTATATATAGTCCAAACAAGGCCAGTGACGACGCTAACTCAAAACTCAAAACTCAAAACTCAAAACTCAAGAAGCCAGCTGCCACCTACAAGCAACCAATTATTACTTCGCGGTGCCCCGGCATCACCAGTCATAGCAACAGGCAGAGTTTCGCTTATAAAATCAAAAAAGGAACTTTACAAAGTTCAAAAAGGAGATGTTCTGGTTACAGAAATGACCAATCCGGATTTCGTTCCGGCGATGAAAAAGGCCGTGGCCATCGTTACTGATCGCGGCGGTCGAACTTCTCACGCCGCAATTGTCTCAAGAGAGCTGGGCATTGCTTGTGTTGTCGGAACAGGTGAAGCTACCAAAAAATTGAAGGACGGAATGATAATTACCGTTGACGGTGCCAAGGGACTTGTTTTTAAGGGCAAACCGGCAATCGATAAAAAGGACTTGGCATTTTCAAAAAATAAAAACCTCAAGCCTCACAAGACTGCTACTAAACTCTATGTTAATCTGGCAGAACCCTATCTTGCTCCTCAAATTGCCGCCAAAGACGTCGACGGAGTTGGACTTCTGCGCGCCGAATTCATGCTTGCTCAAATAGGTGTCCACCCCAAAAAGTTTCTGGAAGATGGTCAAAAAAATAAGTTCATCGAAAAACTAAGCCAAGGGCTTTCTACCATTGTTCATGCTTTTGGCAGGAGACCTGTTATTTACAGGGCTAGCGATTTAAAATCGAATGAGTATAAAGGCTTAAAAGGCGGCGACAAATTCGAACCCAAAGAAGCAAATCCTATGCTAGGTTACAGAGGCGCTTTTCGTTACATCAAAGACCCTGATATTTTTAAAATGGAACTGGAAGCCATAAAATCTGTGCGAGAGAAGCACTCCAATTTACACTTAATGATTCCGTATGTCAGAAACGTTTCAGAGCTTGCGGCAGTTAGAAAACTTGTAGAGGAAGCTGGACTTTTTAAGGATGACTATTTTAAGTTCTGGATGATGGTTGAAATTCCCTCAAATGCAATTTTACTTAACCAGTTTATAAAAGTAGGGATCGACGGCATCTCCATTGGATCAAATGATCTAACAATGCTTATTCTTGGAACAGATCGTGACAATGAAGAGGTTGCTAGCGAATTTACTGAGCTCGATGAAGCTGTTCTCTGGGCTTTTAAAAAGATTGTCAAAACCGCGAATGCGGCGGGAATTACCTGTTCTATATGTGGTCAAGCACCGTCGATTTATCCTGAATTAACTGAAAAACTGGTTTCATGGGGTATAACCTCAATTTCGGTCAACCCGGACGCTATCGATTCAACGCGAGAAATAATTTATCAGGCTGAGCACGAACTGGTCACCAGAAACCAAAACCATGGCAACGATTAAAAAAATTATTGGTCGGGAGATTTTGGACAGCAGAGGCTATCCGACAGTCGAGACCATTGTCCAACTGTCAGATGGAGCAGTCGGTGTCTTTTCTTCTCCTTCCGGCTCATCTGTTGGTAAACATGAGGCAAAAGAAATAAGAGATATGGACCCCAAACGTTTTGAGGGACTGGGAGTATTAAACGGGTTGAAAAACATTCACACGATTTTATCACCAAAGCTTTTAGGTCAAGAAGCCGGCGACCAGGAAAAAATTGACCAGACGATGATTGAATTAGATGGAACTGATGACAAATCAAAAATCGGCGCAAATATTATCTTATCACTTTCAGGGGCTATCACCAAAGCCCAGTCTCAGTCATTAAAGATGCCTCCCTATCAATATATAGCCAAACTTCTTGGCAGCAATTTTCATGAGTTTATAATTCCAACTCCCATGTTCAATATTTTAAACGGGGGTAAACACGGTGACGGTAATTTGAATTTTCAAGAATTTATGATTGTTCCGCCGAAAGCAGGTTCTTATTCAAAGAATCTGAAATTGGGCGTGGAAGTTTACTATTCGCTCAAAGAAACGCTTAAAATCCATAATGCCCTAACCCTCGTCGGAGATGAAGGAGGATACGCTCCCACGCTTTACTCCAATCTGGATGCCATGAAAATTCTTGAAGAAGCAGTCACAAAAGCCGGATATAAAATCGGGCTTGATGCCTTTTTTAGCTTAGATATCGCCGCCTCAAATATCAAACAGGGAAGTTCATATAAAATAAGTGATAAGCCTGTCCCGCTTTCGGCTGTCGACTTTTCGGATTTCTATATTTCTCTTAATGAACAGTATCACCTGCTCTCCCTAGAAGATCCTTTTGATCAGGACGACTGGGAAGATTGGCAACACCTCACTGAAAAACTCGGCAAGGAAACTCTAATCGTCGGCGATGACTTAATCGCAACTAATATTGAAAGATTAAATAAAGCGGTTTCTCAAAAAGCAGCAACAGCGGTTGTCATTAAACCAAATCAGGCTGGTACTATTTCAGAAACGCTTAAAGTAGTCAAGGCGGCAAAAGCCGCTAGCTTCAAAATTATTGTTTCCCACAGATCCGGCGAAACTAATGACGATTTCATTGCTGATTTTGCTGTCGGTGTTGGTGCTGATTACACCAAATTAGGAGCGCCGGCCAGGGGTGAAAGAGTCGCCAAATATAACCGTCTTTTGGAAATCGAACATGAACTTTCTTAAACGGAAAGTCAAAATAGAGAAAATGCTTAAAATTATATCCAAACCCAAACCGTTGATATTATGTATTTTAGACGGTTGGGGTATCGCTCCTCATAATCCCGGTAATGCCATTAGCCTTGCACAGCCCGTTAATTTTAACAGTCTTTGGTTTTCTTACCCTCACACCATTCTTTTAACCTCCGGGCAGTCTGTTGGTCTACCGGCGGCAGAAGCCGGCAACAGCGAAGTCGGCCACCTCAACTTAGGAGCCGGAAGAATAGTTTTCCAGGATTTACTTCGGATTAATCTTGCCATCACAAATGGTTCATTTTTTGAAAACGAAGCTTTTTTAAAAGCATGTAAGCATCGAGAAACCAATGATTCCAGGATCCATTTAATGGGTCTTGTCAGCCCGGGAGTCGTTCACAGCGAAATCAAACATCTGTACGCGCTTTTGAAACTTTTACAGCAAGAATCTATTAATCCTTCAAAAATCAAGATTCATTTGTTTACTGATGGCAGAGATAGTCCGCCGACCTCCGCCAAAATTTATTTACAGGAAATTCTCAAAAGGTTAAGAGAGGAAAATTTGGGGGAAATTGCCACTTTATCGGGTCGCTACTTTGCCATGGACAGAGACAACCGCTGGGATCGGACAGAAAAAGCCTATACCACGCTTCTTGGAAAAAGCCCAAATCTGCAAACAGATCCCGTAGTCTCCATTGAAAAATCATATAGTGAAGGCAAAACTGATGAATTTATAGAACCAATAGTCTTTGTTGACAACAATGGCAATCCTGTTGGCCCAATCGCCTCGGGAGACTCCGTCATCTTTTTCAATTATCGGCCAGATCGTGCAAGACAACTAACTCAAGCTTTCGTTCTGGAAAATTTTAAAAGTCTGCAAACCTCCTCCGGTGAAGGTGTAAAAACATTTAGCAGAGGCCCAAAGTTGGCAAATCTTTTTTTTGTGACAATGACAGAGTATGAAAAAGGACTTCCGGTTTCTGCCGTTGCCTTTCCTCATAGGGGAGTGGTCATGCCAGTCGCCAGGGTATTTTCTGAAATTAATGATCGCCAACTGCATATCGCCGAAACAGAAAAATATGCCCACGTAACCTATTTTTTCAATGGAGGCCAGGAGCTGCCATTTAACGGTGAAGACCGCATTCTTGTAAATTCCAAAAAAGTAGCTTCCTACGACCAGGCTCCGGAAATGTCCACCCCCGAAATCACCAAACATTTAATTGGCCGGATTAACAATCGCGTTTATGATTTTATCGTCGTTAATCTTGCTAACGCCGATATGGTCGGTCACACAGGAAACCTTAATGCGACAATACAAGGCATTCAGGCAATTGACATTCATTTAGGAATAATTGCCAAAGCTGCGCTTTCCGCAGGAGGGGGTGTAATTATCACTGCTGATCATGGTAATGCCGAAGAAATGATCAATCCAAAAACTGCCCGGATCGACACCGAACACAATGCAAACCCCGCCCCCTGTATTTTAGTCTTCAAAGAACTTCGCGGGGTCAACACACAATTACCAAGAGGCATTTTGGCAGACATCGCTCCTACAATTCTTGGTATTTTAAAAATCTCCAAACCTTCTCAAATGACCGGTCGAAATTTGTTAGATTAGAGATTAGAATAGAATAGTAAACTCACCTTTTGGCTTAACGTTTAAAAAATGTTCAATTGAGTCGGTTACTTTTTCATGGCGCACTTCCTCGTGAATTTTAGTTAGTTCTCGCAAGACAACAATGTCGATATTCCCAAATACGGATTGGATATCTTTTAATGTGTCAATCAACCTGTAAGGCGATTCAAAGAAAACCACGGTTAGTTTAATAGTTTGAACTATTGAACTGATATCTGCCAGTAACTTGCGGCGTCTGCCTTCTTTTTTAGGTAGATAACCGAAAAATAAGAATTTATCCGGCGGCTGACCGGAAACCGTAAGAGCCGATATGACGGCTGTTTGACCAGAAATAGATTCTACCTTAATGTTGTTTTCGATTGCGGATCGAACAAGCTTATATCCAGGATCGGAAATCAGGGGTGTGCCAGCATCAGAAACAAGAGCAATTTTCTTCCCTTTTAAAAGATCCCCAATAATTTCTGGAGTTTTACGATTTTCATTAAAGTCATTAAAAACCACCATTTCCTGGTTAATTTTGTAAGCGCTCAACAATTTACCGGTAATTCTGGTATCTTCGCATAGAATATAATCAACTTCCTTTAAAGTTTCGATGGCTCGCAAAGTGATATCTTTTAAATTACCAATTGGAGTAGATACAATATACAAAGTACCCATAACTGGTCAATTGTTAATTGTCATACATTCGATAAACTCAGTATGACCCTGAGTATGTCGAAGGGTCAATTGTCAACTTAAATGGAGCAGTCCTTTTTAGAAGTTATTGTTTTTTGGGTAATGGGTATCATTTCCCAATTTGGCTATCCGGGAATTTTTCTTTTGATGGCTCTGGAATCTGCCCTGATTCCGATTCCTTCGGAAGTAATCATGCCTTTCTCCGGATTTTTAGTTTCCGAGGGAAGATTTAGCCTTATGGGAGTTGTGCTTGCGGGTGCACTCGGTAATCTGGTAGGCTCTTGGGCTGCTTACGCCTTAGGTTACTGGGCACATGATAAAGTTATCAGAAGACTTGTCAAAAAATACGGCCAATTTGTTCTTCTTACAGAAAACGAGTATGATCACGCGCTGAAGCTATTTTCCCGAAATGGCCAACTCTTCGTTGCAATTTCAAGACTCTTACCAGCTGTAAGAACTGTTATCTCGCTCCCCGCTGGTGTTGCTAAATTGTCACTGGTAAAGTTTTCATTACTGACCTTTTTTGGATGCCTAATCTGGTCATATTTTCTAGCGGCAATCGGCGTAAAACTTGGCGAAAACTGGGTTGTTATAAGACCGTACTTCCGCAAGTTTGACATTGCAATTGTAGCAATTATTATAATCCTAATATTAGTGTATATTTACCGTAAATTCCGGAATAATAATTTACTGAAAACAAAAAATAGTGATTAAAAAGCTTAAAAAAATTTTTTCGAAATTCGGCCCTGGAATTATTACGGGCGCCTCAGACGATGATCCTTCGGGAATTGCAACTTATTCTATGGCAGGAGCATCTCAAGGCTACAGTCTCCTCTGGACATCACTATTCACATTCCCATTAATGGCGGCAATTCAAGAAATGTGTGCGAGAATAGGCCTTATCACCGGAAAAGGGCTTGCCGGAAACATCAGAACGCGCTTCAAATCAAAGACTCTTCTTTATTTCTTGGCTTTTTTAATAATTGTGGCCAATACCATCAACATCGGCGCGGATTTAGCCGGTATGGCAGCTGCAACCAGACTCTTAATCCCAGTTTATCCACAATTGGTTGCCTTACTTATGACAATTCTAATAATTGCCTTGATGGTTTATTTCCCTTACAAATTTATAGCCAGCAACCTTAAATGGCTGACATTTACCCTTTTTGCCTACATTGCATCGGTCGTTGTTACCAAGCAGGATTGGTTTGCCATAATTCAACATACATTTTTGCCCGATATACGTTTTAATAAGGACTTAATTACTATTCTTGTTGCAATTCTTGGTACGACTATTTCCCCCTATCTATTTTTTTGGCAGACATCCGAAGAGGTCGAGGAAATGAAAGAGGAGGCTAAGGAAAAACACAAAAAGATTATCGTGACAAAGCACGAATTAAAGCAGATGCGGGATGACGTTAACCTTGGGATGTTATTCTCCAATATTGTCATGTACGCAATAATTGCTACAACTGCCTCAACTCTTTTTGCGTCCGGAATTCATGAGATAACGACTGCCGACCAGGCCGCAAAAGCACTCGAGCCGATCGCAGGACGTGCCTCTTATCTTTTATTCACGCTAGGCATAATAGGTACTGGACTGTTGGCTATCCCGGTTTTAGCAGGAGCTGCCGCCTATGCAGTTTCCGAAATTTTCGGATGGAACGAGGGTTTGAATAAATCCTTTAGACAAGCTAAATCTTTTTACGCCATAATTATTCTGTCAACAATTACTGGTCTTCTTATGAATTTTGCAAACGTCAATCCCTTCAAAGCTCTGTTTTATACGGCCGTTATTTACGGTTTAATCTCTCCGATACTCATCATGTTTATCCTGCTTTTAGCCAATGATAAAAAATTAATGGGGAATCTCAAAAATGGGCTGGTATCTAATATCTTAGGCGTATTAACTCTCGTTGTAATGACTCTTGCTGCTGCGGGGTTTATTATTAGTTTATGACAGAAACCCTCTCGCTTAATTATACTTTCTGATTACTCCGACACACCTGCCCTGGATTGTTACATTTTTAGCGTAAATTGGCTGCAGCGCGGAATTAGCGGGCTCCAATCTTACTCGATCCGACTCTTTAAAATATCTTTTCAAAGTAACAACACCGTTATTCACCATGGCCACCACGATATCGCCATCACGAGCTTCATTGGTTTCTTCAACTACTACAAAATCTCCTTCTAAAATTCCATCCTCAATCATTGAATCACCTTTAACCTGCAATACATAAGATTTTTTATGAGGAGGTACCATCTCAGGTGAAACGGCAAAAGTAGCGTTAGGATCTGTATATGGCTCGATAGGAGAACCAGCTGCTATAAAACCCAAGAGCGGAAGTTCGATACCTTTTACAATTTCTCCGATTTTTTTGTCAATAAGCTCAATTCCCCGAACAATCCCCGAAGTTTTCTTGATCAACCCTTTTCTCTCCAGGACTTGCAGGTGTTCGTGAACCGTGGCCAAAGACCTAACACCAAGTTCCTTGGCGATTTCGACTAAAGTCGGAGCATGTCCGTACTTATCAATATATTCGTTAAGAAAATCTAAAATCTGTCGTTGTCTTTTATAGACTACAGTTGCCATAGTTAAATATTACCAAACAAAACCCGAAGTTGTCAAGAGGTGATTTGGGAAAGGTGTTAGGGTATGTACTTCTTAAAAACTAATACGCCGTTATACCCTCCAAAACCTGCTGAAAATGCAACAGCCACTCTCACGTCTTTTTTTCTAGGCTTTTTCACAATATCTAAATCTGCAAACTCAGGCCGGACATTATCAATATTAATCGTAGGAGGTATTACTCCTTCATAAATCGCCTTTACCGCAAAGAGGGCTGTGGTTGCACCAGCAGCACCTAATTGATGACCCATTATTGATTTCGGTGCACAAATTGCCAGGTTTCTAACGTGATCGCCAAATACAATTCTTACAGCCTCCATTTCTGTCTTCTCACTTAGACCAGTCGATGTTGCATGCGCAACATATAAATCAACTTCTTCCGGTTTTACATTGGCATCTTCAAGGGCATTGCTTATGGCTTCAGCTTCCTCGTGTGCCCCTGGGACTGTCTCGTGATTACCGTCGTTATTGCAGTTGACCCCCACAAGCTCAGCGTAAACTTTAGCATTCCTCTTGAGAGCAACTTCTTCGGCTTCAAGTATCATAATACTAGCACCCTCCGAAGGCACAAAACCCGTACTATCCGAATTAAAAGGGCGACTAGCCCTCCAAGGTTCATTAAGATATCTTCCATCCGCCATTGCTTCCATGTTACCAAATCCTGCCATCACAATGTCTGTAATTTCCCCCTCAGTCCCTCCGCAGACCATGTAGTCGTTAATGCCAAGTCTTATTAATAGTGCCGAAACAGCCATGTTGTCTATGCCAGTCGAACAGGCAGTGACGAGTGAACCCGACCAGCCTTTTAAATGCCAAAACAAGTTGATTATCGAAGAAACTCTTTCCGGTTCGACCTGTAAAATTGTCGAGGGCGGTATTTCTTTTGGACCTGTTTCTTCAAGTATTTTTCCCGCCTGACGGTAGTATTCCATTCCACCGATTCCGGTTCCGACAAAAACACCGAATCTACTCTTGGCGATTCCTTCATCCAAGATGTTATTTACTGTATGCCCACCGTCTGCTAAAGCCTCTTTGGCAGCCAGGAAACTATATTGGCTCGCCCTAGATGATCTTTGTCTAATTTTTCTTTCCGCTTGCGTAAAGAGTTTAGCTTGGTCATAATCGGCCATAGGAATAGCAATCCTACTTCGAAAGCGTTCATCAACAATCACTCTTGCTCGCGAAATGCCGGCCAGAACATTTTGCCACATCTCATCAACATTCATACCATAAGGAGAAACAGCGCCTATGCCTGTTACAACTACTCTGCGCCCTGGTCTAACTTCATGTTCTTTAGGGGAAATCTCAGTTCCGTTTCTTTCAACCATCGTTGGTTGTTGATTATACAAGAATCGTCAAATTTCGGCTATAATTGAAGTTTGCCATGAAATTTAAACTGACTTCAACATACAAACCAACAGGGGATCAACCGCAGGCGATTGACAAACTCACCGAAGGCCTCAAGAAAGGTTTCCGCCACCAAACACTGCTTGGAGTCACCGGTTCCGGTAAAACTTTTACGATTGCTAATGTAATTGAAAAGGTCCAAAAGCCGACTTTGGTGATTTCCCACAATAAGACTCTGGCCGCCCAACTTTATCAAGAATTTAGAGAATTTTTTCCGAAAAACGCGGTTTGTTATTTTGTCTCGTACTACGATTACTACCAGCCGGAAGCATATTTACCCTCAACCGACACTTATATCGAAAAAGAAACAGAAATTAACGAGGAAATAGACAGGCTTAGACTGGCTGCAACAACCGCTCTTGCGACACGGGGGGATGTGATTGTCGTCGCTTCGGTTTCCGCCATTTACAACATAGGATCTCCTACCGAGTATCAGCAATCCCGGTTGATTTTAAAGATCGGTCAAAGCTTTGGCCGTCATGATCTTTTGGTTGCTTTTTCTAAGTTACTTTACGAAAGAAACGATACTGATTTCAAAAGAGGAACCTACAGAGTACGCGGGGAAAACATCGAGATTCTTCCGGCTTACGAAAATAACGGGCTCAGGCTAACGTTTTCTGGCAAAAAACTAATTAAGCTTGAAGTAATTCATAAAACCAGCGGTGAAACTTTGCAAAATCCGGACGAAGTTGCACTTTATCCGGCAAAACACTATGTATCCTCGGAAGAAACAACGGAAAAAGCAATAAAAACTATTGGTGAAGAGTTAAGGAAAAGGCTCAACTTTTTTAGGAAACTTGGCAAGGAGTTGGAAGCCCACCGCCTTGAGACCAGAACCAATTATGATCTTGAGATGATAAGAACTCTCGGCTACTGCAAAGGTATAGAAAATTATTCCAGGCATTTTGACGGCAGGAACCCGGGTGAACCGCCCTTTTCCCTGCTTGGCCATTTCCCGAAAGATTATCTTATGGTGATTGACGAATCGCACATGACTATCCCTCAAGTCCGTGGGATGTATAACGGTGATAGAGCCAGGAAAGAAATGCTCGTGGATTTCGGTTTTAGGCTACCTTCGGCATTTGATAACCGTCCGCTGAAGTTTGAGGAGTTTGCCAGAAAGGTAAATCAGGTGATTTATACTTCGGCTACACCCGCCGTCTATGAACTTTCTATTTCAAACCAGATCGTAGAGCAACTGGTCAGACCGACCGGACTTTTGGATCCCTTGATTGTCATTAAAACTACAAAAGGCCAAATAGATGATTTAATTTCTGAAATACAAGCTCGAGTGGCAAGGAAACAAAGGGTTTTGGTAACAACCTTAACTAAAAGAATGGCCGAGGAATTGGCAATTTATTTAGAGGAGAAAAAAATCAAGGTAACCTATTTGCATTCCGAGGTACAAACTTTAGACCGGGGCGACATTTTAGACGATTTAAGATTGGGTAATTATGATGTTCTTGTTGGTATAAATTTACTCAGAGAGGGCTTGGATCTACCTGAAGTATCTCTTGTGGCGATTTTAGACGCGGATAAAGAAGGTTTCCTTCGATCGGAAACTTCCCTAATTCAGACGATGGGCCGAGCCGCCCGTCATCAGGAAGGTCGAGTTATTCTTTATGCAGATATTGTTACCGGATCAATGCAGAGGGCAATTGAGGAAGTAGAAAGGCGACGTCAAGTTCAACTCGATTACAATAAGAAGCACAAAATTAGTCCTCAAACTATCGAAAAGCCAATTAGAGAAAAACTGGTTGACAGAGAGAAAATTTATGAGGAGAAAAAACAGATATTTAAAGATTCAGTAATAGAGTCATCTCTCGCCCGTGCCAAAAAAGGTTCGCTCCTGCCTGAGGATAAACAAAAATTGATCCTTGTTTTAACTCGCGAAATGAAAGACGCCGCAAGAATCCTGGATTTCGAAAAAGCTGCAATTTTGCGTGATCAAATTCTACTTCTAAAATCGCCTGCGATCACTTCTTAACGCTTGCCCGAGTATTGATTTTCGTGTTAAAATTTTAAATTCATGGATAAAATCATAATCAAAGGCGCGAGGGTTCATAATCTCAAGAACATAAACGTCACGATCCCGAAGAACAAACTAGTTGTTTTTACGGGAATCTCCGGGTCAGGCAAATCATCACTCGCTTTTGACACGATCTATGCTGAGGGCCAAAGAAGGTACGTTGAATCACTTTCTGCTTATGCTCGCCAATTTCTGGGAATTATGGATAAACCGGATGTCGACTCGATTGAAGGTCTTTCACCGGCAATTTCCATCGACCAAAAATCAGCTTCTCATAACCCCAGAAGCACGGTCGGTACGGTCACTGAAATATACGACTATTTAAGGCTGCTTTTTGCCAGAATCGGGCATCCTCACTGCCCGTACTGTAGTCGGGAAATTGCCCGCAGTTCACCGCAGCAAATTGCTGAAGAAATCCAGAAACTACAAACTAGCAACCAGAAACCAGCTACCAGGATTCTACTTTTGGCTCCAGTTGTTCGCGATCGCAAGGGGGAATTTAGGGAGCTTTTTATTGATCTTACTAAAAAAGGTTACCGGGTCGCCAGAATCGATAACCGAATAAAATCGCTTGATGAAGAATTTGTTCTTATTAAAACCAATAAACATACCATCGAGGTAGTTATAGACCGATTAACTTTGCCCGCTGACAAGACTAGACTTATCCAGTCTGTCGAACAAGGTTTAAAACTTTCAGATGGCACAATTATCGCGGCCCAAGTGCAAGATAAAGCCTTTGAAATACCCCAATTTCCACAAAAATTACAAGATCATCTTTTTTCCCAAAAGTTTGCCTGTCCTTTCGACAACATCTCACTACCGGAAATCGAACCAAGAACTTTCTCGTTTAATTCTCCTCATGGTGCATGTCCGACCTGCAACGGTTTGGGGTCAGTCAGGAAAGTCGACCCGGAACTTATTCTCAATCCAAATCTATCAATTGCTGAAGGAGGAATTTTACCTTGGGCTAGAATTGTCGCCTCAGACACCTGGCAATGGCGAGTATTAGAAACCGTTTGTTTCACAAATCACATCCCTATGGACGTAGCGCTTGGTAAACTCCCAAATGAGGCCAAAAACATTCTTCTTTATGGTTCCCGGGACCAGTACTACACAGTCAAAGGTCCCAATAGGTTTGGCCGTATTGTCTCCTGGGACACTGATTTTGAAGGTCTCATCCCTAATTTGGAGAGAAAATACAGTCAAACCGAATCTGATTATGTCAGGGCGGAAATTGAAAAATTTATGTGGATTGATACTTGCACCACTTGCCATGGTACTCGACTTAAAACAGAGGCTCTTTCAATAACGACAGACGGTAAATCGATAGCCGACATTACCCGAATGTCGATTAGCGATCTGGCAAGCTGGTTAACGCTTGTAGCTGATCCGGAAAACACAATCCTATCAGAACGCGAAAAAGTAATTGCCAAAATAATTCTTAGAGAACTTAAAGCCCGTGTCCAGTTTTTAGTCGATGTCGGGCTTGAATATTTAACAGTTGAACGGCCAGCCGCCACACTTGCCGGAGGCGAAGCCCAAAGAATTAGACTCGCATCACAAATCGGATCAGGTCTTTCCGGAGTACTCTATGTATTGGATGAACCGTCTATTGGCCTACACCAGCGGGATAACCACCGACTAATTACAACACTAAAACGCTTAAGAGACTTAAAAAACACGGTAATTGTTGTTGAACATGACCGCGATATGATGATCTCAAGCGATGAAATTCTTGACTTTGGACCCGGTGCGGGAGAACACGGAGGGCAAATAATTGCTCAAGGAAATCCGAAGCAAATAATGGCAAATACACAATCATTAACCGGGAAATATTTATCAGGCAAGAAAAGGGTCGAGGTTCTCAGTTCTCAATTCTCAGTTCTCGGAAATTACGTTAAGCCCGAACAGTTAACTGACAATAAATTGACTATCGTCGGTGCTCGCGAGCATAATCTTAAGAATATCACCGTTGAATTTCCATTAGGTAAATTTATTTGTATAACTGGGGTTTCTGGTTCAGGCAAATCGACCCTTATTCATGACATTTTATATAATGCCCTTGCAGAAAGATTCTATCGCTCCCGTACCAAACCAGGAGACTTTGATTATCTTTCAGGGTTTGAACATCTGGATAAGGTTATCTTGATAGATCAATCACCAATTGGTCGAACGCCAAGGAGCAATCCTGCGACCTACACCGGAGTTTTTACGCCGATTCGTGAACTATTTTCCAAAACAACCGAAGCCAGAATTCGCGGTTACAAGCCAGGACGATTTTCATTTAACGTCAGGGGTGGCAGATGTGAAGCTTGTGAAGGCGAAGGGCAGGTAAAAATCGAGATGCAATTTTTACCGGATGTTTACATTGACTGTGAAGTTTGCCAGGGTAAACGTTATGACGAGGAGGTGCTATCGGTTAACTATAAGGGCAAAAACATCGCCCAAGTTTTGGCAATGACGGTCGAGGAGGCACTTACTTTTTTTGAAAACATACCTCAAATTAAGCAAAAACTTGAAACCATTTATGATATTGGATTAGGTTACATTCGTCTAGGTCAGTCCGCCCCGACTCTTTCTGGGGGAGAAGCTCAACGCGTAAAGTTGGCAACGGAACTGTCCAAGCGAGCCACCGGCAAAACTCTGTACATACTTGATGAACCAACGACCGGACTCCATTTCGCTGACATTGAAAGACTTTTGGCAATTCTCAAAAGATTGGTGGTTTCTGCAAATACGGTTATCGTAATCGAGCACAATATAGACGTAATTAAAAACACGGACTGGATAATCGATCTTGGTCCTGAGGGAGGGGACGAAGGAGGAAGAATTGTCGCTTGTGGCACGCCTTATCAGGTCAGCAAGACCAAATCTTCCTACACCGGACAATTTTTAGGAAAAGTGCTTGCGGCAAAGCCTCAAGTTTTACACACGGACCCAATACTTGACACCTGATACCCGATACATGACACTGGATTTAATGCGTTTTGCGGCCCGAATTTTTTTCCCAATTTTATTTTTAGCAATCACTTATTATCTTCCACTCACCACTCTCGACGCTTTTGCCCAGGGTGAGTTTCAAACTGATTATCAAGTTACTTACGCCGTCGGCTTAAACGGTACAACTAATATTTCCCAAAACATTACCCTTAAAAACAAAACTGCAAATTACTACGCAGACAAATTCGAACTCAAAATAGGGTCAGTTAAAGTTGAAAATGTTCAAGCGAAAGATACGACAGGGCAACTTTCGACAGATGTTAAATTCGAAGGCAACACTACTATTATTTCAGTTAAATTTAACCAGCGCGTGATTGGAATCGACAAGACACTTCCTTTCTCCCTTTCTTATTCTTCACCGGAAATTGTTACCAGGTCCGGCCAAATATGGGAAATCTCTATTCCGCGTCTTGCCAAAAGCGCCGATATCGCAAGTTACACGGCAAAAGTTTCTGTCCCGGTTATTTTCGGTGAAGTAGCCTTTACCATACCCAAACCCGAAGGACAAACAGTACTTGGATCGCAACAAGAATTTACATTCACCAAAGAACAATTATTTCAATCGGGAATTGCAATGTCTTTTGGTAAAAATCAGGTATTTTCATTTGAACTCAAATATTTTCTTGAAAACAACAACCTGACAAACCAGTACGATTATATTACTCTGCCGCCGGACAACACATATCAAAGAATTGTATTGCAAAAGATAGAACCTGCCCCCCTCGATGTTACAGTCGACACAGACGGTAACTTCTTGGCCAAATATAAACTTCTACCGCGCCAACAATTAAATGTCACAGCCAAGGGGAATGTCGAAGTTTTTAGCAAACCCTTCAGAAAAATCGAAAAAGAGCTAACATCTGAAGAGAAAGAACGCTACACCGGGCCCCAAAAGTATTGGGAGACTGATATTGCACTTGTCAAGGATAAAGCAAATGAGCTTAAAACTCCACAGGCTATCTATAATTTTGTTGCAAACTCCCTTAGCTATAACCAGGAGAGGTTAAAACAGCCTAAAATTGAAAGAAAAGGAGCAGCATCCGCCCTTCTTACGCCAAACGACGCTGTTTGCATGGAATTTACGGATCTCTTTGTCGCGCTGGCCCGTGCAGCCGGCATCCCGGCGAGGGAAGTTGAAGGCTATGCATTTACTCAAAACGAACGTTTAAAGCCCCTTTCCTTAACGTTTGCGGGCGGGGACATCTTACATGCCTGGCCTGAGTACTGGGACGATAACTTAGGATGGATACAGGTGGATCCTACTTGGGGTTCTACCTCAGGAGGTTTAGATTACTTCAATAAACTGGACTTCAATCATATCACGTTCGTTCAACGAGGCTCATCCTCAACCAGCCCTCTTCCTCCGGGATCATATAAACGGCAAGATAATTTGCAAGAAAGAAATGTTTTCGTTTCCTTTGCACAAGAGTTACCAATCATTACTTCTACACCGCAGCTCTCGCTTGATATTCCGGAAAAAATCTTATCAGGAGTCCCGGTCAAAGTAACTGCTAACATTAAAAACATCGGTTCAACCTCAATTATAGGTGAGGAGATTATTCTTACTTCAACCAAACTTAAAATCATCACAAAAGCAAAAGAACAAATAAAAATCTTGCCGCCATATTCTCAAAAGAGTTTCGAATTCTCGCTCGGAGGAGGAAAGCTGTTTTCAGACTCTCAAGATACGCTGGTTTTAAGCTATGGGGGGGTTGAGATTAGCCATCCTATAAAGATTTTACCGATCTATAAACTAGTCCTTTTGCCTGCGTTTGAAACGGCCCTTATTATTGCTCTGATACTTATTGTTATCGGTTTTGCCCTTTACTACAAGATTAATAAACGGAACTTAAAATTCCACCAAAAATAGTGCAAAAATTCACAAGCTTACCCGATGTGCCGGGAATTTATCAGTTCTACGATTCTAGAGGTAAACTTATTTATGTAGGAAAATCCGTTTCGATTAAAAAAAGGGTTGGCGCATACTTTACCAATAAGAATCTCGGACCAAAGACAAGTCTCCTGGTATCGAAAATAGCCGAGGTAAAATACATCAAAGTCTTCTCTGAATTTGAGGCTCTTTTACTGGAAGCTGAACTAATTAGAATTCATCAACCTTTTTTCAATAGTATTGCCAAAGATGATAAAAGCCCCGTTTACATAAAAATTACAGCGGGCAGAATACCCCTAATTTTCCTTGTTAGAAAAGAAGCGCCCAAAAAAGACGTCTTTTTGAAAGGCCCGTTTCCTTCCGCTAAAATAGCCAGAGAGATCTTAACGCTCGCCAGAAAAATTTTCCCTTACTGTCACCATAGAAATCCTAAAAAACCCTGCCTATACGTCCATCTTGGTTTGTGCCCATATCCTTACAGTTCCCAATCGAAACAAAAAATATATCTGGCAACGACAAATAGAATTAAGAAACTTCTGTCCGGCAGAAGTAAAATTCTCCTCCGGCAGCTAACAGTAGAAATGACCAAAGCGGCCAAAGCCCAACAATTTGAAAGAGCAAATATTACCAAAAAACAAATAAAACAGTTAGAATACCTGACAACAACCTATCACGCACCGCAAGAATTTCTTGAAAAACCAACACTGGTTGACGATTTGAGACTCGCCAAACTCAAAGATTTAACTGAAAAACTAAAACTTGAAAAAATTCCGGGCAGGATCGAATGCTATGACATTTCTAGTATTTCTGGCAAATTCGCAACGGGAGCCTTGGCTGTTTTTATCAATGGGCAAGCTGATAAAAGCCAATACAGACGTTTTAGAATAAAATTCACCGACACTCCTAATGACTACGAAATGATAAAAGAAGTTCTTTCTCGAAGATTCAAAAATAACTGGCCAAAGCCTGATTTGATAATTGTCGATGGTGGAAGGGGACACCTGAATGTGGCATGCGGGGTTCTGGAAATTTACAAAATCACCGCACCGGTTGTCTCGCTCGCCAAAAGATTTGAAGAAATCTATACCTCCGCAAAAATTTTACCTTTAGCCCTGCCCAAAGAAAGTCCAGCCCGTCAACTTGCCCAAAATATTCGTGATGAAGCTCATCGATTTGCCATTTCTTATCATCGATTGTTACGATCAAAAAACCTGCTTGCAAAAACCTGACTAAATACTAGATACTAATAGAATGCGTCACTATTTAAAATCATTAATCATCACCTCAATCGCCTTTTACTCTGCTTTTATCCTTGTCCCAACGATAAGCCTGGGAATTGATCAGAAAAATATTTTTATTGTGATAGCCGGTCTTTTGGCTACTTCGCTTGTAGTCCGGCCGATATTTTCCCTAATCCTCCTCCCGTTTAATTTCCTCACTTTCGGCTTACTTTCACTTGCTCTCAACGCGTCAGCGATTTTTGTTTTTCTTAAATTCCTGCCGGGATTCATGATCGCACCTTATGATTTTCCGGGAGCAAAAATTAGTGGCTTTATCATTCCAGAAGCAACCCTCAATCGGCTTGAAACTATCATTGTCGTTGCCGTCATAATCACCATTATCCAGAAAATCCTGCATATAATCTTCGAGTAGTAAATTTTTGAAATTGGAAATTTGAAATTTGACGTTTGAAATTGCTACTATATCCATCAATGCTTAACACATTTCTCAGACACTATCTGGAACTTCCCTTAAAAACCAAAAATGTCGTTTGTCTCGGAGGAGGCGTCGGCACCGCACAAATCTTAAAAGGTTTGAGGCGTGCAGCTTACAATCTGACGGCCATCGTTTCCATGGCAGATGACGGAGGCTCCGCCGGCAGAATAAGAAGAGCCTTTGCCGTACCACCGCCAGGGGATTTAGTAACTTGCCTGGCAGCTCTTTCCGACGAAGAGTCAATTCTCAAGAGTTTATTCCTCTACAGGTTCGCCGGCCATCGTTACGGAAAAGATACGGACATTGGCGGGCAGAAGCTTGGAAATTTAATCTTTGTTGCTCTAACCGACATTTATAGCGGAGATTACAACAGGGCACTTGAAGAATTCTCAAGAATTGTTTCATCCAAAGGAAGAGTTCTGCCGGCAACCGTGGGAGATGTCAATATTTGGGCCAAAACCAAAAATGGTAAAAAGGTCTACGGCGAGGAAAACATTGATTTAGGCAGATATGCAAACAGTAAAACCTTAACTGAGGTTCACCTGGACCCTCCGAACATTCGAGCTTACCAGCCGACAATCAAAGCAATAAACCAATCCGACGTTATTATTATCGGTCCCGGCGATCTTTTTTCTACAGTGCTTCCTGTTTTAGTGGTACCTCAGATAAAAACGTCGTTAAAAAAATCGCAAGCCTTAAAGATTTTTATCGTCAATATTGCCAATAAACCCTTTGAAACTGCCGGTTTTAAACTCTCAGATTACTTAAAAACAATTAAAAAACACCTCCCCGGTTTATTTTTTGATAAAATACTTGTTAACTGTAATCAAAATGTTAAAATTCCATCAAAACTCAACTATAAATACGTCATCTCGGACAAAGAAAATTTAGGGGAATACAAAACAAATATCATAGTTAAAGGCGATTTTATCGACACTCAAAATCCGCTTTATCATGATAGTTTAAAGATTGCCCATGCCATAGAAGATTTAATTAATTAAATGAAAAACATTCTATTATTGGCACAAATTGCGGTTTCCATAACTTTGATAGTCGTCATTCTTCTTCAGGCCAAAGGCGCGGGCCTTTCCTCTGTCTTTGGTGGACAAGGAACCTTCTACCGCTCAAAAAGGGGTATCGAAAAGCTTTTCTTCTTTTTGACAATCTTTCTTGCTTTATTATTCTTAATATTTTCCGTCGCTGGTGTAACTCTTTAAAAGAATATGCGCCTATTTAGAATTCAAGTAAGGCGGATCAAGTTTTGGTGGAATTTAACATTAGCCTATATCGCAAGATACCGCCTCCGGTTTATAGCAATCACTGCTGCAATATTTTTGATACTAATCAGTGCCAACAAAATTTGGAGCTTAATCTCCAAAAATAATGTGGTAACTATTGGTGTTGTTGGGACTTATACCCTGGAGAACATTCCTGCAGAAATTCTTTCGCTTGCTACCCAACCTTTAATTGCTTTTGATAAAAATGGTAAACCTATCCCGTCACTCGCTTCTCATTGGCAATCCACAGACGACGGAAAAACATATATTGTCTTTTTGAAAGATAATCTAAAGTGGCACGATGGAACAGTTGTCGTTGCCAAGGATATTTCAATCGCCATCTCAGACGTCAAAATAGCTGCCTTGAATGATAAGACAATCGAATTTAAGCTTCCCAATCCAATTTCATCTTTTCCGATAATTCTGGACAAACCGGTTTTTAAGTCTAAAAGCTTCTATGGCACGGGCCAGTATCGTCTCGTTGCAATCGATAAAATCGGGGAAATCGTTAGAAAAATCAGCATGATGCCAAGAGATAAAAATTTACCGAGAGTAGAAATAAAGTTCTACCCTACAGAAACTCAAGCCGTAAATGCCCTTAAAATTGGCGAAATTAAAAACACCAGCGTTTCATTCGCTCAAGAGTTGGAAAATTGGCCAAATCTCGAAATCGAAAAAATCACTGACGACGCGAATATCATAACGGTTTTTTTCAACACCCAAGACTCGCAACTTTCATCTAAGGAATTTCGCCAGGCTCTCATCTACGCAATTAACAAATCAGAATTTGATGGTACTTTAAGCTTGGGACCGATTTCACCTGACAACTGGGCTTACAATGGAACCGTCAAAAAATATGATTACAACCCGGGAAAAGCCAAAGAACTCCTTTCAAAGGCAAAAGTTGATAAGCCGATCGCTCTTAGTACAAGTCCCAATTTAGAATCGATAGCCCGGATGATTAAGAAAGATTGGGAGGCAATCGGAGTAGAAACGCAGATCACGACAGAAAAAACAATGCCTAAAAATTTCCAGGCACTTTTGGCTATCAATAAACTGTCGCCGGATCCCGATCAATACGCACTTTGGCACTCTACACAGACCAAGACAAATATCACCGGCTACAAAGATGTCAAAATAGATAAACTTCTGGAAGATGCCAGAAGTGAAAAAGACGAAGAAAAACGAAAAGAACTTTATTTTGACTTCCAGAAATATTTAGTCGAAGATGCCCCCGCGGCTTTTCTGTATCACCCCTACAAATATAAAGTTTCCTACAAAAACATCAAACCCTTAATCCAAAAACTCCCACTATAGTTATTATGGGAGGCCGAGGGGACTTGAACCCCCAACCCGCAGCTCCACAAGCTGCTGCTCTACCGATTGAGCTACGACCTCCTCGTCGGAACTGAACTTTGCTCACCCGTTTTGTTTTCTGTATATTCGCTTATTAACCCAAAATTCGAACAATTTTGGAATGAAAGAACAAGCTAAAGATTGAGCAAAGCAGCTGGCTGACTTTGCGAAATCCAAAAGCCTAGTTCTGACGCAGCGCCCCAGGAGGGATTCGAACCCCCAACCACTCGCTTAGAACGCGAACGCTCTATCCGTTGAGCTACTGGGGCTCCTGAGCGAGTGAAGGGAATCGAACCCTCGTATCCAGTTTGGAAAACTGGTGTTCTACCATTGAACTACACTCGCAGGCTTTAGCAGGCGGGGAAAGCTGACATTCTAGCCGCTGAATTACACCCGCAAATTACTATACATTTTATCAGAATTAAGGCCGAAATTCTAACTGGACGACAACCGGCAAATGATCGGAGACCATCACTTGCGGAACTTGTAACGATTTGAGGCGGAAATACCTCGAAGTAAAAATATAATCAACCAAATAACCATTATCTCCCAACTCATGAACTTTAGGGTTAAGCGTTTGTTTGATAGCGGATGATTCCATTAGATTATTGGCTGCTCCACAAACGGTTTTGATAACTTCGCTTGCCGGCGGCATATTAAAATCACCACCGAGAATAAAAAGGGCCCTTCCCAAAGATTCAATGTAAGCCGCCATAAGCCTAGCTTGCCTTAAATTCTCGCTATCGTCAGCTGGCGGGACAATTCTTCTGGCATGAACGGAAATAACATGGAGTTTAAAATCACCAAGGTCAACAACCGCATCCAGCATGTGTCTTGGAAGCCGCGCCCATATATTTCCGGTATTGTTATTAAATTCCGAAAGCGTTACAGGCCTAAAGGTTTTAAGCTTAACAACGCTCGATTTTATAATTGGCCTCTTTGCAAAAACCGCATTTCCAAAAGCAGCGTTCGGCTCGTCTTTAATTTCAACGTCCGAGTGGAAAACACCCTCCATCTGCAACGCCTTCTTTAATAATTCGAAAAGATCAGCGTCTTTATCTTCATAAAAATTAACGGCTCCTGTCGTAACTTCTTGTGCCGAAATAACATCAGGCCTCTCTGCCTCCAAAAATTCTAAAAGCTCTTGAAAATATCTACCTTTATAAATATTAACTTGGATAAACTTTAAAACTCTCGCCATATCTAATCTAATTCTACAAAAAATTGCGGGGTTGACAAAACAAGTGTGCTTCAACTATTATTTTCACAGACTGCAAGGGCGGTTTTTTATTTGGAAAACACCATGTACCAAGAAAGACAAGGATTACTTCCACAATCAACCCAAGGTCTTGACGGTGCCTTTATTCTCCCAAGCGCTGAGGAAGCCCACATGGCTGAATTAGAAAAAGGGGAAGAAGAAGACAACAACCCAGTAATTCAGACTCACCATACCGTCACGACTGAAGAAATGATCATAGCTCAAAAAGCACGAAGAAAAACAGAAAGACGCCTTGAAGCTCTACGAGATGGAAGAAGTCCTAGTAAAGCAAAAGGGAAAGGGAAAAGTGCCGAAGAGCATATCAAAAATCAGGCTAAGTTACGCGTTAAATTTGGATCAGCGCAAATGGCCGTGGAAAATGAATTCACTCAGGTTTCGGGTTCAGATCCAGACTTCTCATCTAGCCCAATAACCTATGTCCCGCCAGAGGACCCGCAAATATTAGCAAAACTCACCCAATCAGAAATCGATCTTTCTCTTGGCGCAAAAATACCCCGGGGATTACCTGATCCTCTTGACCAGTATGCCTCGATCATCAAGTCGATCACCGACGATCAAGAAATTGCGGGGATTCTCATTGAAGAACAAATGCGGGGGAACCTCAATGGGCCAGGATCAAGTCAGATCGAACCTTTTTCATTCAATCCACTCCACCGTTGGGGAGCTCCTGACGCAGATGATTACGGCCCCGACTCCCGGCCCTAAATAACTAAATTCTCTTCTGCTAAAATAGTTTGAAATGATTAAAGCCTCACTTATAGACCTAGACGGCTTCCTTGTTAATTCAGAAGAACTTTACCTAGAGGCAAATAAGATTTACTTCAAACAATTCAATTTCGAATTTACAGAAGATTTGCATAGGCAAGGGACTGGTCAGAAATTTGCGGAGTGGATTAAAACTGTAACTTCTATAAATAAATCAGGTGAAGATATTTTAAGAGAAAGAAATGTGATTTTCTTTGACATAGTTAGAAAAAGACTCCAATTACTTGATGGGGCAAAAGAGTTTCTTGAAATGGTTCGTAAAAACTTCAAAACTGCTTTAGTAACGTCGTCAAAAAAAGACTATGTTGACTTGGTTTTTGAATTAACGAGCATAAATAATTATTTCGACTTAGTAATTACTGGCGAGCAAATAACAAAAGGTAAACCAGACCCTGAACCATTCTTGCTGGCTGCCAAAAAGCTAAAAGTAGAGCCGAACGAGTGCGTAGTCTTTGAGGATGCTCCAAGTGGGGTCCTGTCTGGTAAAAATGCAGGCACGAAGGTTATTGCCATTCCAAGCCAATTCGTTAAAGGTGATGATGTATTCAAGGAAGCTGATTTAGTGTTTAATTCCCTAAAAGAGTTAACACTTGAGATGATTAAATCCTTGTAGCTTATTTGTACTTAATTTTTGCCCAGAGAATTACTAAAACTGAAACAAAAATCACACTGTTAGCTATCGTTAAGGGTACATCTTTCCTAAGGATTCCATATATTGTCCACAAGAAATTAGTTGCAGCAACTATTAAGAAGGTTGGCAAAGAAATGTCTTTAGTTTCTTTCGACATTAGTACTTTTACCACCTGAGGGAGAAAGGCAATCGTGCCTAAGGCTGCAGCATCAAAACCGATTATACTCATGATAGACATACATACATTTTAAGGAAATTAGACTTTAATTACTAGAGTATGCCACAGCGGATTTTAAACTATCTTAACAATCTAAACAATAAGTCGGCAATCTTAGACGCTTGTCCTGAGCAAATCGAAGGGACCTTCGAACAATTCGGACGCAAATTACAAATAAGAATCGAGACTTGAATTTTCTTACAAAGAAGATACAGAAATTTTGACTGGATGCTCTATAATGGTTTATCGTAGAAGAGGTGATTGTTTATGACACCTGTCGATATTCGCAAAATTCTTAAAAAACACAAAGCTGGTTGGTTAGCACTAAGCCGAGATAATACAAAAGAAATAGCCAATGGTAAGACTCTACATGAAGTACTCGTTAAAGCTAAAGCCAAAGGCGAAGAAAACCCTAGCGTTTTAAAAGTTCCGAACTTGAATAATACTTATGTTGGCTGATGGACTTCCCCTATACTCTCGTTACTGATTGGCCAAAGCATCAAGCTAGACAAAGATATCTTCCTTGGATAAATATCGGAATTCGTAAACCAGGCACCATTAAGACTGTGTGGCCATTAGGTCTTGTCGATTCGAGGGCAGAGCTAACAGTTATTGACCATGAAATAGGCAAAGAACTGGGACTTAATTTTAAAAAGGCAATCAAAAATACAATTACAGGATTTGGCGGAGCTAAAGTTCAAGTTTTAATTGCAGAGGTAGAATTTGTAATTGATGACGGAAGGGGGAAAGAACCCACTGTTTATCAAGACTTCGCAGGTTTTACGGCGAATCCTTTCCCAGCTTCTCACCCGCAACAAACAGCAATATTTGGAACAGTAGGCTTGTTCAGAAAAGTAAACGAAGTATCATTTGAGTATCCAAGAAGGATTCATATCAAATAAAATAAATATATTTGACGAACTTCATTTGAGAATAGCTTTTCCAAATTTAATTAAATTTTCTTTCTTTTCTCTTCGCCACTTTTTGATTTGCGTTTCTCTATTTCGAGTTTCTTTTAGTGTTGAGTATTCTTCTTGATAAGCAAGGACAAAAGCCTTGTTTCTAAAAGTGAATTCAGCTCCATCTCCGTTTTTGTGGCGAATAAGCCTTTTACCAAAATCAGAGGTACAGCCAATATATAAATGATTCTTAGGACCTCTGAGAATGTAAACGGTAAACATTATTAGTGCCTTTCGACAAGCTCAAGGCTTTTCGATTCTGTATTTCACTGTAAAGTTATTTTACTAAAATCGGGTCGAAGACTTTGAGTGAGTGATAAGTGAAACGAATCACGAATCGAAAAGTCGATAATATTGGACGAACTTCGAACAATTATATCGCAGAACGTTGTAAGTGAAAGCGACCTTGATTTTCTATATGAAAGAACTAGCAAGTTTGAAGAAATGCAGTTAATAACTTAAAGCTGGCTTTAATACTTTCTCTGTTTTTGGTTCTTTACTTTTAGGCCCAAAATCTCTTGCGAGACCTACTAAGCCGTTACCTTTTGGTGTAATTGTATAAACTTCGTCATCAATTACACCAGCAAGAGTAAGAAACTGTCTATACTTATCTAAAAGTCCTACCCGTTCATAAGTATATCTATAAGTTGATTTTCTTACGAAACCTTTATCTAACAAAGATTCCATGCTAGGAAAATCAACCTGGAATAAGTGATTTATATCAAGCATATTAAAAAGGTTAGTGGGCGTAAAGTCGTTTTCAGATTTACCCTCCACCTCATCAAGAAATGCAGCCATGAGTCTTCCGTCTCGCATTTGGTATTTCTCACCTCGATACTTTTTACCAAACTCCACTGGTCTATTAAAATCATAAGCTACCCACCTTCCAGCAACAGCTTGCTTGAAAGAGAGTGAGGTGCCTTCGTCATTTGGGAAGTATAAACCGCTAGATAGTATAGAGTCTTCGAGAAATCCAGCGTTTTGTTGGGCAGTAACCATTGCTTCTCTCAATCCGTATTCTCTTATAAAATCCCTACCTCTATCAGTTGCAAGTAGATATGCACAAAACAGCCCCCTAACACCTAAATTAGTTACGCTTCTTATCAACCAGTGCCTTCTAAAAAAGCGTGCTATATCTTTATCGTAAAGACTTTTTTTCTCCTGGCCACTTGGTTGTGGAGAACGCTCAGACATAGTGAAATTATACTACTTGTGCAGGAAATATCAAAACTATAGGTTGTCGGAGAGCCGGGATTCGAACCCGGGACCTCACCGTCCCAAACGGTGCGCGCTACCAACTGCGCTACTCTCCGAAATTTTTGGCGGGCAGCTCTAGTTCCTAGGCCTTCTGCCCGAAAGGGCCAGGGGCAACCAAGCTACTCCCCGGCGAGCTTATTTTATCAGAAACTCCTAAGATAGCATAATTTATTATATGGCGCTACGCACACCCATTTCTCAAGAAAAATTACGGGGCAGGGAGGAAGAATTAACACTCCTCAAACGCATTTTTGACACATTAGCTGAACATGTGATTATCACGGACGAGAAAGGCGAGGCCAGGTTCTTTGTAGGCATAGAACCCGAAGTCGTCAAGCCTAAAGAAGAATTGGGTGAGGAATTTAGTTCTCTTGTTGCGCACCAGCTGAGGGGTCCGCTCACGGTAATTGCCTGGACATTGGAACAGCTGTTGCGAACCGGTGGACTAAACTCTTCTCAGCAAAACGCTCTGGAGGACACATACAAACACAATAGATTGCTGCTTGACCTGATTAGCGATATTCTTGTTCTTTCGAGAACCAAAGAAAGCAGCACAACAGAAGAAGAGATAGATCTTGGCCTAGAGCTTGATTCGATACTTGAGTACCTTAAAAAGGCCCATCCTGAGGTTGCGTTCTCGATTGAAAAAATGGGTTATTTTCCGCTTGTGACAAGCAAACACATTGCCTCTCAAGTATTTCTTAATCTTATTGCCAATGCCGCCGAATACTCAGCCAAGGATGGCGGAAGGGTAACCATTACCCTGAAGCGCGAGAACGGGGAGTACCTTTTCTCGGTGGGGAATAATGGTCTTTTTATCCCGGCAAAAGACCAGCCAAAAATTTTTCGGAAATTCTTTAGGGCATCAAATGCAACCGAGTACAAAAAATACGGGACGGGACTTGGGCTTTTTATTGTTAAAATGATCTGTGACCACTTTGGATGGTATGTGTCATTCCAAAGTCCGCGGCCAGAAGGTGATGGCGCAATATTCTTTGTTCGCATCCCACAAGCAAAAGAAAAGTAAGGAGAGAAAATCAGACTTTGTGGTCCGGGTGGGACTCGAACCCACACGGCATTGCTGCCACAAGATTTTAAGTCTTGCGTGTATACCAGTTTCACCACCGGACCAGAATTCTTTTAATTTTAGCTTATTTATAGCCTTGTTTCAATTAAAAATTTTAAGTACAATATTATAAAGATGCAAAACGATCAAACCAGTCCACAAAATCCTGACGATCAAGACGACGCAGCCTACACTGAGACCAATGACGATTTAAAACATCAGCAGGTAAAACCCCCGTCAGTTGTCGGCGAGGAAGATATTTCTGGCGACATGCCGGCAGAACCCGCAGATATTGATGAAGAATTAGCAAAAGTTGGCCGCCAGGGAGACGATGAAGGCCCCAAACCCCTCGGAGATTGAATCCTCAAGATCACATCAATTTGTGCTAAAATATCACCTGACCTAACCTCAAGATGCGCTAGAATTTTGAAAAAGAGCCCCTGTGGTATAACGGATAACACATGAGTCTTCGGAACTCAAGTTAGAGGTTCGAATCCTCTCAGGGGCGCTCGTCAGAATTAGACTTTTATGTTTCGCGAAGATTGCATGCAACTTCGTTCAACTTTAAGTCTGTTCTTACTCTCCAAAATTCTTCGAATTTTGGGATAATGTCAATCCGCCAGCTGGCGGATTGAAGAGGAGAAATAACGAAGCGTTTCTGAACTTTGACTTCAAGTCAAAGTGATAAAAGCGAAGTATATTTCGACGAGGGGGTATAGCTCAATCGGTAGAGCAACTGCCTCTTAAGCAGTCGGTTCAGGGTTCGAGTCCCTGTGCCCCCACATTAGGCCTATAGCTTGACACGGACCTCTCGTTCTTTATATAATCACCGTCATGACAAATGAGTCTGATTTAGGACCGCATAATAAAGACAGGAGTAGACATGCTGTTCAAATACACTTACCGTTAGACGAGGAAGCACAATTTATCGTCTTGGGTGGTATCAATAGCGATGAAATATCAAGTCTAGTGTCTGTTGAGGCTGAGCAACTCGATGAGAGTACTCATAAGGTTAATGTTGGGTTCTCGATTTGGGAAGACAGTGGTGTTGCTTCAAAACAGGATCGGCAATTATTTGTAGGAGATAAACTAGAAACAGACTCAAAAGGTAATCCAATTGCGGATCCAATTTACGTATATGACCCTTATCAATCTTGGTTAATGGCTATGACAGAGGGTTCTCTGAAGAGTCATGTTGAAAACGGTGGTTATTTTTGGCAAGTCGCAAGGTTTATTGGTTTCAATGTGGCAGTTAACGAATTTCAACTAGAGCCTGAACAAATCGATGATCCAAAAGTCCTGTTCAATGGAGTTAAAGAATTACCAGAACCAATTAAGCTTAATTTCGGAATAGACAAAAAAGTAGACACGCTAACAAAATACGTAAGCTTCGAAGTAATTATCAAAAAAAAAGTTTAGCTCTAAAATATATACCAAAAGACTTTGCTTCAATTTTCGGCTATAAGCGCTAGGAAGATCAATGCGTTGCAAGTTGAAGGCCTATTTCTTCAAAAGTATCGTTTATTCTCATAAGATAGTCACATAGGGTGTTCCATTCGAGTCCCTGTGCCCCCACCTTACAAATCCAACGCCGGATGGTTTACCTTAATCCCATAATAACCAAATCCATAGTCTAAAAGTTCCTTCATCTCACCTCTTCTGTCATCACTGCCCAAAATCACCGCCAACAACCTTTTCCCATTATTTTCTGCATACGTCACTAGACATAAGCCAGCTTCCCAAGTAAAACCCGGTTTGATTCCGCGCACTCCAGGATATGTAGTCAAAAGATTCGTGTCGTTGTAAAGATCAAAGGCTTTATGGGTACTATTGGCTTCAATGTATTTGTGATAAGTCGAAGTAATCATTCGAATCACAGGATAATTTTCCCAAAGAAAACGGGTAATCACTGCCATGTCGTAAGCCGTAGAATACTGAGGCTTATTGTCATCGTCAAGCCCGGAAGCATTTACAAATTTAGTATCGCCAATTCCCAAGCGTTTTGCTTGCTCATTCATCAACTCAACAAATTTCTCCTCACTTTGCGCCACTCCTTCCGCAATCGTTACCGCGGCATCGTTTCCCGAAACAAGCATCAGGCCGTATAAAAGCTCCTCCAAAGTTAACTTCTCCCCAGCTGTTAAACTCATACTGTTCTCGCCGACTTTGGATGCTTTTTCAGAAACCGTGTAAACATCTGAAAGCTGGCCGCGCTCAAGGGCCACCAGTGCCGTCATTATCTTGACAACAGAAGCCACAGGCAGGCGAGCCTTAGCATCTTTCTGATAAATAACCTCTCCTGAATCAGGATCAACCAATAAGGCTGATCTTGCAAAAAGTGAGAAATTAGAAGCTTTTCTTACACTTAAAGAATTTCTGGGAAACCAATTATTGACGACGTAAGAACCGGATATTCCAAAAATTTTCGGAATGGGGGAAAGAAGAGGTGTTTCGTAATTTCTAAAAAAGAAAAATCCGCCGGAAATTACCAAAATCGAAAAAAAGACAGAAAGTAATCTGCCCATAATTCAATTTTATCCGAAAATTTACTCTAAAGCCATCACCATTGATGATTTTTATCCTGATATATGACAAAAGCTTTTTTAATGCGGCCGCGGTAAAGCAGTATAAATACACCAAAAAAGAAAGTAATCGCGGCTCCTAAGCGAATTGCGAAAGCTGGACCAAAGTGTTCGGAGAAGAATCCGATTTGAAAATTACCAAGAGGTGCCATCCCAAAAAACATAATCGTATATAGACTCATCACCCGCCCTCGATATTTGTCTTCCACCAAATGCTGAATCGTAGTATTTATCGTCGAAAATTGTGACAAAAGCCCCAGGCCGGCAAGAAAAAGAAACGGTAAGGCAAAAACAAAATTATCGGTGATGGTAAAAACAACCATCGACAAGGCAAAAATGCTATTCCCGCCAAGGATAAAGACCAGATTGTTTATTTTTTTAGAATAGGCAGATACCAGAAAAGTCGAAACCAGTGCCCCCAAACCGGAAGCTGCGTAGAAATACCCCAAGCCCGCGGCACCGATATGAAAAGTGTTTTGAACAACATAAGGCAGTATCACTCCGTACGACCAGCCGAAGACGGAAACAATACCGGTAAAAAGTAGTAAATTTCGGATTATCGGGTGCTTATAAGCATACAAAACTCCTCGCCTGATAGCTTCAATCGGATGCTGCTGGTCTTTTGCGGGAACTTCCCGTACGCGAATAAAAAACAGGGCAATTAAAACCGCGATATAACTGATACCGTTTACAATAAATGCTCCACCGGTTCCTACGGATGCTATTAAAAATCCGGCCAGGCTCGGACCGATTATTCTTGCGCTGTTAAAAATCCCTGAATTGAGCGCAATAGCTGAAGCTAAATCTTTTTTACCTACCATCTTAATGACGAAAGCCTGCCTGGCAGGGGCATCGATCGCCATTACTGTTCCGGAAAGAAATGCCAAAAAAATGATTTCTGAAACGTTGATCAATTTAAAAACAGTCAAAAAACCCAAGATAAAGGCAAGTATCATTGACGCGCTCTGGGTAAACAAAAGTATTTTCCTCTTGGAAAGTCTGTCTACAAGCGCACCGCCAAAAAGTGAAAACAGTAAGGTCGGAAGCGCGGCTATTGCCGCTACTAAACCAATCAGGAAAGCCGAATTGGTAAGCACAAGTACCAACCAACTTTGCGCGACTATTTGCAGCCAAGTTCCGATTAGTGATATAAACTGTCCGCAAAAATAAAGCTGGTAATTTCGGCCCGCCAGTGCCGGAAAAATAACAAGTATTTTTGAGGCCACCCCTAAAGACTTTTCTACGATTATTTCCGGACTCTTATTTTGAAGATATCTTTCTTCCTTTGACATAAAATCCAGGTTATTTTATGCTGATGATCCTGTATCTCACCTTGCCTTGTGGTACGTCAATCTCCACGGTTTGGCCGATTTTCTTACCAATAAGAGAACTTCCGATTGGCGAAACGTCGGATAGTTTATTCTTCGCAGGATCCGCCTCAAGAGCTCCTACAATAGTGAACTTTGAAACAACTGACTCATTTTCTACGGTAACGCAAGATCCCAAACCGACAATTCCGTCTTGGTTTGGCTCTATAACTTCTGCGAACCTAAAAATCAATTTTAGTTCGCCAAGTCGCCTGTCCATCGCTGAAAGCTCGTCTTTTGCAGCATGATAACCGGCGTTTTCCGAAAGATCACCCTGTTCGCGCGCTGCGACAAGTCTTGCCAGAACTTCTGGCCGCCTGTCAAGAATAGCTTGATATTCTTTCTCAAAACTAAAAAGACCCTCTTTGGTCAGATGTATGTCTATTGGCTTTTTCATGGACTCCTCCTGATTATCGTTTACTTGGTGATTCATTTCTCAACAGGTAAACCAGGGCGATCAACTGAATTATAAACTTTCGAGCGCTAAAAGCCCTCAATAAGGTATGGATTTTGAGAAACCAAGTAGGTTTTTAACCGAGAAATTTGGCAATTGCCGGATTTTTTTTTACAAACTGCGTCTTCTCAATAAAAGCATCAAGCCCCCAAATTCGACCCGCGCCACAGAAAGCCATAAAGACAAAAACCGACGAATAAATAACATGTTCATCAACGATAAAGGCGCGCTCCGGCGGAAACCCCGCCAAATAATATAAAAGCATCAGCACAACTCCCCAAAATGAGGCAAACCGCACAAAAATTCCCAAAACAATGGCCAAACCGACAAGCAAAAGCCCATATGCATTTAACCAGTCCACCACAACATTCCCGGAAAGAGACAAAAAGATGCTGGCAAACGGTCCCTCTAAACCTTTTAAAAAGCCGGCAGCTGAAAAATCGCGCGCATCGGTGAAATAGGTGATAACCTTGGACCACCCTGCATAAAACATTAACCAGCCAAGTAAAATGCGCGCAACAAATAACGATATTCTTTGAAGTCGGGTAATCGTCATATCCTGTTAAACATTATACTAGATCAACCCATTTATTGTTCCATGGAAGACTCTGGCAAACAAATTGGACAACTCTCACAAAGCGTCTTGCCGCTCCCAAATGCCAACAAAGCCTTTTTTAAGGGAAGAACTGAGGCAAAAAAGCGCAAATCGGCTAATCTTCTTAAAACCCACCCCAAAGTTCCGTATATCCTGACTTTCCCGATGATAACAGCAGCCCAACTCTTGCCAACTGGAATGGCAGCGATGGGTTTTTGCGGCTGATTTTTAATAAGCGGCAAGCCATTTATCAATCGGCCAATATTGGCAGCCGCTATTTTCCCGTCGGCTATGGCAGTTTGCGCCATTCCCGAGTATTTGCCTGCTGCACCGTCACCAATCACAAACACCCCTGTGTGTCCGGCGGCTTGTAAGTATTCATCAACTATAACCTGACCCTTTTGATTGGTGCGAAACTTTCTGGTGCGCCCCAAAAGCGCGTTTGGCGCAACTCCCGCAGTCCAAATAACAGTCTTTGTCTTCATCTTCATGTCTTTTAGGTAAACTTCCCTGATTTCTTCTTTTAGTAAAGTTCGATTAACAAAGATATTAATCCCCAAAAACCTCAAACGCTTCTCAATATTTTTGGCAATATCGGAAGGCAGTGAAGGCAATATTTGCGGTGCGGCCTCTATCAAATCAATAGTGACTAAAGTTGGGTCAATATCGTGGTTTTTGGCCAGAGTCTTGGTATAAAGTGCCAATTCGCCGGCAAGCTCTGTGCCGGATGTTCCTGCTCCCACAATGATAATGTGCACAAGGCAGACTTTTTCTTCTTTTGATGCCGTCTTGCATTTGGCAAATACAGCGTGAAGATGATTTTTAAGACGAATGGCTTCACTTATTGATTTAAATCCGAAAGAATGTTCCATCAGGCCCGGAATTGCCAGGTAAGCTGTTTCTGAACCTAAGGCCAGAACCAAAAAGTTAAATTTGTATTTTGAACCGGACTGGCCGATAACCACCTTATCTTCTAACTGGATCTTACTGATTTTGTCTTCAACAACCTCAACCTTTTTACCGGCAAATATCTCCTCGAGCGGAATGCAAACTTCCAAGGGTGATTTTCCGGTTACTACGCGATATAAAGCAGGGTGGTATTCAAAATGAGGTTTATCGGAAACAAGGGTGATTTTTAAATTGGCAATGTTTAATTTGCTAAGATCAAGGGCAGTGCTGACTCCCCCAAACCCCCCACCAATAATAACAACTTTCTGTTCTTCTTTATTATCCACTATCCCAATTATATGATTTTTGTGGATCTTAAAAAACTAGCTTCTACCTTCATTGTCAAACCCTTTTTAAAACACCATTAATAGCACCTTTGTATAGTGCAATGTTGTACTTTTGAGCAAGTAACTCGTCAAGTTTTTGTGGTTGGGGTTCTTTTTCCCATAAATCGTAAAATTTATCTTGAGGGTCGCCAGGAACAACGCTTTCTCGAGTCTTAAACGCAATTGAATTAACCCGTCCATCGGCAACTCCTATCATCGAACCACAAGCTGAGCGAAGCACGATATGTAAATCACCTGCGGATAATCTTCCTCCAAAAAGTCTCAATCCGAAAACCTTTTCAATGGGATGAGAATGCAGTATTCCTATGCTATCATCCAGACCTTCTGCAAAACTCGATAGTTGTTGAATTAGTGTTAATATGGGATCAACAGGCCGGTAACCACCTCGTTCAAACTTTCTAGCTGTCCTTGCTACAACATGTTCATTGGGCAAGTATATTGCACGTTGCTTTAATCTATAACCTACTAATGCAACTCTTTCTATATCATCTTGCTCTGTAGCATCTCTCATCCTATTAAATGTCCTATGCCAGTCCTCGAAAAACTCTATTTCTCTCGGAAATTCATTGAGTGGCAGTAAAAACTCTCTGCCTCTGGCTTGAGCCAAAAGATATTCCTTAAATGTCTGATAATCCCATTTGTTTGAGGGTAGTGGAGCTTTTTCTAATCTTACCTCTTTTTCGGGGGGCTCAACTAACATACTTTTATTATAGGAGTCCAAATCGTAACAAGCCAACTTATTAAGCTAAAGTTCGAATTCTAAATCTTTGTAGTTCAATTTGATATAGTTTTTTATGGCCTTCGACTCTAATGAGTCTCAGGCTCTGAAGAGTCTCAGGCTCATGGGTATTAAAACCCTGAGCGAAGTCGAAGGGCTGAGAAAATTAAGTAGCAGCAAGTTCATCAACTTTTGCTTTGATACCTGGATAGTAAAAATTTGATAAAATATGACAAAGCGTCTCGGTAGGACATCTTGCGAAGCAAGATTAAGAACTTTAAAAACAGGTGTTTCGATAGTAAAACAAGAAAACACATTTCTTGCCGGATCGTCTCTTTTGCCTTTGGCAAAACTAGCGGAGCCTGCGACGCGTCTCGGTAGGACATCTTGCGAAGCAAGATTAAGAACTTTAAAAACAGGTGTTTCGATAGTAAAACAAGAAAACACATTTCTTGCCGGATCGTCTAATGGTAGGACGATAGCCCTTGGAGCTATCTATCTAGGTTCGAATCCTAGTCCGGCAGCATATCTTGACGATACTTCGGCAAGAGGAGAACATCGTATGGTTCTTTGAAGCTAAATTCTAACTTTTTATCTTTTAAAATTAAGTTCTTACCTAGATCCAATATTAAGTTTCTCTTTTCCTCTAAAGTGCCATTCTCCATTGTTTCTCTGGCTGTGAAAGCATTATTGAGATATTTTGTGCAAAGTTCCAACCAAATGTCTGCAGAGTATTGGTTATCATTTAACTTTTCTTCTATATCTTTTCTTTGTTTTAACAAATCAGCTTTTTGTTCGAGAAATTCTTCTTTTGTAAGTTCTTGATTGGTTCTCATTTTAATAATTGCACTTATTTGTTTTTGAATAGAGTTGTAGTTGTTTTGCAGAAACTTAAAGCTTTTTAAAATCTTATCTGATTCTTCTTGATG
>MFBZ01000005.1 GCA_001776545.1 Candidatus Curtissbacteria bacterium RIFCSPLOWO2_12_FULL_41_16 | reverse complement strand
GTGCCAAACCTTCCCGTCGATATGGACTCTTGGGGAAGATCAGCCTGTTATCCCCGGGGTAGCTTTTATCCGTTAAGCTCACGCGCTCCCATAAGCCACGTGAGGATCACTAAGACCTGCTTTCGCACCTGCTCGTGATGTACCACTTGCAGTCAAGCCGACTTATGCCTTTACACTCGCTAAGTCCGTTTCTGTAGGACTTGAGTCGACCTTGAGTGCGCCTCCGTTACCTTTTTGGAGGCGACCGCCCCAGTCAAACTGCCCACCAGACAGTGTCCTGTCTCCCGTTTTTTTGCTAGGACAAACAGTAAGTTCCAACTGTCAAGAAGAGTGGTATTACACTGTCCCCCGCCCTTTCCGGGCTCAATTTAAACCATTTCTGTCAATTAAACACAGAAAGGGCGGGGTCCCACCTATCCTATACAATCCCAATAATTGAAACAATGTCAAGTTGCAGTAAAGCTCCACGGGGTCTTTTTGTCCTGGTGTAAGTTGGCCGCATCTTCACAGCCATTGCAATTTCGCCGGATCCTTCTTTAAGACAGTCGCCAAGTCGTTCAGCCTTTCGTGCAGGTCGGAACTTACCCGACAAGGAATTTCGCTACCTTAGAACAGTTATAGTTACTGCTGCCGTTCACTCGGGCTTATATCTCGAGCTTCCCCGCTAAGCGGGGTCACCCAAAATAGTTGACCTACGAGCACTGGGCAGGCGTCAGCCCCTATACTTCGTCTTTCGACTTTGCAGAGACCTGTGTTTTTGTTAAACAGTCGCTTGGCGTCGTTAACTGCGCCCCCGATTAAATCGGGGGAGGACATCTACCAAAGGTACGTCCAGTTATATTGCCGAGTTCCTTAAGGAAGGTTCTTCCGCTCGCCTTAGTACTCTAATACCAGTCCACCTGTGTCGGTTTAGGTACGGTTTTGACAAAATCTGGTAACGAGAAAATTTCTTGGAAGTTAAAACTACTTCCCTTGCCACCTTGCGGTAACTAGCCATCAAAGCTCGAATAATCATGAAAAGGGATTTTCCACATCTCACTTTCTCGCTTTTTAGAGGCCGTATCATTTCGACCTAGAAGCATTCCATCTCCGTCTTCCCTTTACTCCTAACGATTTTGCCAAAGTAGCCGAATATTAACGGCTTGTCCATCGACTACGCCTTCTGGCCTCGCCTTAGGACCGACTAACCCTACGTCGACGAACGTTGCGTAGGAAACCTTGGACATACGGCGGTCCCGATTCTCACGGGACTTTCGCTACTCATACCGGCATTCTCACTTCGCATCGCTCCACCCTGACCTCTCGGAAGGGCTTCACAGCTGATGCAAACGCTCCCCTACCGATCGCCTGCACAGCAGGCGACTACTAATTTATGCAGATGGTCCTAACAGATCTAAAATATTCGTTTTCATTCGCATGATGAGAATTACTTTCGTAACTACTCATTGTTATGCGAATTTTTGCGAATAATCTTAAATCACCGTCAGGCATTCGCATCCATTCGTAATCGCATGCCATGCATGCGATCCCCAAGCTTCGGTGGTATCTTTTAGCCCCGTTACATTGTCGGCGCACCCGCACCCTCCCGTCCAATGGACGGGAATCGACAAGTGAGCTGTTACGCTTTCTTTAAAGGATGGCTGCCTCTAAGCCAACCTCCTTGCTGTCTAAGCGCGGACACTACCTTTAACACTTAAGACACACTTAGGGACCTTAGCTTTGGATCTGGGTTGTTTCCCTTTAGCCCTGGCCCGCTTATCCGGGTCGGACTGACTCTTACCTTCATCCCCAAGAGTATTCGTAGTTTGATTGGTTTGCACGGATTGCTCTGCACAAACCATCCAGAGCTCTACCCCTCCGGGGGCCCCGCCTCGCCAAAGGCGGGCGGGACGATAAGGCTATACCTAAATATATTTCGGGGAGAACCAGCTATCTCCGCGTTCGATTGGCATATCACCCCTAACCACAACTCATCCCAGCCACTTGCAACTGACATGGGTTCGGACCTCCATCCCGCGTTAGCGGGACTTCATCCTGGTCATGGTTAGCTCACGCGGTTTCGGGTCTTACGTTCAGCGCTAAACGCCCTCTTAAGACTTGGTTTCCCTGCGCCTACACCCGCTCTTTTTGCCACTAAACTGAACTGTAAATTCTCAGATACTTTAGTCGAGAAACTCTACTTGTCAATCTACTGTCCAAAAAGGGCGGGCTTAGACTCGCACTTAAACGTAAACTCACCGGTTCATTCTTCAATAGGCACGCGGTCACCCCTCACCTTTGCTACCGAATTGATTTGGATACTCGAAACTACAAAGGCTATTTGCCGACATATTATCTACCTTTGGTTCGAATCACAAACCACAATCTTCAGCAAAGGTGAGGGGCTCCCACTGCTTGTTAGCGTCTAATTTCAGGTACTTTTCATTCCCCTTCCGGGGTACTCTTTCACCTTTCCCTCACGGTACTAGTTCACTATCGGTCGCAACACATATTTAGCCTTGGCTCATGGTCGAGCCGGATTCTTACAGGATTTCGCGTGTCCCGCAATACTTGGGATACTCATAGAGCTATTTAGAATTTCGCATACGAGGCTTTCACTCTCTATGGCCAACCATTCCAGGTTATTCTGCTATTCGCAACAGTCTCACATTTGAGTCCCGCAACCCCCCTCGACTCGGCTTTGCCTCGCTCGGGGTCAATGACCCCTTTAATCTTACCGGGCTATAGCCCTGAGTGAGATTTTGCGGAGCAAAATCGAATCGAAGGGTTTAGGCTTTTCCCCTTTCGCTCGCCACTACTTGGGGAATCATTACTTATTTTCTTTTCCTCGCCTTACTTAGATGTTTCAGTTCAGACGGTACCCTCTCTTGCGCTTATGTATTCGCACAAAAGTGCTTATGCCTCGCGCAGGAATTTCCAATTTTGCGAAGCAAAACTTCGCTTTACAATTTCTCGACTTTAGTCCTTGTTTACATTATTTTCAATGAAAATTGAAAATTTATATTTGAAAATTCTTGTGCGGAGCACAAGCGGATTTCTCCATTCGGAAATCGCCGGATCAAAGCTTGACGGCAGCTCCCCGGCGCTTATCGCAGCCCTCCACGTCCTTCTTCGGTGTGTTGCACCTAGGCATCCGTTAGACGCATATTTATTACCCAACATCCCATTCAGTTTCAAAGACACTAAGTCTTTTTAACTGAACAATGTTTTCTTTACTTACACTATTCAATTGTTAAGGTGCTTCCCTGCTTCGCAGGGAAACTACAAATTTATGCAAATAGTCTACTTGTTAAACTCTTTATTCGCATCTATTCGCATATTTGAGTCAAACAATGTTAATCAGATTCTTCATGCCAATTTATGCGAATTATTTTTTGACTAAATAGCCTATTCGTATGCATTCGTAGCCGGTGGACCCGAGCGGACTCGAACCGCTTACCTCTGCAGTGCAAATGCAGTGTTCTACCTGCTGAACTACGGGCCCTCGTCGGAATGGACTTCGCTTATCAGTTTTGTCTTACACCAAAAACCTTACCGCTTTGTCATTCCTCCTCTTCAAAATGCTTTCGCATTTTGAGTTTTCTCTTTTTAACACCACACTTGCATTGAATCCGCGAAGAACATTCGCGTTCATCTACGTTTTTAAATTTTAAACGGGGAAACTAATTTTTAGGGCGCCAAGCCGAAAATTGAAAGTAGCTTATGAAATAATTTCGCCATAAAAAGCTAGTTGCCCGCAAAGCCCAAGCAGGCTAAGTAAACTAAAATCACCATCGTTAGTATAGTCCAAGACTATTATTAGTGTCAACCTCACAGTTACCGAAAAAATCTACAGGTTCATTCATTAGAATTTTGCCCCTGGTTTACCTCTGGATCTTGGGTCAAGCCAGGCTTTTGAACTTCCTTGCTTTGATAAGTCACATCGATCCCTTGACAGAAGAAAAAGATATCTTCATACTGAAACTAGAGGGTAAGGAAAAGCTTCAGGGGCGCAGTTTTCTTAGCAAAATCTCAATGGAAAGTACTCACAAAAAGCTTTCTCTTATACTTCCGGCCTACAACAAAGATTCAGAAATCTTCCAGGTCGTCTCCAATTTGGTAAACCAACTTAAAATTCTCCCCTATAGCTGGGAAATTATTGTGGTCGACGATGCCTCACGTGACCACACGCTTCGGGAAGCCATCAGAAGCAAAAAATTCAATGGCAACACAGATCATATAAAGATCTTCTCATACGATTTGAATCAAGGTAAGGGATTTGCCTCATATTTTGGATTCAAAAAAAGTATCGGGGATATTGTCATCTTTGCTGATTCGGATCTTGATCTGCCCGCAGAAAATATTCCGATTCTTATCAAATACTTTCAAAAGGAAGATGTCCAAATTGCTTTGGGTTCAAAAAGACACCCGCTCTCGAAAGTTCGCTATCCGTTAACCAGAAGAGTCATGAGTAAGGCTTATCAGTTGCTGATCAAGCTACTGTTTAATCTCAATGTCTCAGACACCCAGGTTGGTCTCAAGGTTTTTAAAAGACAAGTTCTTGAAGATTGTTTCCCAAGAATTGTCGTCAAACAGTTTGCCTTTGATTTGGAACTCTTGGTCGTTGCTAAATCGCTCGGTTCCAATGAAATTGTCGAGGCTCCCATAATTTTAAATTATCAGTTTTCCTCAACAATCCGCCTCAAGACAATTTTTAGTATCCTGCAGGATACTCTAGCTATATTTTACCGCAAGAATTGGCTTGATTACTATCGAAAGGCCCATTACCGACTGGAACAAAACGAAGCTTTAACTACCCCACAAAAGGTTCTCATTTAAAAAATACGAATTCGTCCGAATACTCCTCGGTGATATATAATCATTTGCGTACATTCGCATGTTAAAACTAATTTTTAATGTTTCGCTCAATATGCGAATTTATCCGAATAATGGGTAGCAGAAAGAAGATTCGCACACATTCGCATCCAAAAAATATCCTATGGCTTTCTTGGCGCGATGTTAAAAACCCCGATAGCGGCGGCGCAGAAAAGGTAGCTATCGAGGTAGCCAGCCGCTTTGTCAGAAACGGTACAAACGTAACTATTTTTACTTCAAGCTTCAAAGGCGCCAAGCCGCAAGAATTTTTAAGAGAGGTAAAAATTATTCGTCGTGGTAACCGCTTAACCTGCAGAATATTCGCTTTCCTCTATTATTTAAGACATCAAGATCTTGACTTGATTATTGATGAGATCAACACTATTCCTTTCTTCAGCGTCTTCTATGCAAAAGACAAAACCATCGTTCTTATCCATCAGCTCGCCCGCGAATACTGGTTTACTCAAACTATTTGGCCTGCTAACCATCTCGGTTATTGGTTAGAACCATTTTGGTTAAAACTATATAAGAATAGACCAACACTTGCCCTGTCCGAATCAACCAAAACTGATCTTAAAAAACTAGGTTTTAAGAATGTCAATATCTATCGGATTGGCCTGGATTTTAAACCTCAACTTATAACCAAAAAAGAAGATTGTATTTTATTTCTAGGAAGGTTGATCCCTGCTAAAGGACCAGATCAGGCAATAAATGCTTTCAATATAATCCACAAGTCATTTCCCGGCATAAAACTCATTATCACTGGTCGTGGAAAAGAAAAATATGTAGAAAAACTTAAAAAATTATCAAAAAGACACTATCTTCAAAAAGCTATTGAATTTAAAGATTTTGTAACAGAAAAAGAAAAAATAAATCTTCTAAAAAAATCAAAGATTGTCCTCATTCCTTCGGTACGGGAAGGATGGAGTCTGGTCGCAACAGAAGCCAATGCTACATCTTGTGTCCCTGTAGCCTACAACGTACCAGGACTTAGTAATTCTATAAAAAACAATAAAAATGGAATTTTAGTTCCGCCCGACTATCAATCCCTCGCAGAAGGTGTCCTTTACTTACTCCGAAACGAATCTAAAAGAGTCCAACTGGCAAATTTCGGGTATAAACTAAGTCATCAATTTTCCTGGGATAATTGTTTCGCAGACTTTAAAAATTTTATTCAAAAACATGCAGTATCAAAAAATTGAAAACAAAATCGGGGAAGTTAAATACCGGAAAAAACTCACAAAACAGTATCTGGGTAAAAACAAATTCTTTCCAAGTGAACCAGACACTAAAGAAATCATTTCGGCCCTCAAAGACCGAATATCATCAACCAAAAATGATTTTACTTTTCTCAAAAAACAAGATGTCAGCCTCACACCTTATCTTGAAATCGGTGCGGAATTTGGCCACCGAGCCTCCATTTTGGAAGAGAAATATAACTCCAGTGGATTTGCGCTCGATCTCTCACTTGAAAGTCTTACCCAAGCCCCATTCTTCGCAAAAAAACTAAAGCTAAAAAAAATCCCCCAAAGGATCTGTGCCGATGCTTATCATCTGCCATTTCTTAATAATTCTTTCGAGTTTGTTTTTTGTTATCAAACACTCCATCACTTTCCAGACCCATCTCCAATCATTGGGGAAATTTACCGTGTGCTTGCTCCGGGTGGTCATTTCTTTGTCAACGAAGAACCGGTCAGTCAACGTCTTAATTTAAATCTCTGGCGTAGACCAACAAAATTAAGAGCCTGGGAAAAAGCCATAAAATATACCTTCATTCTCCCTTTTGTCTCAACTATTGGCAAAACAGAAACGAACCATAGAATTTTGGAGGAAACTTTCAACATCAAGACTTGGGAAAAATCACTTAACTGTTTTGAAAACGCTACGGTTTGGCTAAAACCGTATCCTTTTGGTCAAGAGTCAAAAATTAACAAAAAAAAGAGTGCCGGCTGGTTAAAACCAAATCCATTAACACGATCATTAATTAATCTTTCGGGGGGTGGCATTAAAATCCTTGCTCGTAAAGGTGGTAAGCTACAAAATAAGGTTAACTCTCAAATCGAAAGTTTTCTGGCTTGCCCGCTATGTCGCAAAATAATGACTCCAAAGCTTTTCTGTTCAAAATGCAGGACTGGTTATCAATCATTTAAAAGAATTAAACTGCTCTTGGAAAAAAGACTCATGGTCAAACTTTATCCGAAACTTACAAATGTCTAAATTTTCATTTCTCCTCTCACAAGTCAAAAAAGAAAAAGAAATTCTACAAAACAGTCTGTTTATTTTTTTAACCGGAATTATCAGCGCCCTTTTATCAACAACCTTAAACATCGTTTTCTCAAGATTTTTTGGCCCGACAGGTTTCGGAATTTTTAAAACTGCCATCGGTCTGGCCTCAACTACAGCCTATTTTCTAGACTTCGGTACAAAATATTTTATTACCCGCTACATCGCTGAATTTAAATCCAGACAAGAAACAGAAAACATCAACCATCTCATAAAAAGAACGCTGCTTTTCAAGGTAATCATTACCCTTTTTATTCTTACTGTCTCCTGGTTTTTCAGCCGTCAAATTGCCCAAACCTTCTTCCATTCTCAAAGTCAAACTGGCCTGGTTTGGCCTACAATGTTCCTTTTTACCATAATCTTTTTAGACATAACCACCCCAATACTTCTTGGATACCAACATTTTAAACTGTTGGCAATCACTGCGATACTAGTCCCGTTCTCACACATAATAGTCGGGCTTCCACTTGCTTATTTAATTGGCATCAAGGGCAGTCTACTAGGAGGAGGAATTGCTTTCATTGTTGGCAGTATCCCGGCAATAAAATTTATCGCCAAAAAAATCTCCAAGAGTCCAAAAATCAAAAGCTTTAACTTCAAGAATGCTTTCATAAGTTACAGTCTTCCGGCCTACTTTTCCAGTATCCCCACCAGCATCGGCATCGTCATAATTCCGCTTTTATCGCTCTTTTTCACTCAGAGACAAGTAGGATTATATAGCTTCTCATTCTCCTTCTACACGGCCGCCCAACTTATACCGATCACCCTCTCAAACGTAATGTTCCCTAAAATTGCCCAGCTGCATTCACAAAAAAAATCCTATCAGGCTTTCCAAACCCTTAAAAGATTGATCTTAATCTATACACCTTTGGCTGTTATAACTGGTATTTTAATAATCCCAACCGCCAAACCACTGATTAAACTTCTGGTTCCATCATTTCTACCGGCAACGCAACTGGTCATCATTCAGACCATTGCCGCTCTGATTCTGGGATATTTCGCTATCATTGTTAACTATGCTACCGCCATCCACAAATTCAAAACCGCCACTTTACTTAATTGGACGTTGAGCATAATCTTTTTAATTTTGGCTTTCTATCTTGCGGGGCTGGCAAAATGAGAAGCGCTCTGGTATCCATCATCATTCCAACCAGAAATGAGGCAAAAAACATCAAGCTCTGCCTGCTAAGTTGCCAGAATCAAACCCATAAAAATATTGAAATTATTATTGTTGATAATTATTCAACCGACAACACACTTAATATTGCAAGACAAGCCACGCCCAACCTCTTTCTCAAAGGCAACGAAAGATCTACTCAAAGAAATTATGGAGCCAAAAATGCCAGAGGGAACTATCTATTGTTTATCGATGCCGATATGGAACTGACAAATAATGTAATCACCGAAGCCATCCGAAAGGCAAAAGGGGGGCGATTCATAGTCGCTTTCCCCGAAAAATCAGTTGGGGTTAATTTCTGGGAGAAATCTATTGCCCTGGAGAGGAATTTATATCAAAAAGAAAAACTTTTGTCAGCTGCTCGTTTCTATCCAAAGGAATTGTTTGCCAAACTGGGAGGCTTTGATGAAAATTTAGTTGCGGGCGAAGACTGGGATCTGTCTTTAAGGGCCCAAAATGCAAGTTACAAACTTACCTTTACCAAAAGTCACATTATCCATCACGAACATGTAACTTCTTTCAAAGAAATTTTGGCCAAAAAGTATTATTATTCGAAAAATATCTCTCTATATGTACAAAAACACCCGCAAGATTTTGCAAAAAAATCAAGTTTAAAAATTCGCCTGGGTATATTTCTGAAAAATTGGTTAAAGCTTTCCACCAGTCCCCACTACGCAATCGGATTCATTCTTTTAAAAGGAATTGTTTGGCGAAGATGGCAATTAAAAAATGGCAAATTAAACAAAAATATCCAAAATTGTAAATCTCATGTACGCAAAAATAATAGTCGGCATTAGGAGACGTAAAGTAATATGATACTATATAAAAAATAAAATTAACATGAGCGTAAAGATCAGCCAAAAATTAATCAAATATTTTCACAACAAGACAATCTTAGTCACTGGTGGAACCGGAAGTATTGGACAATTAATTGTTGACGTGCTGACAAAATTATCTGTCAGAAAAATTAAGATTTTCAGCCGTGATGAACAGAAGCAGTTTGAGATGCATAATAAATTTGAAGCTTACCTGTCTAAGCTTGACTTTATTATTGGAGATGTTAGGGATGAAGCATCTTCGGTTGAAGCTACCAAAAACGTGGATATTATTTATCATTGCGCCGCGCTTAAACACGTTCCAATCTGCGAAGATTTTCCACTCGAAGCAATTAAAACCAATACTTTAGCTGCAATTTCTCTAATCAAAGCGGCTGAGCTCAATCAAGTAGAAAGGGTCGTAGTTATCAGCACTGACAAGGCAGTACGCCCGGTAAATGTGATGGGCATGACCAAGGCTCTTCAAGAAAAAATTTTCTTATCAAACCGCATTAACTCAAAAACAAGATTTATCTGTGTGCGCTTCGGCAACGTCGTTGGTAGCCGTGGAAGTGTTGTGCCGCTGTTCAAGGAAAGGCTTGAAAATAACAAACCTTTACTGGTTACTGATAAAAACATGACAAGATTTCTCATCACTCCAGAGGATGCAGTTACTCTCGTCCTGAAAGCCACGCTAGAAGGTCAACATGGCCAAATCTACATCCGTAAAACTGCTGCATGCCGAATAATTGACCTGGCAAAAGTTATGATTAAAGAAATTAAAAGTGTAGAGCAATATCCAATAAAGTTCGTCGGTATAAGACCAGGCGAGCAACTATACGAAAGTTTGGTGAGTGAGGAAGAGATGAAAAGGATCTCGGAAGAAAACGGATATTTAATTATTGATCCACACTGGGTTATCAGAGGCAAAACTATACCGGGTAATTTCTCTGATTATCGCTCTGATATGGTAAGAAATTATATGACCTTAAAAGACATTAAGGCTTGTTTAAAAGGAGATGGCTGGATTTGAAACCCAAAATTATTCTCTTGAATCTGGATGTTAAAAAGGACGATCGAGGCGTTTTGGCTGAAATTTCACCTGTTCTTAAAAATCGACTCAAACACATGTTCATGGCGACTATCTTACCGGGCAAAACCCGAGGCAATCATTATCACAAACACAAAACCGAATGGATACTAGTACTGGAAGGAAAAGTCCTGGTCACTCTCGTGGATGCAAAAAATAAAAAACAAAATCAAATCGAATTAACTGGCTTAACGCCGCAGTTATTAGAAGTAGTACCCCATACATCTGTTAAAATCAGCAATCACACCAAACGAAAAGCTATTATTTTGGTGATAGTAGATGAAGCGTTTAACCTTCATGATCCAGACGTCTGGCAGCTTACTTTATCTTACTCTACTCCATCACTCAAGGATGACCCCTAAATCTTGAAAGATCTAAAAAAACTTTGATTCACCTCTTCACCAAAAAATCATTGGGCTCGATTTTATCCCAATAGATCCTTAAGATCGTAAATTTACTTTTGCAGATAGAACAAACCATCCTGACATTCAATCCGGTTATTTTGTCTAACTGGGCTTTGTAGCCACATCTACAAACAAATCCTACGAGTCTGGCAGGATTACCTCTGACTAAACCATGATCACATACATCCGCGGTTACAACCGATCCAGCTCCAACCATTGCAAACTGACCAATATTCACTTTTCCTAAAATAACCGAACCAGACCCAATGGAAGCCCCGTTTTTAATAATAATCGGGTTACCCGTCCAATCACCCCGCTTCTTAGTCTTTCCAGAAATTGTTAAAGACCTTGGATTTAAATCTGTCGCAAAGCTCACACCTGTTCCGATAAAAACACCACTCTGAACGTAAACACCTTCGTAAAGACAACTGTAATTCTGAATACGCACATCGTCTCCGATCACCACGCCCTGATCAATATAAACACCTTTACTAATAACACAATTCTTTCCAAGAATAGCCTTTCCTCTGATCTGTGCTTGATGCCAAATCTTGGTCCCAAAACCAATTCTTGCCCTCGGACTCACCTCGGCTGTGGTGTGAATTAGAATTTTTTGGCGTAAGTTTTTAGTTAATTTTTTTGGCGACATAAAAAAACTGGCCTTGACGGGGCTTTTTTTTAATTTCACCGGAATTATAACCAATTATTAAAAATTTATGAATCGAAAAACCCGCACCTTTTAACAAATCTCGCATTTCATGATCGGTAAAGCCATGAACAAAACCGCTAATTTGAAAAGCACCAACGTCAATACTAAAAATTTTGTCACCTGCCGAAAGCCTTGGATTAATTACCGCAAACAACCACTCCCAGAATACAGTAAGTAGACTGCGTTTAAACTCTTTCTCTTCACCAAGATGCCATGCATTCATCACATCTATAAAAAGCAATCCGCCTTTTGAAAGAACTCTGTAAAACTCACTTAAAGTTTTCTTTCTATCTTGATAATCAGACAAGTATCCAAACGAATTAAAAAGACAAATAATATCATCAAAATAACTATCCTCAAAAGGCAACTTAACCATATTAGTTTTTAAAACACTATCCAGTTTTTTTGTCTTGGCAATTTCAACCATTTTGGTGCTTGCATCGACACCAAAAAAACGGCTCCCTTTAATTTTTCCCTTAAGCTTCTGAGCCCGACTACCTGTGCCACAACCAACATCCAATACCTTTGGTTTATCCTGTTTCAAAAGATATTTTATTATTTGATTGTCAATCGCTGTGTTATACTTTTTGCGATTGGCGGTTTTCCGGTCATAAAATGGGGCTAATCGATCAAAACATTGAATTGCTAACCTTGATAAATCCTGCGTCATGACACCTCCAAATAGTAAAGTAAAACGGGCAGGTAATCAATCCGAAAAATATTAGACGTGCTCAAATGAACATTCTTTTAATTTACGGCGATGAACTTGGAACTTTTGGTCGCTACTGGAAAAATGCCCTCTCTAAAAAACACACCGTTATCACCTGCGGCCCTAAAAAACCCGACGGCAATGCCCAGGATATAGCAACTAACAAAAATGTCGTGGATATTTTACAAGTCATTGGAAAAATTCCAAAAAGCAAAAAGCCTGATTTAATCTTACAACTAGATAGCCCCTTTCACCTCTACCTCCAAAATCTTGAAAAAGTTAAGGCCAAAACTGCCTTTTTTTGGACGGATGTCACCATTAAACTTCCAATTCTTCGCCACTACGCCAAATGTTTCAATTATATATTCACTGGGTGTGAATCGTTTGTACCCATTCTTGCAAAAACAGGTCTTGGTGCTTCCTATCTGCCTTTTGCGATAGACCCAGATTACTGGGATCACCGCTTAGAAAAGACAGTTGACGTCGGATTTGTTGGAAACTTAAGTACCATTTATAATCCGAAGCGTGCTTATTACTTAAAATACCTCTCAAATCAAGTTCCAATGTCTGTCAAAACTAAAATTTTTGAAAAAGACATGGCCAAATTCTATAACCAGTGCAAAATTGTCTTTAATCTTTCTGTAACTCCCGGCATTAACATGCGCACCTTTGAAGCTTTGGCTTCAGGCGCTCTTCTTGTCCAAAATGCCAGTTGCACTGATATCGCAAAATACTTTACAAACGGTCAGGACTTTGTTGCCTATCGCAGTCCTCAAGAGGCTGTTGATTTAATCAAGTATTACCTAAACCACCCCAAACAACGAGAAAAAATAGCAAGACAAGGTCAAAAAAAAATAATGGAACATCACCTTTATCAAAACCGCGCCGACCAGCTTATCGACATAATTAGAAACAAGCCATCCCAGAGAAAATCCAAAGATGAAATCGAAAAAGCCCTTTCTAAATCCATCTTTATGTCTAATCTTGGTTTCAATAAAGATATAACCGAGCCGCTCATGGCAAAAATAGTACCGAGAACCTTACACGGATTTCTTGTCTTTATTATCAAGCAAATCGAAACTTTAGAGTTCAAATGGACAATCCCCTTTTGGTACTTGGCTCTTCCTTTCGCTACACTAAAGGCAAGACTGGATAGACTTAATGAACATTCTCGATATCGGCTGCGGTAAAACCAAATATCCTAAATCCGTCGGCATTGATATTAATAAAAAAAGCGATGCCGACATAATCTTCGACATTGAAAAGGGCATTCCTTTCCCCAGTGATCACTTTGATCTGGTTTACTCAAACCACACGCTTGAGCACCTTGACCCTAAAAAACTTCTCTTCATCTTGGAAGAAATCTGGAGAGTAATCAAAAAAAATGGCAAAATAATCATCATAGTCCCCCACTTTTCATCAGTTGCCGCCTATACTAATCCCTCCCATCTTCGGTTCGGTTTCACCTCTCAAACTTTCTCTTATTTTGAGTCAGAAAATGAATATGAAAACTTTGGAAAAATCGCGTTTATTGTTGAAGAAGTAAAATTAATCAAAATTAAAGGTAATAAGAATCCGTTTTGGGTAACATTCACTAAAATCATCACCTTTTTGGCCAACTTAAACATAACCTTTTGTGAACTCTTTTGGGTCTACTGGTTCGGAGGATTCGATGAAATAAGGTTTGTAATTAAACCCAAAAAATGATTGATAAAAAAATTCTCATTCTGCTACTCTTGCTCGGCATCATATTCCGATTAATATTTGCCAGTTTAATTCCACCATTTACAGGAAATGATGAGCCGGCTCACCTGAGATATGCCCAACACATCAGGGACGAGAAAAGACTCCCTGATGCCAATTTATATAAAAACGAAGAGCTTGCCGGCAATGAATACTTTCAACCGCCTCTTTACTACACCCTCGCAGCTATAGTCATATCATTTTCCCAACACTCAATCACTCAACTGCAAGTCCTAAGGGTACTTTCAATTATTTTGTGGCTATTTGCTCTTTACTTTACCTATAAAACACTTACTATCATTAAATCTCCCGCTTTCCAGTCTGTCAGCACCCTTGCTTTCATATCCCTCTTACCCACATACATCGTCAACTCAGCAACTGTCACAAATGACGCCCTGGTCATTCCACTTGCAGCAATTACCATCTACTACCTTATCTCTACACTAAATCAGAAAAGGGTAACTTACTCACAACTGACCCTCTTCTCTCTCTTAACATCACTAACTATCCTCGCCAAACTTAACGGATTGATTCTTGTACCTGCCGCAATTGTCACGATTTTCCTTATGCAGAAAAAAGTCGACATCCAGTTTTTTAAAAAATCTTTCTTTTATATATTTTTCAGCGCCGTATTTATATTCTGGTGGTTCCTCTATAATTACCTTACTTATCACAATCTCCAAGGACCGATAGAAGCATCCACTGCCGCCTTTAATAAAATCCCTTTTGGCGCGAATAAAATCTATCTTATTTTAAGAGGTACATTCGCCACTTTTTGGGTAGCCTATGGCCCCGCAAACGAAATCCGCCTGCCAACTCTTGTTTACGAAGTGCTATTTTTGATAACGCTTTGCTCTATTTTCGGCAATTTCCTCTATTTGAAAAATCTTACCATTAAAAAAACAAGGTTATTTCTAAAAACTAAACCTGTCATTATTCTTCTTATAGCCTTAATTACAAACACTATCCTCCTTGTAATCTTTAACATAAATCAACATCAACCCTTGGGCCGTTACTTGTTCCCATCTTTAATACAAATATCTGCAATTTTCTCGATAGGTTTATATCTTCTTACCCCCGGGGCAGCAAGAAAGTATGTTCCTGTCTTCCTGATCCTGGGGCTTTTAACACTAAACATCTGGGGTGCAATAACTCTCTCTAACCTTTATTATTGATAAATGCGGCTCGATTTATATCAAGAATGCTTCGAGCAAGAAACCTATTACTGGTGGCATATAGCCAAGCAACGGCTTGTTATTTCTCTCGTCAAAAAACACTTCGGCAACAAAAAGATTAAAATTTTAGATCTGGGTTGTGGTACAGGAGCCATACTTGCAAAACTTAGAACCTCTGGCGCGGTTTTCGGGGCTGACAATTCAAAAATAGCTCTAAGGTTTGCTCGAAAAAGAGGCCTAAAAAACTTATACCTTTGTGATTTTAATAAAGATCCCCTGCCTTTTGCAGATAACTATTATGATGTCATATTAATACTCGATGTGATCGAACACATCAAAAATCCAATGTTAATACTTAGTGAAATTTCAAGAGTTCTTGCGCCAGACGGTTTACTGATTGCAACCGTACCCGCCTATCAGTCCCTGTGGAGTTATTGGGATAAAATTTTAGGCCATTACAGACGATACTCACGAAAAAGCTTAATTCGGCTTCTCAAAAATCATGACTTTCACCCAATCTATACTTCTTATCTCCATGCGGCTATTCTTGCCCCCGCAACTTTGGCCAGGTTTATCAGACAAAAAAAGTACGAATTAAATAAGAATCAAGTTGAGATAGAAAATATTCCCTCTGACTTTAGACCTCTACCTAAATGGTTAAACAATATTTTATTGAGTATCTCCTCCATGGAACGTTTAATTCTCTTGCGACTCAGTCTCCCGTTTGGATTATCAGTCATCGCTATTTGCCAAAAAAACAAACCGTGAGCAACAAAATCTCATTAATCATCGTCAATTGGAATACCAAAAAATATACAGCAAGCTGCCTTAAATCCATTTATCAGAACTGCAGTTTAAAAAATGAAATTATTGCCATTGACAATAATTCAACAGACGATTCTGTTCTTTATCTAAAACGACATTTCTTAAAAATAAGGCTTGTCCAAAATAAAAAGAACTACGGTTATGCGAAGGCAAATAATCAAGGGGTAAGACTGGCCAAAAACGAATTTGTAGTTATTCTTAACCCCGATACTCAAATTAAAAAAAATACCCTAGAGGAATTAGTCAAATTCTACAAAACCCATCCAAGTGTGGGAGCGGTCGTCCCAAAATTACTTAATCCTGACGGATCAATCCAATATTATTACCACCGCAAGCTCCCAAGTCTTAAGAATCAAGTTGCAAGTTTTATTTATAATTACACCTCTTTCAAAAAATTTCGCTGGTCACAAGAATTATTCCTGCTAGATCAGAAGTTTGAAAATGATACAAAGATTGAGCAGGCTGCTGGTGTTTGTATTTTAACTACCAAATCTGTCATCAAAAAAATTGGTGGGTTATTCGATGAAAAATTGCCCATATTTCTAAATGATGTAGACTTCTCATATAGGCTTAAAAAACACAATCTGGATATTTTTTTGGTAGCCAGCTCTCATCTTGTCCATCACCGTTCATCTTCTACGGATAAACTAGATCCTTACACCTTAAGACAAGAAGCCATACTGTCAACTCTCCATTATTTTCGCAAAAATAATGGGTTCTTAAGTTACCTGGTCGTAAAGACTCTTCTTTTATTCTTCATGCTGTCTATTTTAGTCCTCACATTTCTGGGACTGGTCAAAAGCTACCTGATGGCACCCATTATTGATAAAAAGACTTCTATTGAATTACAATGGCAAAATATCAAAGCTGCCTCTTGCGAGAAAAGGAGTCATCCCGGCTTAATTGCGGGTTAATAAGAATAAATACATGACGAAAAATGTTCAAGTTGGTGTTATTCTGGTGGGCGGAAAAGGCACCAGACTCGGCTGGTTAGGCAAATTTCTCCCCAAATCTCTAGTTCCCATTGGCCAAAAACCCATGCTGTATTACATTACAAGAAACCTACTCTCGATGAAAATAAACAAAGTCTACCTTCTTGTCAACTACAAAAAAAATCTCATAAAAAACTATCTTTTTGGCGAACCGGAATTCCAAAAAATGTCTTTTAAGTTTATCCATTCAAAACCGGATTTTGGTTTAGCGGATGTAATCCTGATAACCGGTCGCTATATCAAAGAACCGTTTGTAGTATTTTTAGGCGACGACCTGACAATCAGCCCGCAAATTTCTCAATTTCCTAAGGACGGGTTTTCCAAAAAAGCCATCGCCCAAGAAGCGGTCATTAAAGAAAACAACCCGAAAATTCTTTCCCAGACATGTGAAGTTTTCTTTGACAAAAGTGGAAAAATCACCAAAGCTGTCGAAAAACCGCAAAAACCCAAATCAACGTACCGAGGCTGCGGTATCTACTTCTTTCAACCTGAAGTGTTTAAATATATTGAAAAAACCCTTCCTTCCAAAAGTACCGGTAAACGCGAAATTACAGATACAATTAATCTCATAGCCCAAGACGGCAAAGCTTTTGCCTGGAAAATTGACGGAGTCAATGTCAACGTCAACACCCAGGATGATCTAACAAAAGCTACGAAATACCTCTTTGCCAATGTCTAAAATCATTCTCCCTAAAGTTTCGATCATTTTTTCCAATTTAAATGGCGGGAAAGAACCCTTGGAATGTCTTTTCTCAATTGGAAAACTTAACTATCCAAAGAATAAGATTGAAACAATTGTCATCGACAATGGCTCGGTTGATGGCTCACCGGATAAAATCGCCAAAAAATTCCCAAAAGTTAAGCTAATCAGGCTTAAATCTGCAATCGGGTTACCGCCTTCTTTAAATTTAGGCATTAAAAAATCACAGGGTAAATATATCTTTATTGGCAACGATGATATTGTCTTGGAAAAAAACAGTATTTTAGGGATGGTTGATTATTTAGAAAAAAATAAAGAGGTTGGAGTAGTTGGAGGAAAAGTTTTTTATAAAGATAAACCAAAAAAATTAACTGATTCTGCATCTGGCTTCAACTTCTATCTTGGAGATATCAAAAAACCAAAAAGTCAATCTGAAATCCTTTGGCTTCAAAGCTGCTCGATTATGATACCAAAAAGTGTCTTTGATAAAATCGGCTTATTCGACGAGGGCTTTTATCCTCTCTACTTTGATGATTTTGATTTTTGCCTCAGAGTCAAAAAGGCTAATTTAAAACTCGCTCATTTACCTGACGCGATCTTTTGGCACGGATGGGGGAAAACAACAGAAAAATCGGGAAGATACAACATGTACTGTTGGTGGTATAGAAACAAAATTAGATTCATGCTCAAGAACGCATCACCTGTACAGATTATTTCTTTCCTGACCTTTCAGATTGTCGCGACAGTAGTTAGAAGTTTAACCGAAAGACAAAATATTTTGTATCCGCTATTCAGAGCTATAGTTGAAAATATCCTGATTCTTCCTCAAACAATTAAAGCAAGGACAAATTCCGCAAATTACAATGGTAAAAAACAAAATTAACTCAAAAGTTACCATAATTATTCCCACTTCTTTAGGAGGACAAAAACCAATTGATTGTATCAATTCTATCCAAAAATTTAACTATCCCGACCAAAAAATTAAAATAGTCCTGGTCGACAATCACACCAGCGATAAAACCTATCAAAAAATTAAACAAAAATTCCCCAAAATTGGGGTCATCAGAAACACGAAAAATCAAGGTTTTGTCAAAGCAGTAAATCAGGCAATTAGAAAGTCGCCTGCTGATTATTTTTTCGTCACCAATGACGATATCATCTTTACAAAAGATAGCCTCCAAACTCTAATTGACTATGCACAATCTCACCCAAATACCGGAATCGTAGGAGGAACACAACTTGATTTTCAAGGTCATTTGCTGGCCGGGGGACGAAATTTTAACCCCTTTACGGGGCGCCAGGTAACCATTAAAGCCGGCCGGCCTGTCTCATGTGATCAGGTAGACGGCTGCGCCATGTTAATAAGAGGGGAAACCATCGAAAAAATTGGCTTATTTGACGAAGCTTTTTTTCCAGCCTACGGTGAAGACCTTGATTTTTGTTTAAGGGCTAAAAAGGCAGGCTGGCAAATCATCTACCATCCCAGGGCAATTTTTTACCATCATTTTGCCCATACTACTTCTAAGCTACCCCTCAGCGATGTCTATTATTTCGGTTTTAAAAATAGACTAAGAGTCATAATTAAACACGCGAATATTCTTGAAATCACATATTTTTTTATTTTTCATTATCTATTAACCATGCCGATCAGAATACTGATCCGCAAAGAACCTATTTTAGGACCGGAAATAAAAGCCTTAAATTGGAATTTAAAAAACTTAAAGAAAACCCTTCAGGCAAGAAGAAAACTTTACTCAAGGAATTGAAAAACATCAAAATAACATCTTGGCTCTTTTATGGCAAAATCAATGAGAAAAATTTTGCCAACCTATTGCTTTTAATTGCCTGCCTGGGCGGACTTCTGAGAACTGCTTTTGCTGTCTTTCTACCCTTGGAGTCAGATGAAGTTTACCAATTATTTGTTTCGAAAACTCCTATTTTGCAAATGCTAAAAGCTACCATTGATATCCATGCCCCCTCCTGGTCGCTCATCCTTCATTTTTTAGAAGTTCTATCTCAAAACTACGTCCTTATCCGGTTTTCTGCTGTAATTTTGGGTCTGCTCTCAATCATTCTTATTGGCTTTTTGGCAAAAACCATTTTCAACTCCAAAACCGCTCTTCTCTCTGCTGCAGTTTTTGCTCTTTCTCCAACTCAAATCTATTACAGTGCAAATTTACGGATGTATTCTCTCTCTATCTTTATTGCTCTTTTAATCTTATTCTCATTCATAATTTTCCTAAACTCAGGGGGCAAGAAAGCAAGACTCCTGCTTTTTTTGTCGTTTACGCTGGGTAATTACACTTACTACCTTTTTCCGGTATTGCCGCTTAGCTTGTCATTTTTCCTGTTAATTAAGAGGAAGAAACTTGGTAATGAATTTAAAAAATTCATTTCAATTTTCACACTATCACTGTTGGCAACACTACCGCTTTTTTTCGCTTTCTTGAAAGCCGAACCCTTGCCCGGCGTCGTTTTGCCGGAGTTTTCCCTGCAAAAAATACTTTTTATTCCCATCAGCTACACATTTGCCCAAAATTTAGCTTTAATGCTTGGTAGCAGAATCCTTGAAATTAATCTGGTCAAACTAATGTTGCTTGGTCTTTCCTTTGTCAATATCGCCATCTTATTGTCCCTGTTTTTTAAAAAACTCGAAAAAAACGACAAGTTCTTAATTTTTATGCTTGTAACGCCACTCTCGATAGTAATTGTTTTCTCCACATTGATACTGCCGGTACTTGGGCTAAGATCAATCTTGATATTTTCCATCCCCTTTTATCTATTAATCGGCAAAGCGCTGGCAAAAACTATAAGATTGCAACTGGTTTACGTAATTCTCTGCCTGATCACCGTTTTTGCTACGTTGGTTTTTTTCGTAAGAAGACCTATGGATAATCTTGATTTTTTTCTATCAAAAAATGTTTCCAGCCAACAAATAATCTTACATACGGAAATGACAACATTCTTGTATTTTTCCTATAAATTTCCCCAGTTTAGAAACGAGGCTGCGATCGATTCTCTTTATACGCCACAAATAACAAAATCTATCCTAAAATTTAACCCGATTGATCCTGTTACTCTCAATAATAAGAGTTTCTGGCTTATCGAAGTACTTTCCTCGCCACTTCACAAAAATCAAGTAACCCAATTTAAAACGAATATAGAAAGAACTCACAAAAATGTTTTTGAAAAAAACTTCGGGGATGTTCAAATTTACGATTTTGAAGCATTGTGAAAATTTTGCTTCTTCCACCCGTTTGGATGTTTCTCGTACCAGATAACCAAAGATCTGACACTGTCCGAGATTGCTCTTTTAACCTCCCACCCAAGCACTCTCTTGGCTTTTTTAACTGCGGCGACCATTTTGGCATATTCCCCCTGGCGCGACTTTGTCTTTTTTACATCAAAACTGACTCCCGTGATTTCTTTTACTTTCTCGATAATTTCAAGAACCGAATCCCCGCCACCGGTACCAAGATTTAGCACTTCATTTTTCCCGCCTTCTAAAAGATATTTAAAGGCTGCAAGATGCGCCTCGCCTACATCAATAACATTCACATAATCACGAATCGGAGTACCGTCGGGTGTATCAACCACCGGACAAGTCAGGCAAAAGTCATGAATTTTCAAGGCTCCACGAACTGCATTCTGTACCAGAAGAAAAGACGGTTTTTTGGCATCCCCCACTAAGCCATCATCTGTTGCGCCGCACACATTGAAGTATCTTAAAATAACAAATTTGAGCCCTTTGAGTCTTCCGTACCATGCGAGCATTTTTTCGGCCATCAATTTAGACTCGCCGTATGGATTTGTCGGTTGAGTCGGATGATTTTCATCGACAGGAAGATATTTTGCTTCGCCGTACACGGCACAAGTTGATGAAAAAATCATATTTTTAACATCAAACCGCAACATTGTTTCCAAAAGATTCCCAGTACCGCAAACGTTATTGGAAAAATACAGCTGGGGATTTTTCATCGATTCGTCAACCGAACATGAGGCTGCAAAATGCACTACTGCGCTGATTTTCTTTTCATTTTTAAAAATTGGGGTGAGATCGTCTCTGAGATCTTTTTTAAACCAGCGGAGTTTATTCTTACCAAATTTTTTTTGCAATACCTCCAGGGGTTCTCTGTAGCCGGTCAAAAAGTTATCCAAAGCAACTACCCTATAACCCTTTTGTAAAAAAAGATAAGTGGCAACCGACCCAATGTAACCTCCGGCACCTGTAATAAGAATTATTTTGGAGTTCACAAAACCAAGTCTACTTGGGAAAGCTACAAAAAACAACTTGAAATCGCCTACATCTTGATTGTACTTTGCTATCTTGAACCGTAAACTTTAGACTTGATTTGATGAAGATAGCTATTGTTGCTGAAGCAGTCGAAATACACTCCGGCTCCAGAGCTGAAGTTGAACTTGCTAAACAGTTTGCAAAAATGGGTCACAAGGTAACTTTTTATGCCCATTTTAAGCCTTCCACGTCTCAAGCAAAACAGGAACTGGAAGGGGCGGGGGTCAAAGTGACTCTTATTAAATCACCCGAAATAAAGTTCATCGGAAGATTTATTGGTGCATTATCCCTAACCAGAGCGTTAAAAAAAGACCAGCCCCAGATTATTTCTGCTCATACTACATTGCCGTTTTTAATCGCATCGAGATTATCCGGTATAAAAGTCGTCTCAACTTATTACGGAACTCAGCTTGATGTTTGGTTAGACAAAATTTTTCCAAAATCCCCTTCTTTCTTGGACAAAATCATCAATCTGATTCTGAACTTGGCAGTTAAAACTGTGGCCTTTGCCCAGGTTTCTCTTGCCGACAAGATAATTACCCAAACAAACTATTGCAGAGAAGAACTCAAAAAACTCTATGGCAAAACGGCACCGGTAGTATTTTGGGGTGATGCGCCTCCACATTTATCTAAATTCAAAAAACCCAAAACCAATCAGCCAGAAATCAGGTTACTTTCAGTCTCAAGAATTATTCCTTACAAAGGATTTCATATCCTCATCGAAATAGTCACTCAACTTGCAGAGAGATTTAATAATTTGAAACTGACCATTATCGGTTCCCATCCCAACAAAAAATACCTCTCATACTTACGAAAAATAAAGCCAAAAAATGTCGACATAATCGTCGATGCGTCAGATGAGGTTTTGGCAAACCATTACCAAAAGTGTGATATTTATGTGACTTGCGATAAATTTCTTTTCTTTGGCCAGCCAATACTTGAAGCTGCCACTTTCCAAACGCCTGCCATAGCCCTAAACTGTGCTGCGGCAGGTGAAGTAGTCATAAACGGCAAAACCGGCTTTGTTGCTAAAAACTCAGATGAGTTCAAAAAACTACTTGTCAAATTGATTAATTCGCCACAACTGAGAATAAAATTAGGTAAAGGCGCAAAAAACTTTGCAAGTAAACATACCTGGGAAAGATGCGCTAAAAATTATTTAAAAATACTCTCAAAATGGGCAAGTCAATGTCAATAAAGAATAATCCTAAAAAAACTGTTTATGATTACACTTTTTACCAACAAGACGGACCAGGCCATATAAAAGCCCAAGTAATCAAAATTGCAAAAGATATCAATGCAAAAAATGTTCTTGATATAGGAGCAGGTTCCGGTTGGCTCGTAAAGGCATTACTGGCACAAAATATAAATGCCATTGGCTGCGATAGCTCACCTATTTCTATAAAAAAGGGACTGGTAACAAAGGGGGAAGCGACAAAACTTCCTTTTTTATCAAACAGTTTTGAACTGGTAACCGCCATTTCGCTAATTGAACACCTAAATATATCAGGGGCCAAAAAGTTTCTGGGAGAGGTTAAGAGGGTACTTCGCCCTTCTGGTTATTTATTTCTCATCACCCCAAATTACGCAAGTCCTCTAAGATTTATCCAGAGAAAAAACTGGCACGGTTATCTTGATTCTACACATATAAAATTTTATACTCCCCTCTCCTTAAGAAGTTTCCTTAAAAAGAATGATTTTTACAACTTCAAGATGACATTTCCTCCGCCAAATCCTCAATATTTTGATTGGATTCTCCCAAGACCGATAAAAAAATCCCCAGTCCAAATAAAAATGTTATTAAATTTCCTTGCCAATACGACACCTCTGACTTTATTGAAAAACAGTTTTGCTATTCTTGCCCAAACTAGAAGAAATGAATAAACCAAAAATAGCTATTTTTATTGATCAACTTGTTTTAGGAGGCGTCCAAAAAGACGCTACCGAAGAAGTCAGGATGCTTCGAAAACTGGGTTTTGACGCACAACTGATTGCATTGATGCGCCAGGGGTTTAAGCCTGAGTTTAAAAGGATTGTTAAAGATATCTCTTATGAATTTTTATCAGACCGTTACCCGAAACTCTTGGGACGTTCATTCAAATTTCCCATCTTCTCATTTTTTTCTACCCTGCACCTTTTAAGTCCGTTCTTGGCGCCATTTTTTGTAAAAAAGGGAGAATGGGATATTATCGTTGGTCACGGCACTACAACGTGTTTAACTACGCTTTCCCTAAAAAAAACCCGCTCCATCCCCTACGTGGCTGTTATCCATGACCCAATGGAATACATCCTCAAACAAGTATATAAAGAGACTTTGCTAAAGGCCTTCTTCGGTATTCTCTCTCCTCTTCTTTTTGTCATCGAAAAAGCGATTATCGGAAATGCCCGGTCAGTAATGGTTGTCTCCCGTATTCATGCCCCATTTATTAAAAAAACTTATCAAATTGAACCAACTATCCTGACGGCAGGAGCAAATCCCTTAAAAAAACTGCCTTCACGTCGCCAAAACTTTCTTTTGTCTGTCAGCCGTTGGGAGATTGGGAAAAACCCGCTCCTGCTTCTCAAAATCTTAGAAAATACTCCCAACACATCTCTGAAAATTGCCGGCTCCTGGACAAGAAACGAAGACCTTCTGTGGTTTAAAAAACAAATTAAAAAATTAAATCTTCAAAAAAGAGTCAAAATAATCTCCCCTGTAAGCGACAAAGAGCTTTCCAGGCTCTATTCACAAGCCTTGGCGTGGGTTCATCCAAACTTTGAAGCCTTCGGCGTAGGAGGACTTGAAGCGGCTGCTCATGGATGTCCAATTATCATTCCGAAAGGCTCGGGGGTTACCGAAATTTTTGAGGACCAAAAAGACGGCATCTTCCCTAAAAAAGCAACTCTCTCGGACTTTCTTCCGGCAGTCAAAACCTTACTTGCAAACCCCACTAAGGCCACTCAAATGGGTAAATCGGCTTATAATAAGGCCAAGAACCACAGTTGGAAAAATCACACAAAAAAACTTATCTCAATAATCAACGAATCTCACCTCCTCCTCCAAAAAACAATTATCGCTTTGGAAACAGGACATTCCTCTGAATCATATCTGGCCGGTGGAGACAAACTCCTTGAAAAAATGGCTTATTATTTTAAAGATAGTTTAAAAATTAAAGTTATTGTGCCAGCCATCGGCACGAAACATTGGGAAGAATCAAAATTAAAAAACGTCGAACTTTTAATTCTCAAGAGAACAATCTTTGATAACAATCCCAGCCCAACCTGGGTATTTTTTGCCTACCTTGCCAGAATCTGGTACTCTTTCTGGAAACTTAGAAGGGCAAAAAATGTTGGCATCCTTTACTCTTCAACAAATGTTCTGCCCGATGTCGCCCCGGCTTTTTTCTTTAAACTGACCCATCCTAAAACAATTTGGGTTGCCAGGGTTCATCATTTAATTACCTCCCCACAAAAACGCCCCGGAAGGCTCATGGTTAACCTTGTCTCGTACGGCATGCAATTTATCTCTCGTCTTATGATTAAATCACAAAGTGACCTTACCATCGCCCTTAACAACCAGCTTGCAAAAACTCTTACAAAACAAGGTTTTCAAAAAGACAGGATTACAGTCTTAGGGGCAGGCATTGATTATCAAAAAATTGAAAAGGTTAAAGTAGGCAAAAACAAAAAATACGACGCCATCTTTGTCGGCCGAATTCATCCCTCAAAGGGTATATACGATCTTGTCGAAATCTGGAAAATTGTCGCAAGTCAAAGACCCGAGGCCCATGCAATTATTGTCGGTGAAGGAGCACCGCAAGAAAAAGCCAAACTCATCTCAAAAATCAAAAAGGCAGGAATTTCAAATAATCTGAAGATTGCCGGCTATCTTTCAGATAAAAAATTAATCGCGAGTCTCAAATCAAGCATGATCTTCGTTTTTTGCGATCATGAGGCAGGTTGGGGGTTGGCAATCGGAGAAGCCATGGCCGCCGGTCTGCCCGTTGTCGGTTACAATCTGGACATTTTCGGCGATGTTTATAAACAGGGATATAACCTCGTCCCCCTCGGAGATACCAAACACTTTGCAAAAAAGGTCATTCATCTTCTGGACAATCAAAACGATTATCTGAAATTAAAAAGAGATGCCCTCTCTCAGGCAAGACGGTTAAGCTGGCAGCAAACCTCGCTTAAGTTCCAACAAATAGTCACGAAACTAATATGAACCTCCAGACCCGCCACATAAAACCAAAGCCTGTTGACCCGAAAGTCTACGATAAGGATTACCTCCTAAAATACTGTCATGGCCACCGTGAGTTTGCTAAGTCTGGTGCAAACCAACTACCAAAAAGACTTGAAAGAACTATGGAAGTCGCCAGTTTCAAAAAAGGACAAACGATCCTGGAAATCGGCTGCGGAAGGGGCGAAATCGCCTTTCACGCCGCAAAAACAGGCTGTATTGTTACGGCTATTGATTACAGCAAAGATGCTGTTGAGATAACCAAAAAACTAATCTCAAAACTTCCAAACAATTTAAAAAGAAATGTTACGGTTCTTAAAATGGATGCGAAAGATCTTAATTTCCCTGAAAAATACTTTAACCAAATAATCATGGCCGATGTCATAGAACACCTGCACCCCTGGGAAATCGAAATAGTCATTGCAAAATGCAACCAACTTCTAAAAGCAAAGGGTCGTCTAGTAGTCAACACTTCACCGAATCTTTGGTTTGTTAGATACTCTTACCCAATCATAAGGTTAATACAAACAATCTTAAAACTTAAAGATCCGGGGAAGTTTCTGGAATGTTATGGCGAAGTCCACGTTTTCGAACAGACACCACTTACTTTAAAGAAGATTTTGAAAGATTTTGAAACAAAAATTTGGGGAGAAAACTTTACCAAAGCATCCTGGTTTAACAAGATTCCTTTGTTAAATCTTCTTGCAAGTGCCCTTTTTGCTGTAGCAACAAAAGAAAAATGACAAAAAAACAAAATTTAGTTGTACTTGCCAGTCCTTTCGTCACCTCAAAAGGACTTGCCGGGGGTGACCTCTACTACATTGAACTGGCCGACTATCTGGCCAAAAAGTATAAAGTTAGCGTTATTACCCCTCAGTTTGCTAAGGTCCACTGGAGAGGAAAGAACGTAAGGTTGCTAACTCTTGAGCCCAATATTTTCGACGAGTCGGAGAAAAGGATTTTTCTTTTTGCCGCTTACATTGTGAGGTCCATCCAAGCCTACTTTTTGCTTACAAAATTCCCCGCCAAAACTATTGTCTGCTCATCCTCGGAATTTTTGCCGGACATCCTGCCTATTTTTTTATCAAAAATTAGAGGCAAAAACTATTTCTGGGTTGCCAGGTTTTACCACCTTGTTAGCCTGTCAAATAAAAATGTTAACAAGCTATTTAATTGTGTTTCGTTCCTTTTACAAAGACTAAGCATTTTTTTGGCGATTAAAAAAGCCAGCTTAATCCTAATCGATAATCAGAAAACCGCTATTTTTTTGAAATCCAAAGGCGTCAAAAATAATCGTCTTCTTACCTCCGGCGGCAGTATTGATATTAAAAAAATACAAAAGTTTCTTAAAAACAGAAAGAGACATTACGATGCCGTTTTTGCGGGAAGACTCGATTACGTTAAGGGGGTCTTTGACCTGCCTGAAATCTGGGCAAGGGTAGTGTCAGCTATTCCTCGTGCAAGACTGGCAATAGTTGGTACAGCCACCACCCAAAATCAGAAAAGATTACAAAAAATTATAGAAGAAAATCATATTGAAAAAAATGTTGATCTTTTGGGTTTTCTACCCCATACAGGCAAAAAAACCATATTCGACGTTTTTGTAAGAAGTAAAATATTTGTATCTTTAACTCTTGAAGGTGGCCGTGACTTTACTTTAATCGAGTCCATGGCCTGCGGCCTGCCAGCTGTTTGCTACGAGCAACCGTTTTTAAACGAGGGTACTATTAAAAAAGGTTTTCTGCTTGCCCAAAAAAGTGACAGGAAAAAAATTGCCCAACTTATTATCTATCTTCTGGAAAATCGCGAAGTAAGAAGTCGACTGTCCAGAGAGGCTGAAGAAGAGGTAAAGAAACTTGATTGGAGAAAAACCTATGCGTCACTTTCTACATTCCTGTCAAGGTTAAGCTAAATTAAAAGAATCTCCTTAAGCTTTTCTAACCACATAAATGAATCCCTGGCTAAAAGCTTTAGGAAAAGGAATTATTGGACCACTGGCAATATTTAAAATCAATCCACCGGTACTTATCACTTTCTCAACTCTAAAATCGCAATGCTCCAAAAGGGTAACCATGTTCCTGTATGGGAACAAATTGATATGGTAAGGATCGTGCGTTTTATGAGCTGTAAATTCAGGTCTTATAAACAAAGCATTAGCTATTAAAGTGAGCAAATGGTAAGGGTTTGGGGTTGAAATAATAAGTATTCCGTTATTTTTCAATATTTGCCTGGCTCCCCTCAAAAATTGAGCCGGATTCTCTAAGTGCTCGATAATTTCAGCCGCTATTAGCGTATCAAAACTATTCGCCTTAAATAAGTTGCCAATAATTAAAGCATCACCAACGACAAGCTTCCGATAATTTTCCGGGAGCTCTTTTGGCTTTATAAGGTCAAGTCCGGTGACGTCACCTTTTAAGAATCGATTAGGATGATCCGCGTAGCCAACATCCAGAATTCTGCCTTTTGCAAGATGGGCTATCTTTTTATGTCTGATTTGGTAAGGACCAGACATTAAACCTCATCCTCTTTTCCCCACCACTTGCCTAAACTTGTTGATAGCACATGTTTGCCTTTGTGGCTAACATGGCGTGAAAGTTTTCCGCCGGCTAAAAGGTGATCTAAAACAAAAATTATCGACAAAAACGAGATAAAGTACGCCAACTTATAAATCATCTCACCATGGTACTCAAAAATTGCCTCAAAGTTCTCTCCTCGCATACTTTCCGGCACAAAAGCGTACATGTACCCGTAAACCATTGGGCCGGCCCGATAAATATTAACTTTCTTGGAACCTTTATTTGATTTGACAGTTGCGTCCCAACTGGGATAATTTGCCTCTTTAAACAAAATGCCTTTGGCATTGGCTCCCCTTATTATGGCTTTTTCACTGGTGGGCCTCTCAAATGACGCTTCCAAATTTTTATCCTTGGAAAAATCCATGAAGTAAAAAAGTATATTTTTGAAAAGATTGATTTCTTCCTGATTCTTAAATCTTTGAACGTGGCCGGCAAAATTCATGCCACTCCAAACTACCTTACCTTTACCTAAGTTGTAAGAGGCAAGAACCGGCTTCCCGTGATTTGAAACAAGAACTTTTGCCCCATATCTCAAGCCGCTTGCAGGATAAGCAAAGCTCCATCCCTGATCATCAAAAATAGGTTCGCTAAAATTCTCAAAGTTAATTCCTTGAGTAATCGAATCTTCTTCTATCTTAAAATCCCAATTATTTCCAAGCGGCTTTCGCTCCGACTGCTCAAAAGGAAAGAGCTCGGGAAGTTTTAATGACGTAGATTCTTTTTGTTCGGTTCCCGTATCAATAAACAAGTTTCCGCCGCCCTTTACGTATTTTTCTAGATTTCCAAATGCCTTAACACTTTTATTGTATTTATATCTGTATAAAATAATGAGGTCAAAATTCTTGATTTCGGCTACAGGCAAGCTATCAATCGGTTTATTCCATTGGATAATAATTGCCTTTCTGGAATTAAGGTTGAGAAAAGCTAAATCTCTCATCATTACGTCCTGGGCAATCCTATCACCTACGACCAGCACAGCTGGGGCGTTGGTTACGTTATAAATAGGTGAAACAGCTTCTTTTTTGACTTCATAATATTTTAATTCTTGATTATGATCTGGAATGTTCCAACCCCTGCCTTCGATCTGGAAAAATTTTTCAGGACGAAAAACCAGAATAATTTCATCCCTTATGAATAAATTTTTATCCTCTGCTATATAGCTCGAAAGGGGAGCTGCGTAGGGTCTTTCAGTTAATGGGTAACCTTCAACATATCTAATACTGTGCCAATCTAAGAGAAATTTTGACTGATTACTTGCCTGTTCTTCTGTAAGTCCCCACCTTTCAATAGCCTCATTTTTTAAAAGAGTAATATTCTGCCAGTATTGCCAACCGGCATAATTTTCAGCATCAGGCCCCTTCGGGGTTCCGTCGAGATAACCTCGGGCAAGCGGCATTTTAAATACCGAACTCCACCAGATGTTAAGGGTGGCATCCATATCATATAAGCGATAATTTATATCATTAGGATCCATCCAGTCAGGCACCAACTTTGGCAATTTCTCCGGCCAATCTCCTTTTTTTAAATTTAAACTTAAGGCTGTAGGGAAAGCGCTACTTTCCGAAACGTACGCCAACATGTGTTTCTGGAACCCGGTATATGTTGACTGCAAAAAGGGCACTCCAATGACCAAAACTACCAGACTCAAAACTGTCCCAAAAATCCATCCGTACCATCTAAAAATCCCCGGCTTGTCCTTCCACTTACCGATTATTACTTCTAAGTTATCCGTTGATATTCTCCAAAGCACTGAAGTAATCGTCCCCAAAATTACCATCGAGGGCCAAAAAACCCTAAACCAACCACCGGATAAGGGATTTATACCAATGGCAAATGAATAGAGAAACAATGCAAGGTAGGCAAATATTAAAACAGCCGGAAATAACAACTTAACATGGTGGCTGATTTTTCTTCGGGTAACAAACGCAAGGAAAGTTGATAAAATCGTTACGGCAAATGCCAAACCAAGCGCCCAAAAGAATAAAACGTTCGTCCTGTGGTAAACGTCGAATGTTCGCGCAATGGGAGAACCGGCGGTCTCTTTAGCCTGGGTAGCGATATAAGATTGGCCGATTTCTTGAGCACCTTTTGAAAAAGCACTTCCCAAAAGGTTGAAAAATTGCCCAACTACCTCTATTCCAATTCCTGCCTGAGGAAACCCCACAAACAAAATAACTAGCCCGTAAAAAAAAAGGGTTGCAAACTTCTCCCATCTGAAAATCTTAACTTTCTCGGAGCCAAAAAACAAAATGAAAATGGCAGTTATGGGAACAGTATATGCGATAAAACTTTGAGGATGCCCCAAAATAAAAAGTCCCGACAAAAGTCCTGCCAGGTAAATGTACTTTCTATTGCCCGTCTCATACATACGAACAACAAGGTATAAGGAGAGTGGCAATAAAAACATCGTTGCGACATAAGGAATACTGCCCGCCCAGTAAAGAGGACTCCACAAGTTGTAAGAATAAGCAGTAGCTATTGAAAGAACCGCCGCAAGTCCTCGGCTTTTAGAAAAAGAGTAAAACAATAAATAGGAAAAGACAAAAAACAAAACATAAGTTGATAGAACGTAAACCTGAACAGCCTGAACAGCACTAAACCACGCAACCAAAGGCAACATTAAGTAATAATGTAAAAGAGGATAACTCTGAACCAAAGGCGTTCCCCCATACCAGATATATTTCCAGGCCCAAGGCCAGCCAAAATGATCTCGCAAATAGGTCAGAAAATCTACCGAAAGGAAAAGGTCTATGCCAACAGCCGGCTTCTGATTCCAGTACAGGCCCAAAATTGGCCAGACAAAGTAAATTACCAGCAAAATAAACAAACTATGCAAAACGAAGGAAGATAACGCAACAAGAACTTTAACTAATCTGCTATTTGACACCTGAAAATAGAATTGACTTTACTAACCTTACTAATATAACCTCTGACACACGCTTTGACAATTTGCCAAAAACAACCGAGGGATTAAACAACTTTAGGAATAACTGCCTTACGTTTGCTAAAGCCTTCTGCCCAGCCTTTTTGAAAACCAAACTCTAAAGATATAAAAAAATATCACAATCGCTCTTGCGACCTGACTCAAAAAATTCTCCGACCATAAGGATCCGCCGACCCCGGATTTAAAATTTACCGGAATCTGACAAAATCTGACTTTATTTTTGGCCGCCAAAAGTATCCACTCTGTCGTAAACAAAGCAGATTTGGCCCGGCACTCCCCTGCCACTTTCCGCCAACCCATTCTGCTTGTAATTTTTAGAGTACAGCCAAGATCAGTCAAGGGTCCGCATAAAAACAATAGGCTTACCAATTTTCCATATAATACGTCGACAACTCTTCGCAAAAAATTCATGCCAGAGCCGCTTTTTATGAGTGGAACATGAGTCCGGGAACCAAAAACCGTCTCAAAATCATCACTGTAGGCTAAAAGCTTAGTAACATCCTTTCCGGCAAAAGCACCGGTGGCTTCTGCGATGATGATCAAATCTGCCCCGGTTGCTTTTATCCCGGTTTGAATTGATAACCCAAAACCATGACGTTTTTCTTTAATAATTCTGGCGCGCGTGCCGACAATTTTATTAAGAGTATCTTCAGGCAAATCATTGTCTACCACTATAATTTCGTCTATAAAACCTGTTGAATCGAAATCTAAAATTGCCTCCCGGATTGAACTGATTTCAGATAAAGCCGGAAAAATGACTGCTACAGTTTTATTTCTCCACATAGTAACTAAACAATTTTAACCTCAGGTATGGGTATTATAAATTTTGTTCCAGTTTTTCGATACTTCTGAATAATTTCATTAGCGAAATTCCAGGTAAAAATCACGCTATAATCCGGTAAATCGGCAAAAATTCTCTCCTCAGGATAAATAGGAATATGCTTTCCGGGCGTGTATCGTCCTTGTTTATACAAAGTGGCATCGGCAATGTAATCCAGAACTTGTGGGTCAATATCAAAAAAATTGGTAATAACATTTGCTTTTGCCGGAGCTCCTAATCCGACAATTTTTTTGCCCTTTGCTCTCAAATTGACAAGTAGAGATTTTAATTCGGTTTTAAGCGCTAAAATCCTTCCTGCAAATTGCCTATAAGTGTCTTCGGTATAAAGCCCGCTTCGCTCCTCAAGAGTAATTAAATATTTGACTGTTTTACAATGCGTTCCACCTGACTTCTTTCGAAGAGTCAAGCGCAGAGAGCCTCCATGAATATTTATCCGGCGAACCTCATCGATTTCAAATCCATGCTTCTCAACCAAAACCTTCCAGGGTTTAAGGCTAAAATAAGATAAATGTTCATGATAAATAGTGTCAAACTCATTTTTGGTTATTAAATCCAATAAATAATGAACTTCGCAAATGAACAAACCTTGATCCTTAAGAAGCAACCTGATTCCATCTAGAAGATTTTCAAGATCATCAATGTGGGCAACAACATTAGTAGCCGTGATTAAATCCGCCTGCCCATGTTTGCTCACGATCTTTTTGGCCAAAGTTCTACTGAAAAGTCCAACCTCGGTAGGAATTCCTCGCTCTTTTGCAACTTTTGCTAAATTAAGCGCCGGATCCACCCCCAAAACCCGTGTCCCAAGCCCTTTAAAGAAGCTCAAAAGGCTTCCGTCATTTGATCCGATATCGAAAACCAGGGAAGATTTTGAAAGGTTAAGTTTCTTATACGCGTCACAGGCTAAATTATAGAAATTATTCATCAGGAGCTTTGAACCCGAAGGAATATAAACGTAATCTTTGAACATGATATCGGGGTTTACTACGTCCGCCAGCTGAACCAAATTGCAATTTCGGCAAAACAAACAGGCAAGAGGAAAATATTTTTCTTTTTTTGGCAAATCCTCTTCCCTTAAAAAACCGTTAGGAATAGGCATTTCCCCTAAATCAAGAAATTTATATAAATCGCGAGATTTACAAATTCGGCATCTTTTTACCTTTTTGATCTGCTTCATCTAAAAAAGTTATGCTTTAAATAATTTAGAATGAAAACCGGCTCTGGCAAGAAGATACAACCCGCGTACCCAAAAGGTTCCCAGTGCATACTTGATACTTCTTACTAAGCTGGCCCCCCTTTTTCTTCCCCGGTAGCAAGTCTCAACCGGTACCTGCTCAATTCTCATGCGCCGCCAGGCGGCCTGCGCTATTATTTCAAAACTAAACAAATAATCGTTTGAATTTTTAAGAAAGTCTATTCTCGTCAGTAAATTCCTAGTATAAACTCTAAACCCCTGGTGGAAATCACAAGCAGCTGGACCAAATATAAACCTGTCCATTCTATTTAAAAAAGCAATTGGAATCAATTTCCAGATTCTCATTCCATTTTGAAGAGGAGAAAATGGTGATGAAAATCTGTTGCCTAAAACTAAATCAGCCCCCTCTCTAACTTTTGCCAAAGCCTTGGGAATACAAAGAGGCTTATATTCACCGTCAGGATGAATATCGACAATAATATCTGCTCCTCTTGCAAGTGCCAGCCTCAAGGCTCTTTTTAAATTGCCGCCATACCCTAAGCGAACAGGATTTTGGTAAGCCAAAAGGTGAAGTTTTTTGGCAAGCTCATATGTGCCGTCGCTCGATTTATCATCAACTAGAATCATTTCATCGACCAATTTTTTCGGGAATGAATTGATAAAATTCTCAAGGGTCGCTTCTGCGTTTAAGGCAATAAAAACAGCAGTAACTTTAGTTTTTCTCATCAAATGATTTTTGGACAACAATAACTCCAATGGGTGACTGGCCTATTCCAAAGAAAATTACCTCAGCTAATGCCGCCAGGACCAGAAGAGGTAACAGTATTACTAAAGTCAGTATGTATTTTGGACTGTTTTCGGCCTTCGTTGGCAAATCAAGAATGGGCCATTTAAAAACATTGAGAATACTGGCTGCAAGGCCGGCAATTGTATACTCAGGCGCAAAGACAGATCTTTGACTGGTTAACTCTAAATTATTTGCAAGTATTAACCTTCTGAGCCCGACGTCGGTAAAATGGGCCAGGTGTCTCGGTAAATCCAGATGGTACCAAAACTTTCCAAAAATCTTTGACTCAAGACACTCAAACCTTGGATATTCCACAAGTATAAACCCTCGATGCGCAAGTAGCCGAAAGGCCTTTCTGATGTATTTCTCCGGCGCCGGTGTATGTTCTAAGCTTTCCCAAAAAACTATCATATCGAATTTTTGCCGGGGATTCCATTTTAAAAAATCAAATTTCAAAACTTCCTTGTTTGAGATTTTTGCAAAAGGCGCCTCAATACTCGTAACTTGAAAAGAACCAGCCAAAGATCTGCCAAATTCAGCCTCCCCTGCTCCAACATCCAGAATAGTTCCTCCGGCCAATAATTCTTTTACCCACTTCATTCTTCTGGCTTGAAAATAACCATATACCAACCCTCTTACCCAAACCAGAAAAGAAGAAAAAGTCCAGTAGTTCTCGGGATAATACTTTGCCAAATCTTTTGGCACAGGGTAGCAAAAACCATTCCCACACTTGTGACAAAAATATAACCAAAACTTATTGGAAAAATATTTCTTGCTAGTATTAGAATTACGGCAATTCGGGCATTTTGGATTTCTCACAAAGTTTTTTGCCCTTTTCCTTGCTTATTATTCCCGCTTAACTGTTTTAATGATACTTCGTAACAAAAAATACAAATAGCCGCCAGTCTTTTAGGCCTAACAACTACCAAAATTATCTCGTGTATTTTAAGAAAAAACAGGCCTGTTCCAATCAGAAGAAGCGGCAGGCCGACGGCAATCCTAAAAAATGATTCTTGGACGAATTTAAAAATCGCCAAACCGCCGACTGCCAGCATCGCACCGGCTAAAAACCAGGCTAAGTTGACTGCCTCATGGTATAAAATCATCAAAAGATGATGCCACAAATTATGATTGTTAGATTGTTTCATTTCAAGCTTGCGAGAAATAAGCTCTCTTATTGTTCCATTGTTAAATCGTTTAAAACAATGTAGCAATGTAGCAATTTAACAATACAACAATTAGTCTCCGACTTGATAAATCACATCCCCGTCTTTCTCGTATATCTTGGTAAGTGAACTGATATTCTCAAACTTTTGAGGATAAAGGAAATCATGATAAAACTCGCCAGAGTCTTTTGTATGAACTACCACATAGGAAATATTCAGTGTCCTCAGCGCTCTTTCAGTGCCCTCACCTGTTGCGCCTTCTCTTATCTCCCAAGCGGCATCTCTCCAATCTCCATTAACCGAAACCTCATCTCTCCCGCCCCTAACCTGCCTAACGTCTACCAAACTATTTAACCAGAAAGCAGTCGTCCCAGATAAGAAAACCGTAGGTGCACCAACAGAACGGGTGGCAATCGCGGGCCGCCGAAGGCGAGCCTCGCCAAAAGCGGGAGGGAAACGACTGACAGGACCCGTTCCTAGCTCCAACCACTTAGCAATCTTATACTCAACAGTATTCTCAATACTCGCTCTTGGCAGCCAAAAATTGCGGTTTTGAAAAGCCACCATCCAACCGGCCAGAAAGTAAATAGCAAATAGTAGATAGAAAATAGTAAGCCTTGTAATTTTTAATTTGAAATTTGCAATTCTAAATGAAGTCTCAATTTTAAATTGAAAATTTCTCCCCATAACCATGGCGAGTCCTACCTCGACCTCCCCTATCCAGGCTGTCCAGTCCATCCAAAAATCAGGGTCGGCCAAAAACCGAAAAAGCGTCAGGCTGCCAAAAATAGTCAACCAAGCCAAAATAAATTTATCATATAGAGTCTTTGGTCTAAACCCCCAAACAACCAAAACCAGCGCCAAAATTACCGGAACAAACCCGCGCGTTTGGTTAATCAAGTTAACAAATGCACTCACTGCGCTCTTGCCCCCAATCGACGCTGCGCCAAAACTTGTCGACCAGTAATTAGGCCCATACCACAATAAAGAAAGCAGCCAACCAAGCATTATCACAATAGCTGCTTTCTTTAAATTTGAAATTTGCTTTTCGCCAGAAAACGAGACCAATTTGAAATTTGAAATTATTAGAAGTCCTACAATCGCCGGAATCGAGGCGGTAGTATTAGAGAGTAACAACAGTGCGAACGCAAGCGAGGGTAGCCACACAGAAAAATATGACGAAACTTGCTGAGTAATTTCGCAAGGGGTGGCAGCAGTGGAAGGGTTACCGACAGCGCGCAGCAAGAACTTTTTCTTAATAACGGTAACTATTTTAACAATACCAACGTCAACAAAAGTCTTGCGAGCACTGGCGGGCCGCCGAAGGCGAGCCTCGCCAAAAGCGGGAAGGAAACTGCTGACAGGACCCCGAGCGAATACCCATAGCACCCACGGTGTTAAAGCACTCGCCAAAACCGCCGAAACTTCCTCCAAACCAAGTCCCGCAACCCAATGCCAGGGTAAGATAAATGTCAACCCGCCAACCCACCATCCCACCATCCTACTGCCTGATAACCTTCCCGATAAAATCCCCCAACCGATCGCACTTATGAAATATGAAGTAAGAATCACAAAATAAGAAAGATCAAACAGAGAAAAATTTGGGAGTAGCTGATGCAGTCCTACCAAAACCCCCGGCACCACCGGACCTGTCAAATACTTCACCGGCGTTGAGCCTAAATACCAGTATGGATAAAGTCCTCCAAACCCATTTGCTGCTGTAAATTTCGCCAACGCTACTGTTATGGGAATAAGAGAGGTTTGTGAAGGGAACATGAACAAATATTAGCATAAAATCAGCGCTAATCTGCTAAAATCGGCGCCCATCAGCAGTTTTGTCCTCCAGTACGAACGCATAACTGAACCCCCAAAAGAAAAACAGCCAGCCAATTACAGCCAAAAATGAGTCATAATCGTGAATAATTAGGGCTGGAAATTGCTGCTACTGTCCAAAAAGCTATATAATTTCAATATGTTGAAATTTAACTTTCAAACCAAAAATAAAATAGTTAAGTATTTCTCTTCAAAGCCCGAGGTTGCGGCCGTATATTTATATGGCTCTTATGCTCGTGGTGATGCAAAGGCTGATTCTGATATTGATCTTGCGGTTTTGGTTACCGACAAACGCAAATACAAGGGCTTTGGCATTCCCCAGGTAGTGTTTGCCAACGACCTTAACCAAATTACCGGACAAAAAGTAGAGGTTCAGGATCTTGCCGTTTGCCCGGTCGATTTTGCCCGCAGAGTTTTAGCCGAAGGCCAATTGCTGATTACCAACAACGAAAAAGCCAGGATCAACTTTGAAGAAAAAATCATTAGGATTTATTTCGATCTCAAGCCCTCTCTTGACGAGTACTTTAAAGAACTTGCCGAAATTACTAAAAAAGGAGAACTGCATGTTAGATACATATAGAATTCGCGCCCGCATTAAAGAAATTAGAAAACGGATAACCACTCTTGATAAAAACTTTAAAGGCATCCCGCAAGAACAGTTCCTTCAAGATGAAACCGCCAACGCTGCTGCAGAAAGAAATCTGCAAATTGCTATTCAAGCTTGCCTTGACATCGCAAACCACATAGTGGCAGCTTTAGGTCTGGAAAGGCCTATCAAAGAGACTGCTGAAGCTTTCGTCAGTCTTGCTCAGGAAAAAATCATCCCGGAAACTTTTGTGGACACCATGGTTAAAATCACCGGCTATCGTAACATCCTTGTCCATGGTTACCTGGATGTTAACCGTCACATCACCTATGACAATATTCGAAATCACCTTGTAGATCTTTCTAAATTCGCCCGGTATATTGAGAATTTTTTAGAAAGGCAAGCGAAAAATAAATAAATTCGCAAAACCCATTACGACCTCTCCTCCAGCACGAACGCATAACTAAACCACCAGAAGAAAAACAACCAGCCAATTGTCACCACAACCGAAAAGTAGTCATGAAATATCACCGCCGGCAGTCTCCCGGCAAAAAAGGCAATCAAGGCAACAACCGTAATCCTTAAAACGTTCATTAAAAATGTTCCCAAAACGCCAATCATAAAAGTCTGCAAAAGACTGATTTTGGTAAATTTCCCGCCAAAGCCTGTAAAAACTGTCAACCCAAATAAAACCAGTGACTGCCAACCAATGCAGTTTGACAATAGTCTTTACTTCTGTTAATATAATTTACGGTGGTAAGATTTAAACTTAGGATGGCGGGTTTCCGCGGTCCGGTTTAAGTTTTGCCACTTTTTAATTTTCTCCAAATATGCTGCTTTTCAACTACAATCCTCCTCATAATTATTTGTTTAAAATGTCCATCGTGGTTTCTAACAGCCCTTAAAACTGAACCTGCAACAAAATCTGCCAAATCCACTCTTGAATCGCTGAGGCTGTCTACATGAACTATTGAAAATTTCCTCCTCGCTAATCTAAAAATCTCCTCATTAAATTCCTTCTGTTTGGCAGGTTGATTAAAATGGCGGTCAATCACAATCCTTTTAATCTCAACCAACTTTTTGAAACACTCTTTGACAACGGGCCAAACTAAAATGGCATAATTTTTAGGGTCGTCAGAAATTTTCCGATTTTCCTTGTCGCAAATTACAACAAAAAGCGCAACTTCTGCTTTGCAAATCTCTTTTAGTATTCTTTCTTTCGTCTTGTCACCGACATTACGAAATTTAAATTCTGAAATTAATCTTTCTTTTTTCAACTTCTTTTTAGGTGGAATTCTCTTGTGAGCCTTGGGTATTAGCTTTATTAAAACACTTGGGTCTTGTGAAGCAACTGCGGCTACAACTACAAACCGGTCTTTTGGATCAGCTAAAGTTCCTGACTCATCAATAAAGATTTCGTATGACATTAGTTAGATTACCACAGTGATTAATCTGCTTAATAGCTTCGCTAATCTGCTTTTCTCATCTTGTTAATTGTTCTGAGAATGTGGTTAAAAAGGGCAGAATGACCAAAATTACAGTCAGAACCAAGAAAAAGCCCAGTGTACTTTATACATCGCCCCTCTAATCTTGTAAATCAGCTCCCCGTATAAAAAATTATCAACTAAACGCTTCGGCATTTTAATCGGTAAAATCAGTTTAAATCAGTATAATCGGTGCTTTGCATAATCGGCTAAATCAGTTTTAATCAGCTTAATCGGCATGTTTCTCCTCCAACACGAACGTATAACTAAACCACCAGAAGCCAAATAAAAATACAAAAGTCAAAAGTGTTGCCGCAAAGTAGTCATGGTATAAAAGGGCAACCATGGTGCCAAAATTTGCGCCAACCACAGCCACAGAAGTTAATCTAAAAACCGTTAAAAAGAAAAATCCCAAAATTGCCAAAATCACAGTCTCAACTTTAGATGAAAACGGAAAATCACGCGATAAGCCCACAAACAAGGAAAGAATTATTAAAAGTGCCGATTGCCAGCCGATACAAGACCACCAGATAGTTACCAAAACATCATTAACATAGATACCCGTTGGAGTCGGCGCCACCCTAAAACCAAATGGCTTCAAAATAACCGCAATTATTTTGGCCTCATGGGGCACAATCACCTCCTGAACTATCCTTATCCCGCCGAATGAATTAAGAACGCGCGTTAAAAAATGATCAAAAGTGGTAATTACCGGCAAAACCAGTAAACTGACTGCCAAAAGGGCAAACAAAAATACGAAGACTCGTTTGGTCATAATTTGCCTAATAATTTGGCAATTTTTCTTCTAATTTTTAATCTTTTCACTTTTCTGGCCAGTTTTGGCATGAAATAGATCAAAGGCAGCCCAAAAATAGCATACTCCGGAACCGGAGCTGTGGCCACCTCGGTTGATCCTACCGAAGGCGAACCCCCTGTACAATTTCCGGCATTATTATCACATTTAATTCTCCCATCTCCACCTGCCCCTCCAACAGTTCCTGAACCGGTTGCGCCAGATCCAGCAGAGTCGCAATTTGTCGAACCTCCACTGCTATTTGCAGAGCCACCTCCACCCCCGCCACCGCCATCACCACTTGTAGATGAAGAACATGCCCCTCCATTGCCACCGGCACCAGCAGTACCCTCAGAACCGCCGGTTGCGTTGGCAGTACCCAAAGTCATGCTGGAAGCTGCCGAAACCCAGACAGAACCACCGGAACCACCCCCTCCGCCGCCGCCGCGGCCACCACCACCGCCGCCGCCGCCAGTGGTGCTGAAGCCGTCGAAGCCGAAAAGTCCTGTAATGCCGTTGGATCCAGCTGATCCATTTGCCCGAATAGCACCGCTATTTGAGAAGGTATTAGTGGATATGTAAATAATTCCGCCGCCGGCTCCCCCTGCACCACCCAAGCCGCCGAGGCCACCATTTCCGCTATCCCCGTCCCCGCCGCCGCCGCCGCCAGCACCGCCTGAGCCACCAGATCCCATCAATAAACAACCGGTTGAATCTGAAAAGTCGGCACAACCGTTAGTGGCTGCTGCTGTTCCACCTGAACCTCCAGAGGGAGCAGCGCCACCATTAGCCTCTCCAGCTTCTGCACCCGAGCCGCCCGTACTGCCATTGGTCCCACTGCCACCATAAGAACCGCCAGCTCCTCCTCCACCGGCAGAACCTCCATCACCACCGTTGTCACCAAGTTCTGCCGACGACGGCCCTCCAACACCAACTCCCGTGGCACCTCCACCGCCTGTTCCTGATCCCGCACCGCCGGCAGTACCGTCGGATCCTGCTCCGCCTGTATTAGGATCACCGGCCCCAAGTGATCCTGCTGTACCTCCCCCATGTCCTTTGCCATTTACGTCCACAATCCCAGTCGAATTAACCGTAAAACTATTGGCAATGTAGTATAAGATCCCTCCGGCCACCCCACCGAAATCAGGGACAGTGACAGTCACACCACTATTAACCGTCACCGCGTTATTAATTTCGGCTTTAACCATTTGGGCTTTGGAGGTTGAATCGTTTGTGTAAGTATTAGTCTTGTTGGCGGTTAAGGTGACGGTTGCCGCCGTATCAATTTCATTGCCGGTACCGGATGAACAAGCGGCGGCATCACAGTCGTAAAATCTAAGGGCAGTATTAGTCACGTCATAATGCGAGACCTTGCAGTCAGTGGCCGAGACACAATAATTTCCCGTATACTGGCCCACATCATTGGTGGTCTCAACAACAGTGATGGTATTGGAGGCAGAACAGGTGGCATTGCCGCAGTCCAGAAAGATCAAATCCCCGTCCGTAACATCATAATAGGAAACTTTGCAATCGGTGGCACCCGGGGCACAGTCAATTGAAGTATACCGGCCGACGTCTTGGTTATCATTGGTGCAGCCGGAGCAGCCGTCAACGGTAGTGATGGTATTTCCTGCATTACAAGCCGCAGCACCACAGTCCAAGAAAATTAGGTCATCATCAGAATCATCATAATAGGCGACTTTGCAGTCATCTGTGGCCGGGCAATAAATTGAGTTATATTTGCCGACACTTTGAAGACTATTGGCGCAACCGTTACAGCCATCAACTATGGTTGAAGAATAAGTATCACAAGTTGAAGTATTGCAGTCTACAAAACGTAGCTTAACACCACCACTTATAGTATCAAAATATGCGATTTTGCAGTCATCTGTGGCCGGGCAATAGAGTGAGAGATCTCCTCCTGGAGAAACCCCGGAAAGGTTAGCAACGAATGTAGTGGTCTTTGTTGAACAGGTAGCGTTATCACAGTCAACAAAAGATATGTCACCCCAATTATCATTTACGGCGATTTTACAGTCGGTTGAGGAAAGACAGTAGATTGAGGTAGCTCTAGGCGACAATGTTGAATCAGCAGTTGTGAGGGTTTTTACTGAGCAGTCTGCGTTGTCACAGTCGGCAAATTCTAGACCACCAGTAGAGTCCGAATAGGAAATTTTGCAATCTGTTGCAGAAATACAGTAAATATCAATCGAATCATCCCAGTAAGCAATTGAGCCTGTGTCAACCCTTTGAATTGAAGGGCGGATATTAGTACCAGACCCACAAGTGGCATCATTACAGTCGGCAAACATTAAGTCGCTATGAGCCCTGTCAAAGTAAGCAATTTTGCAGTCAGTGGCCGAGACACAGTAAACGGATGGGTCCTCGCCTGTTTCTGGTGTTTGGCTAATTGAGGAGATGGTTCTTGCCTCAAAATCTCCTGCCCCCGTACCTGTCATTTGGATAACCATCACTTGGTCGCTGGCGGCAAATCCGGGCTCTGTTGTTTCCGGAACAGTTAAGGTGGCATTGCCGCTTTCTCCTTCGACATTGCCGACCGTGGTGGTGTTAATTGTGGTGTTGGAAGAAAATGTTCTGTCTGCCCCAAAGGCAAAAGCCGTGGGGGTCAAAAGCGCAAAGTAGTTGATGGTTAAGGCGGAAATTAAAAGAATCACAATCAAGCCCTTGCCCAAATACGGCAGGCGCCGGCCTACCCCGCTCGTTGCCCTGGCGCCTGCTAAAGCAAACCGGTTGCTAAAAGGGCCAAACCCTGAGCTTGGCCGAAAGACCGAAGTGCTCCAGGACAAACCCGGTTTGTAAATGCTCTCCAAACCGGGTTTGGAATCCGCATAGACAGGCGCAGGACGGCTTACCGCTCCGAAGCCCTGAGCAGCACCGAAGGCCGTAGGCCGCCCAAATATATTCCCAAACAACTTCCCAAACGTCGATCTTGTCAAAACATCCGTAATTACCCCTGTCTTTGGCGTCCTGAACCAGGGACCTTCCGCCCGCTCCAAAAAGCCCTTAATGGCCGCATAAGCCTGAAAGGGCACCACAATGTAAGAAAGGGCCATAAAGGAAATAATCCCCACATAGTCCCGCTCGTCAGATTCATCCAGGAAAAGCCCCACCAGGTTCATTAAAG
>MFBZ01000004.1 GCA_001776545.1 Candidatus Curtissbacteria bacterium RIFCSPLOWO2_12_FULL_41_16 | reverse complement strand
TTTTGCTTTGGCGGTTATGACCTCGTCCAGATCGAGTGACTGGATTTCGGGGATATCGATTTTGGAAACTTGGTGATTTGTTCCGAGAATTGTATTGATTTCTGAAAGTTTATTCTTATTAGTTGTAACAACAATTAAATCTTTGAGTTTCATCTTTCCCATAGTTTACTCTACTGATCTAGATGTTTAATAGGTGACGAGTGGTTGATTATCGATTGTAGCGAGTTTCTATTCTAAGAATTGAATAAGGTTCTCGGTTAATTAGGTCTTAAATAAGGTCAGACTTTCTGAGAGCAGAATTTTGAGCTTTGACCTTTGAACTTTCTAACATGCCCCCCCCCGCAGGACTTTACTCTTGATATCCCGATTTTTACCAAACTTTACGATTTTTACAAAAATCTGAGCCGATATATTGTTAGTTTCCCCAAAACTAGACGATATACATTAGGCCAAAGGCTGGACGATTTAACTTTGGATATTTTCGAACTGTTATTTTCTATTCCTAATGCTAAAAGTAAAGTTGAGACTCTTATGCAAATCAGCACAAAGTTAGATTTAATTAAAGTGCTTTTAAGACTCGCAAAAGATAATCAAGCAATAAAAAGTAACAGGTATTTAGAACTTCAAGCTACTTTGCAAGAAATAGGCAAGATGCTTGGCGGCTGGATTCGTGCCGCCAAGCAAAGCTCGCCCGATTAGAATCATCTTTCTAGAAACTACCGCGGGGAAGGCCCAAATGTGCAGATTGCCATCGTCACGATTCCAGTCATTGACGTTCAGCCGATTGTTGGGGTGAGCACGCCCAACGTTGGCAACGTTCGGGTCAACCTTATGAATGCTTTTCCGTCAACCAAATCTCACTGTGGCTTGACTGCTCTTACCACTGTATTGTATTCTCCCTAACTTTTTTAGAGGGAATAAGAAAGGCACTCGTAGTGTCTAGTGATTTTCTTTTTAGCACGCTTACGTTCATACAAACTGAACGTAACTCTGGCTGTAGAAGATTCTAGAGGTAGGCGCCACGTTTATGTAAATTAAGCGTGGTCACTGCCTATCATTTTTAATTTAACAAAAATTTTTGGAAAAACCAAGATTTAAAAGGTCAAAAAATCCAAGATTCCAATTACCTATTTCCTAACAAACACTACCGCGGGGAAGGCCCAAACGTGCAGATGGCCAACGTCACGATTCCAGTCATTGACGTTCAGCCGATTGTCGGGGTGAGCACGCCCAACGTTGGCAACGTTCGGGTCAACCGTTGTATCAAGAGCGCGGACCCAGAAGTCTTGAAAGAGTTTCGCACCATTATTTCGTTTTTGAAACTCGACATCCAATTGAGCAAGTACAGTAGCCGGTAACATAATTGCTTTCGCACCTGAAAATACCGGCTCTATCTTTTTTTTGGAATAATCCTCTGTCATTTGCAGTTGTCTGACTTGTGAACTATTATTGCTGCCAGAAACATATCGTTTATCTGGGAAAACTGCGACTTTGAATGCTAGCGGCGGAGTATAATCCCTTAAACTCCGGGATTCATTAACCCATCCAAAGTACGGTTGATTTTCAGAATAAAATTGGCCCAATGATGTGGCCTTAACCGGCAATAAGATACCTTTTCTCGCTCCAACTTCTTTGCGTTCTTGATCTGTCGGTTCTCGGAGAGAACTCAAGAGATCGAAAGTCTCCTGGACAAGATTACGAGGTGTCTCGACCGAACTGGTTGTTTCCTCCTTTTGGGAAAGACATCCGGGTAAAAGGTCCTGTTGACCTAAAGATGCCGCAAAATCGGCAAGAAGTTTGGCACCAGTTTGATGCTCTGGTAATTCTTTTGCGATTCTTGCTGCAAGTTCCCTTGCTTCCTGAACCATAATAGCGTGTATCTTATACCCACTATGGGTTGTTTGTTAAGTCACTCATACTCAATAGTAGCCGGGGGTTTTTGGGTGATGTCGTAAAGGACACGATTGACTCCCCTAACTTCGTTGATGATTCTGGATGAGATTTTTTCTAAGATCTCATGGGGGATTTTTGACCAGTCGGCTGTCATGAAGTCAGTGGTGTCGACGGATCTTAAAGCAATAATATATGAATAAGTACGACTGTCACCCATTACACCAACGGACTTGATTGGAAGAAGCGCTGCGAGTGATTGCCCTACCTTATTATATATACCGGATGATTTAAGCTCCGAAATAAAAATCTCATCTGCTTCTCTTAAGATATTCAGTCTTTCTTCGGTAACTTCCCCCAGGATTCTAATGCCAAGACCGGGCCCGGGAAATGGATGACGGTTTAAAAATTGGTCGGGAATTTTCAAAATTTTGCCCAGAAGTCTTACTTCGTCTTTATAAAAATCAGATAACGGCTCGACTATTTTCAATTTTAGACCCTTCGGTAAGGTGACATTGTGATGACTCTTGATTTTGTCGGCATGTTTGGAGGTTTGTGCTGATTCGATACGATCCGGATAGATAGTCCCCTGGCCTAAAAATTGGATATTGCCGATTTTTTTAGCATGCTCTTCCAGGAGGCTAAAATATAATTTGGCAATAATTTTTCGTTTTTCCTCCGGGTCGATTACGCCTTTTAGTGAATTTAAAAAAATACCTTGGGCATTAACTATTTTCAAATTTTTAAAACCGACAGTTTTGACAACATTTCTAAGATCGGCAATATCGTATTTCCTTAAAAGACCGGAGTCGATAAAGACAAGATGTAAATTGCTGCCTATTGCTTCTTTTAATAATGTGGCAGCAACTGTTGAGTCGACCCCGCCCGAAAGGGCCATCAATACTTTTTGGGTGCCAATTGACTGTTGTAAGCTCTTAACTAAGTTCTCTCTGACTTTTTTTAAATTCCAATCTTTTTTTGCTTTGGCGATTTTAAAAAGAAAGTTTGAGAGAATTTTTTGGCCATCCGGGGTGTGGGAAACTTCCGCGTGAAACTGAATTCCATAAAAGTTCTTTTTAAGATTTTGCATGGCGGCAATTTTGGCACTTTTGGTGCTTCCTATAATTTCAAAACCATCTGGTAATTTTTCAACTTGATCTCCATGGGAAAACCAGACAATCTGGGGATTTTTCAATCCTTCAAAAAGCGGCGATTTTTCGATTTTTAAGAACTCTTTGCCAAATTGCTTGCGGGAATGGGAGGAAACTTTTCCATCTAACTGATAGGCCATTAGCTGGTGGCCGTAACAAATACCTAAGATTGGTATCCCGAGAGTGTAGATTTGTTTATCGAGCTTGGGTGCATTTTTGTCGTAGGCAGAGGCGGGGCCACCAGAAAGAATAAGGACTTGAGGGGAAAGTTTTTTAAGGTCCTTTTTGGAAATGTCCGGACTGACGAGTTCGCTTTTTGCGCCAAGTTCACGGACGCGTCTGGCGATAAGATGGGCATACTGGCCTCCAAAATCGAAAACGGCAACCATAAATCAGATTAGTTTGGAGAGACTTTCTAAAATTCGTTGCTTAGGGAGAATTGATAAATCAATGGAAAATTTATCACCGGTTATTTTTTCGTAAACCTCAATATAGCGACTGGCAATCTGGGCGATTAGTGTTTCGGGCATTTGGGGAATTTTGCCGCGGCCCGTATACCCTTGATCGCGAAACCAAATTCTCATGAATTCCTTATCGTAGTTTTCAACTTCCTCGCCTTTTTTAAATCGTGCCTGATATGTTTTTTTAACCCAAAGGCGGCTTGAATCCGGTGTATGAATTTCATCGATTAATGCCAGTTTTCCGTTTCTATCCAGACCAAACTCATATTTGGTATCGGCTAAAATAAAACCCGCTTTTTCGCAAATTCTTGTGCCCCGCTCAAAAATTATGAGGGCAATCTTTTCGATTTGTTTCCAAAGGTTTGCCGGGACTAGTTTTTTCTTGATAATTTCCGGCGGCGTAATCGGCTCATCATGACCCCCTGCTCCGGTTCCTCTTGTAGTCGGGGTGATTACCGGTTTTCCAAGTTTTTGATTTTTGCTAAGGCCTTCGGGGAATTTGATCCCGTAAATTAACCTTTCACCATCTGAATAGTGTTTCCATAATGAAGTACCGGTGACTCCCGTGATATACCCGCGGACAACTACTTCAACCGGCAGGGCCTGACATTCGGTTACCAACATGACATTCGGGTCAATAATACCAATCATGTGGTTTGGGACGATATCGCGGGTTTTCTCAAACCAAAAATAGGAAAGCGAATTTAAAACCGCCCCCCGAAAAGGAACATTTCCTAAAACTTTATCGAAAGCCGAAATCCTGTCCGTGGCAATTAATATCCTTAAGTGATTTTTAATGTACCAATCACGGACTTTGCCTTTGTACCTTTTGCCAAGACGGGGGAATTTTATTTCAGAAATGCTATTTGGGATATTTTTGATTATGGTTTTTTGGTCAATCATATGGTCGCTGATTAACGCTGATAATAGCTGATTAGCGCTGATATTCTATTTGGCATCTTTCTCCTTCAGATATTTATCCCAGCCAATTTTTTGTAATTTGGAGTTTTTAGCTAAAACTTCTTTTTTGACTTTATCCTTATATTCTGCAACTTTTCCCGCAATTTTTGAATCGCCAAGAGCGATCATTTGAGCGGCCAAAAGGCCGGCATTTTTAGCACTGTTTACACCTACTGTGGCAACCGGAACACTAGGTGGCATTTGAACAATGGAAAGAAGCGAGTCCAGGCCTTCCATTGATTTAGCTTTGATAGGAACGCCGATGACAGGAAGAGTAGTTGCAGCAGCAACTGATCCGGGAAGCGCAGCCGCTCCTCCGGCTGCGGCGATTAAAACTTTAATGCCTTTGGCTTTAGCGTTTTTGGCGTATTTGGCTGTTTCTTCCGGCGTGCGGTGAGCGGAGAGTATGGAAATTTCATAAGGAATCTCCAGTTCATCAAAAATCTTAGCAGTATCCACCATAATTTCTAGATCAGAATCCGACCCCATAACAATACCAACCTGCGGCTTGGTCATTTTTCTTTTGTTGATTTGATTTCTTTGATTGCTCTATCGGTTAACTTGTCAGCAAGTCCAGTATAAGTTTCCGGTGTAAGTTTTTTCAATATAGCTTTTTGGCCTTCTTTGATTGGTAAAGTGTCAACAAACTTGCGCCATTTTTCCTGGCCGATGTGTCCACCCCTTGTCAGAGAAGCAACTAGTGAATACGGATCTTTTGTCCCTTGCGCCCTCAAAAGCGTTTGGACGCCTTCTGCAAGAATTGACCAATCTTTATTTAAGGCGCTTTCGATTTGGGGAATATTGGGTCTGGTCCTTTCTAATCCTGATAAAACACTTTTGTAGCCGGCAAGAGAGTAACCGAGCGCTGTGCCGATATTTCTAATGGCGGTACTGTCTGAAAGATCACGCTGGAGTCTTGAGATTGCAAGTTTCCTGGAGAGAGTTTCCAAAATACCGTTGGCGATAGTTAGGTTGCCTTCACTGTTTTCGAAATCGATGGGGTTTACTTTTTGGGGCATGGTTGAGGAACCAACCTCACCTGATTTGACCGTCTGAACAAACCAGTCATCTGAAATGTAGCGCCACATATCCTGGTCAAAATCAATAATGATCCCGTTTACCCTTTGGTAAGTCTGGAAGTACTCAATAATGTCATCGTAGGGGTTTATTTGAGTTGTTACGAGGCTTGGCTCAAAACCAAAACTTTTAACAAAATCCGCAGAAAACTTAATCCAATTGACGTCAGGAGAAACAAGTTCTAAGGCATTAAAATTACCAACCGCGCCGGTTAATTTTCCGGTCAATTGATGAGCTTTTAGCTTTCTTACCTGAGTATTGAGTCTTACTGCAAAAACAACCATCTCTTTACCAATGGTTGTGGGAACGGCTGCCTGGCCATGGGTTCTGGCCAGCATGGGGACTGCTTTGAATTTACCCGCTCTTTCTACAAGCTCATTGATAATTCTATCCAGAGTTGGTATACAGACATCCTCTGTTGCCCGCTTGAACATTAATCTGTAAGCAAGGTTGTTAACATCTTCGGAAGTCAAGCCAAAATGGATCATTTCAACAACATCGGAGAGAGAGGTTGTGGCCAGGAGTTTGCGAAAGACTCGTTCCATAGCTTTGACATCGTGACGAGTCTCCTCCTCAATTTTTTTGACCTGGCCCGCAAACGCCGGACTTATGTTTTGACCAAGCGATTCCAGTCTTTGCTTTTCGCCATGGGTTAATTTTCTGACCAAACCAATTTCAGAAAGCGCAATTAAGTATTTGGCTTCCACTTCGAATCTTGTTCTGATTAAATTAAATTCAGAAACATAAGGAGCAAGCTCTATAACACGGTCTCTATAGCGACCATCAAGAGGAGTGATTGCAGTTAGCTCTGTTAAGTCGAATGTTTTTTGCATTTTTATTTTCACAATTTATATCAGCAGGTCGCCCTTCGATTTCACTCAGGGCGCTCCTCTGATATATCAGAGACTTTAAGTCTGCTAATATACCATATTTTAGCTTCAACTCAAAATTTTGGCCAACTGTTTTTTGGCTATAGCTTCCTTGATTTCCATAGCTACCCGGCGACCCATGCTGACTGATTGACCCCAAAGGTAAGCGCTGTAGGGAGTTGCGAAAATTCCCGGCGATCCGGGCATACGCGGTGAAACATCAAAAACTACAATCTCTTTTTTGGGTGGTCCTGGGGTGATAACTGACTGCAGACTGAACGGACCGATTACACCGGGAGGTATCATTCTCCGCGCGGCCTTGACAAATTTTTCGCCGATTTCAAATGCCGGCTCAAGAAGTGATTCTAGGGTCGTGACCGCAATATGTCCTGCCTCTTCATATTGAGGATATAATTTTTCATTTTTAAGAAGTTCCACTTGTCGGTTAACAGGCAATCTTAAAATTCCTTCTATATCTGTCTGTCTTCTAGTGTCTGTTCCAACTAGCTCGAGTCGACGGTTAATCGGAGAATAGAAGAAGTTAAAATTAACTTGGACACCTAAAATAAATTCTTCGATAACGGCTGAATTCAGGTCTTTTCTAGTAATAACACCATATGTGGTTAGCTTTTCTGACACAGATTCGTACTGTTCAGGAGAGTTTGCTAGGAAAAAAGCTCTTTCGAACCCTCTTTCCTTTTCGTTCACCTTAACTATAACAATAGTATTAATATCTTTTGGGTCTTTAAATTTTTTTGGATATTTGATATCGGCTTTTTCCAAAAGATCGTATTGGTTCGGTTTTTCGGTTCGCTCCTCCATGCGCAGAAGATAACGGTTACCAAATATTGGAACTTTGAAATCTTTTTCGATGGCATCGTAATCGGCGATGTAGACCTCAAAAGACCGGTGAGGGATAAAAATGCAGTTTTTTTGTTTTAAGATTTTTTGGATTTTTTGAGAAATAATATCTTTAAATTTTTCAACATATAAAACTTCATCAACGCAGCCCGTAGGTCTCATCGAGCCTGAAGGCTCCTCAGAGCCTGAACGGCCTGAGTTTATCGAAGGATCTCTTGATTTAAAATACTTAGCATATGTTTTGTCTCGCCCTTTTTCTGCGATGACTAAAGTTTTAAAACCTTCGTCGCGCGCACCGCGACAAACATCAAGAGCGGAATGACTCCCGAGAACGGCTATTGTAAAATTAGACATAAATTACTTCTCCCCTTTGCGGGCCAACAGAAATAAACTCTATTGGCACTCCGACAAATTTTTCAATTTTCCTGATATAATTCTGGGCATTTTTGGGTAACTTTTTAAAATCACGGATTTGAGAAATATCTTCTTGCCATCCGGGTAAAGTTTCATAAACCGGCTTGCACCAAGATAAATAGGCAGCGTCGCCGGAAACATAATCAACAGCTTTGCCGTTAATTTTGTAGCCGACACAGATTTTAATATTTTTGAAACCTGAGAGAATATCAATTTTGGTTAATGCTAAACGGTTGACTTTATTGGCGCCACACGCAGCTTTAACCAAAACTAAATCCAACCAACCCGGATCGCGGATTCTACCGGAGGTGGTACCGATTTCCCCGCCTTTTTCGATGATAACCTCTCTTTGGCTTCCTTCTATTTTAGTCGGCATCGGACCTTTTCCGACACGTGTCATATAAGCTTTCGTAATTCCGATAACGTGATTGATGTCGGTCGGATAGATTTCAAAAGATCGCCAAATACCTAAGACGCCGGTGTTTGATGAGGTTACGCACGGGTAAGTTCCAAAGTCGATGTCCAGAAAATAAGCCTGAGCGCCTTCGAACAAAATATTTTTCCTGGCTTTTTGGGCTTCTTTTAAAATCAGGATGGTCCGGGCGACCAGAGGTTTTATAATCTTGGCGTAATTTGTGTATTTTGCCAAAACTTCTTTGTAAGGAAGGGTAAGGTCGTAAATTTTATTCTGAAATTCAAGCTCCTCTTTTAATTTTTCGGCAAACTTCCCGTCGTATAGGTCTTTAACACGAAGACCTGATCTTTCGACTCTGTCCGCATAAGCCGGGCCCACTCCCCTCCTGGTTGTGCCGATTTTACCGCCGCCCCGCAATTCTTCGCGGATGCCGTCACGCATTTTGTGCCACGGCATGACAAGACTTGCCTGTTCGTCTACTTTTAGATTTTTCCAAGAAACTTTGGCTTTTTTGAGTTGTTCAAACTCATCTTCTATCAACGACTCCAGGTCGATTGCAACTCCACGGCCGACTAAGCAAGTTGCTTTTTTATTGAATATTCCGGACGGCATAATGTGGAAGGCAAATTTACCATATTTGTTTTTGACAGTATGGCCGGTATTTGCGCCGCCGTTGTAGCGGGCGATAATATGGGCACGCACGGCAAGATCGTCAACTAGCCGACCTTTGCCGGAATCTCCCCAATCAACGCCGATAACTGCGGCTATTCCTTGCCAGTTCTTAAGAGATATCATGGTCAATTTTCAATTTTCAGTGAATTTTCAATTAAGTATTTTTTTAAGTTGATCTCTTTTAATTGCCTCTTTTATTTCCATGGCGATTCTTCTACCCGTTGAAACTTCTTTATCGTAATACAGCGATGCGTAAGGTGAACTATTAATAAACAAGTTTGTTCCGGCAACAATTCTGCATGAAATTTCAATGACAAAAAATTCCTGTTGTGGGGTAATAATTGCTTCTAGACAAAACGGGCCAAAAAGGCCATCTTTCATTAATTTTTTGGAAGTTTCAATTGTCCTTTCAGCCATTTTAAAAGCATCGGCGAGTAAAGACTCTCTTAAGACTAAAGGGCTATTGCCAACGACAACAAAAGACGGTTCGATTCCAAGCCCCTGCTGATTATGGGAAGGTATTCGACCTAGCGAGTCTACATTTGTTTCATATCGTCTGTCGATTGAAAGGATTTCAAGCTGATTGGTCAGTGTAGAATAAAAGTAGTGGATATAGGCGGAAACTCCAATAACATATTCTTGGATAATGTAATTTTTTGATTTGAATTTTTTGATTTTTGATGAAAATTCCTTTTTATTTTTAGCGAAAAAGTAGCCATGTCCGCCGGCGGCACCATACGATTTCACTAAAACCGGAGCATCTATTTCACTAGCATTGGCAAATCTTCTGGGGACAGGGACGTTGGCTTTTTCTAACCATTCTCTTTGCTTTAAACGGTCCGACTCCCAATCCAAAACTTCCTTATTACCAAAATAGGGAACCCGCATTTTTTTATTTTCTTCTAAACCTAAATAGGCTACAAAAGAACCATGGGGAATAATTATTGCTTTTTCTTTTATTAGAAGATTTTCGATTTTGGGGAAATCGGCAAAACTTGAAATTTCTATTATTTTGTCTATGAAATTAAATCGCTTGTACAAAGAGACACGATCAGAAGTTGCGACACACAAAGTTGAAAATCCTTCGTCTTTGGCGCCTTTTAAGATCTGGAGGGCAGAGTGGGAGCCAAGTGTGGCGATTTTGTATCGTGATTGTGCCGCCATTGACGTATTTTAAACACATTTTTTAAAAATTGCAAAGATTTAATTTTTTATTTTAGACAGTTCTCTTAACGAATCTTTGGTGATCCAGCGAGCAGTCTTGGAGTCGATTTTTTCAATGTTGCCTAAAACGGCAAGTCTTCTGCGTTGTTTTTGTTGTTTTCAAAGTGTGTCCGGTAATTACACCATGCACAATTTTGGGTCGGTTGGGGCAAATCGCCTTCTAACAAATTAGAAACCTCTCCAATAAAGCCAAAAAAGTTATCCATATCTTCTGGAATTTCAAACCATTGAGGTTTTGTTCTGAAGTAAATATGCCCTTTATGGAAGGCGATTTCCTGAGGTGAAATGGCTACAACTCCCATTTTAGAAATTTTCTTAGGTTCGTCTTTTGCCGGATTTTCTAAAGCAAACTTGTATGCATGAAGTTGATGGGTAAATTTTTGGATTTTATCTTCAGACGGGTCAGTAATTTTGAAATCGATGAGGGCATAAGTTCCATCGGCTAAGGTAGATAAGATATCGAACTTTCCGGCTATGTAGCAGCTTTTAGCTTTAGGAATTGGAACAGAAGTTAAAAATCTTTCTTTGTATTCAATTTTACCGACAGGTAAAGCGGGATTTATCTGGTTAAGACTCATCCCCATTATTTTCTCCTGTAACATGCCATTCATTTTAGAAAATACACCCGGCATGCCGATTGATGGCAGATTGACACCAAATTTCACTTTCTGGTAGAAACAGTGTTTACAATCTTCCCAGAGATATTTAAAATCGGAAGGGCTCAATTTAAAAAGATTACTGTTCATTTATTTAGTATAAGGCAAGGTTTGGATAAAAATATATCCGAATAGATTCCTACATTCTTTCGGCCATGGTTCTTGCTCGCTCGGAAGAATCAAATATACCCAAATAAAATCCGAAAGTCAATAGATCATTCAGTATCTTCCACAATTGCAATTTTTCTTTCCTTCTTGCATTTATCAAAACAGACTCAAAAAGTTGTAATTTTGTGGTGAGTTTGATTATAGTGGGTGTTTATCGAATCTATGAAACGTCAAATCATTCTGAGTAACTTAATTATTTACTATACGAATGACTCTAATTCCATTGGTGGCAATTAACACAAGGTGTTCTTTTTTTCAGACGGTTTTAACTTTTTAAGTGCCTTGCAAATTTTTAGATCGGCTTGCTGATCCGACAAGTTTGTCGATAGAGATATTACTGTAGGTGAATCAGATTGAATAAATTTTTTAAAATCTTTTACGTTAAATACAACTGCCAGCCGTGAATCTCGCTTTGCGAAGTTGAAAACTTTTTCGTCACTTGAACCTTTTAATCCCGCTTGAGATATGTGCAGTAAATCGTGAAGATTAGTTAAATTTGGGTATGATTTGGGTAAATGTACTCCCTCATCGAGAAGAAGCCGATGTCTTGTACGTCTTTTCGAACGCATCTAAGCCCGCCTTCATGAGATAGGCAATAACGTATTGTATTTTTTTAGCATCTACCCATGGATAGTCTTTTTGAAGATCGCTTGGAGTATGTCCCTGCTTAATAAGACTCACGACTCTTGCGACAGTAATTCTGGTTCCGGCAATAACGGGTGTTCCGCCTAAAATTTCGGGGTTTATATTTACGTATTTTCTAAGTGCTTTCGGCATGAAATGATACTATACTATCATTTTTGTACATATTCAAGATTATTGTCAAGGAATGACTATATCTATATTGAATGACTTCTACCTTCCCTCCACAATTGCAATTTCATTCGGCGTGCTTGCCCATCGTAGCTTCATGCAAAGTTGGGCTTACCCGTCCGCTGTGCCCTTCCGAAGCTTACAGCGTAGGAGGGTATAACCTAATGTGAAGAAATGTGCAAAGCGTCAAAGTGATTGAGCAAGTCTCTATAAATGTTATAAATTGACCTATGGCATTCATCAGTTACAACAAGATCAAAATGACCCGGACCAAACCGCTCAAGTTGTGAGGCAATTGTCGGCAAGGTCCCAATAACAATTTGCCCTAATTCTTTTGGCTTGCCTCCATACCATACTTTTGAAGGGGTATCCTTGAGATATTCCGCAAAGACATCTTTTGCTTGTTCTGCCAGCTGCTTTCTGTCAACTAAAAATAAAACTCTTTGGATTAATCCTGCTTCAAATAAGCGCTTCATAATCATCGCTATTGTAAGAGTCTTACCGGTACCAGTTGCCATCTCAATTAAAATTCTTCTTTTACCTTGCTCTATCTCCTTATCTACAGCTTCTATTGCACTTGTTTGATAAGGCCTAACGATTAACTCTTCATTTAGATAAAAGAATTTTGTAGGGAACGGAATTTCTTTAAGTGATTTTACCCTTTTGGAAAGCATGTTTCTTCTGTGCAGATCCTCTTGTGAGTAAAACGAGTCAACAAGCCTTGCTGAATTATTCTTGTAGTCCCAAAAATAAATAATTTCACCATTTGATAAAAAGACAAAAGGAGCATTTATAGACTCTGCGTAGTCCCTTGCTTGTTGTTGGGCAAGAGTCGGTTCAGTAGAAAATCTTTTTGCCTCGATTACTGCAAGAGGAATGCCATTTTGGTCTTTAAGGAGGTAATCAGCGCGTCCGTCTGCTGCCGCTTCTTCCGTTGAAACTTGTTGCTTGTCTTCTATATCCCAACCGGCTTCCCGAAGAAGTCTGTCTATTATTATCCTTGCATCTGTCTCCTTATGAAGTTTATTCATCTACATCTCCATCAAAATAGAAACTTTAGGTCTGCATTATTTTCCTTATATCTTCCTCTTTGTAGCGTCTATCACCGCGCTTGCCGAGTTTTAGGGCTTTTTGGGCTCGAAATGAGGAAGGGGTGCGGAAGCCGAGTTTTTTAAAGTTTTTCTTGAAATTCATCTTGAAATTCATGGGGAGTCGATTTCTAAAATAGGAACATCGCGGATTTTACCAAAAGCGCAGGCGCCGAGATCGTTAATTATTGTCCCGTCCGTTGCTCTTACAGAAGTATTGTTTTTCGCATGGTAATGAGCTGCTTCTTGCGGCGAATTGGTACAATCCGGCCCGGTTCTAACTTCAAGCTCCGAGAGAGGAATTTGCCTGCCGCCAAATGTAATTACCTGGATCTTTGTTTTTTGGACAGGGACAGGAGCAGCGGTTGGAGTTGCGACTGGAGTAGGAGGGGGTGAAGCAGTCACATGCGGAGAAGAGGTCGGGGTCAAAAAAACCCTTTGGGTTGGACCTTTTTCTCTTGATGAAAAAATTAAGGCCCCCGCGATAACCAGTGCCAGGAGTGTAATTATTCCATAGGGGCCTTTAGCAAAGGAGAAAATCTTGGCCAGTGACTGAGTCTGCTGGCGGCCTGATTTGTTATCATAGCTTTCAAATTCGGCCCTGACTCTTTCGACTTCCTCTTTTAACTCTTTAAGACTTTTGAGGAAAAAGATGATGGCTTTTTTGCGTTTCTTTTCCTCTTTTGTATTTTCGGGAAGAACATCGAGGGTTGCCTCTAAAACCTCGCCTTTTTTGATGTTTTCAATTCGCAAAGCCTCGTGAAAGCATTTTTCAAGAAGAGCATCTACCTTGGGATTTAAGCCTTTAAGCAGAACTCTTGCGGATTCAAGCTTTTCTAAAGTGGTAGAATCTTTTTCTATGAGTTTATAAGCTTCCTGGAATTTTGCTTTTGCATCATAAGCGTCAATGTTTGCCATCTCAAAAATTATATTTCTTTTTATCTTTGATTGCCAATTTATCCTTCTTTTATTTTTGATTTGGACAAGATCTTTTATAGAATTTGACTTTGTTATTTATTATTTGTTAGCATTTGGCAATGACTGAAGCAGATCGAGGACAATTTGAGAATCCTTCCTTAAATTAAGGAATCACGATGCCAAAAAACACAACCAGCAAAAAACCCGTGCCTCCCAAGAAACCTGTGCTTTTGCGATTAAACGAAGTCCTGGGATTTGTATTTTATGTGATTTGGATTTTAATTGGTCTGCTTTTCATTTTATTTATAGCGGCCAATTTCCGTCAGGGAGCATTCAAGGGGCTTTTTAGCCCCACCACTAACCAGCAAGTGCCTCAAACACAAGTTCCAACGGAAACAACAATAGCAGGGATCGGTAAAGTAAACATCGCCTGCGTTCGGGATTCTTTAAGCAATGAGGCGATTAGTAAAATTGTAGAGGCGGGAAATACGTCAAAGCTGTCCGACGAAGAAAAAGCAAAATTTGAGCCCTGTGTTATGGAAAGGGACGAATCTGCAACTTCCCCGTCTCCATAATAAATTATCTCAAATCCAGTGTTTCGGATTTAAAAGTAAGGTTTTTGGGTTTGATGACGACTTGCCTTTTGCCTTTTTCAACATAACCGCTATCTATGCTTGCAAAACCATTCTTTTTGACGATTTGTTGAGCCTTCTTTAAATCATTAGCCCGCAAAAATATAGCATAATCCTGACCCATATTAAAAGTTCCATACATTTCTTCGTTAGAAAGATTTGCATGTTTTTGAATAAAAAGAAACACTTCTTGGGGAGCAAAAATTTTTTCGACAACGTAAGTAAAATTTTGGTCGGCGCGCATTATTTTTCTGAGACCATGGCCGGTGATATTCGTGATGTAATGGATATCGATTTGCGCATTCAAAAGATCTTGAATAAGATTTGAATAGATATTAGTTTTGGTGAGGATGGCTTCGCCGTACATTTTGCCGCTTGGTAGTTTTGTCTTGTATCCGTTGGGTAGTTTTTGGACGACAGCACGGGCCAGAGAGATTCCGTTGGCATTAATTCCTGCTGATTTGATGAGTACAATTCTATCACCAATTCTTAACTTTTGGCTTGTTATCAAGCGTTTTTTGGATTCGATTATTCCGATGGCCGAGCCGCCTAAATCTATCGTTTTGGGTCTGATAATTCCCTTTAGAGTTGGGGTTTCGCCACCTCCCCAGGCGGCACCGGCACGATCACAGGCAATCTTCCATCCATTTATCAGATCCATCATTCTCTTTTCATCTTGCAACCAACCATTGTCTTCAATTGCCCAATAAGCGTGGACTACCAACGGTTTGGCGCCGACAGTTACTAAATCATTGATGATGCATGAGACAGTGTCATGACCTACAACATCGTAATAAGTCTTGCCGGTTATTTTATAGATGGCATCGGCAACTAGATTTTTGGTGCCAAGTCCTTCAACTACCGATGCCATCAGAAAATTTCTTTGTTTCCAAACAAAAGCCGATTCGCCGCGGGTCGCAGAAATTTCTTGATATCCGGCTTTTTTAAGATTGACAGCAGTTTGGGCAGCAGCGGCCTGCGTCAGTTTTTTAATTGGGTCTTTAGTGGCGTAATTATCGCCAACTTGTGAATACGTAATTTTTCTTTTGGTCATTTTCATCTCCTATTAATTTAACTTTCTTTGACGTAATTTATCATTTGTCTAAAAATAAAAGTTCCATGTGGTTCTCTTATTTTTTGTCTTCTCCAATTGGGATGTTGAGTGATATCGACAAATTTTTCCGGATGAGGCATAAGGCCTAAAATCCGGCCGGTTGGATCTGTTATTCCGGCAATGGCGTTTGTGCTACCTGCGGGATTTTCCGGATAATTTTGGGTTGGCCTACCGCTTTTATCAACGTAATGAAAAACGATAAGATCAGACTGTTCAATTGTTCTGATTGTTTCACTTTCGGCGAAAAATCGACCTTCACCGTGGTTGACAGGAAGCTCAAAAATTTGATCAGGATTTCCCAAACCGGGTTTGGAATACATTGGCAAACCCGGTTTGTTATTATCCTCGGGGGTGAAATTTTTAGGGTCCAGAAAAACGCAGCGGCTCTTTTGAGTTTTCAGTTTTATCCAATGGCATTCAAAGTGACCGCTTGTGTTTTGGGCTAAAGTTGCTTCCATTTTCCCAAGATGACCAAAGGGTAAAAGTCCGGTACGGACCAAAGTTTGGAAACCATTGCAAATTCCCAAAATTAACCCTCTACTATTAATAAATTCCGAGAGTTGATCTTTAAAAAAACTCACAAGCTCCACTGCTAAAATCTTACCAGAAGCGACATCATCACCATAGGAAAAACCACCGGGAAGAGCAAGGATCTTGTAAGCTTTTAGCTTTTTGCTTTTAGCTCTTAGCTCATTGACATGCACGTATTCTGGAGATGATCCGAATTTTTCGAAAGCATAAAATAGCTCCTCGTCGCAATTGGTACCATCGGTGCGCAGGATACAGACTTTGGGCTTCACCATAATTTTGAATTTTGAATTTTTAGTTTTTGATTTATCAAAAATACGCTTTGGTATTTTCATTGAATTTTTAATGTTTCAAAAATATTTTTCTAAAATATTTTCTTATCAAACTTAAATTTGAAAAATTCATTTCAAATTTCGAATTTCAAATTGTAAATTAATGAAAGATCTTCCTCGTCGGTTTTTGCCAGGCTAATTTTAACTGGTCGACCCTAACGGCTGATATCTTCTTGTTTCCTTGAGTAACCGAAATGGTCGGATATTTTGTTGTTTGACCAAGAATATAGTAGGAAACTTTCCCAAAAAGTTTTTTAGCAACTTGCGGACTGGCGACTTCGACTAAAAATGTCGCCGGAGTTTCATTAAAGAGGATAAGGTCGGGTCGTAAGTCCACCTCCGAGGAGTCCATCCGGCCGAAGCCTCGGAGGTGTTTTGTACCGGCCGAAGTGTAGAGTGAGGAGAGATCGATTTGGGCCCCGCAATCTCCTCCAAAACACATTTCAGCAAGGGCGGCGGCAAGGCCACCTTCGGAAATGTCATGACAGGCAAGAATTTGGCTACTTTGGATTCCAAAGGTGATTGATTTTAAGACGGAAATAAGAGATTCCAAATCCGGTTTAGGAACTTGGTTACTTGTAGAATTAATGATATCAAAATATGTTGATCCACCCATTCCTTCGAGGTCCTGCTTTCCAACCAATACTATTGTTGAGTCCGTTGATTTAAAGTCAGAACTTGCGGTTTTTTTAACATCAGGAATTTTGCCAAAGACGGAGATTAAAAGCACGGGAGGAATTTTTAAAATTGTGCCGTCTGGATAACGGTAGGTTGAAGAAAGACTATCTTTGCCGGAAACAAAAGGCATTTTTAAAAGTTTTGCCATATCGCAACATGCGTCCACGGCTCTATCAAGATCAGCAAGAGACTCGCTATCGGGGAAAGGCCAGATAAAGTTATCGATTAGTGCAGCATTTTTTAGGTCTCCTCCAATTGAAACAAGGTTTGAAACCGCCTCTGTTATTGCCCAAATACTGCCGTTGTATGGATCGATTTTGTTTAAAGTAGGGTTAAGACCGTGAGCAATTACAAGACCGTAAGGCTTCCCTAAAATTGGAGTTAATATCGCGCCGTCGTTTGGGCCGTCAAAATCCACCCCGCCAAACGGGTGGAGAGCGTTTGTTCCCTGCACATTGTGATCGTACAGCCGAACAATCGGCTCTTTAGAGCAGACATTGCCATGTGCCAGAACTTTCTCAAAAACTTTCTGCCATGCTTTCGAACTTTTCGGAATTTTTGGCAGGGCTTTCCTGGTTTCTTGTCTGAGGCAACTAACTCCCACCATTTCTCTTTGGGGCAAACCATGGTGCAAAAATTCCATTTTTAAGTCGCAGACCGACTGATTCTTATAGAAAACTTTTAGGCGTTTCTTACCATCAAATTTTCCGATAACTTGTGCTTCGACGTTATAAACTTTGCAGATTTTTAGGACCTGATTAATATTCTTTGGGTTGATTGCCAAAACCATGCGCTCCTGAGACTCTGAAAGAAAAATTTCCCAGGGCGCAAGACCGGTATATTTTGAAGGGACTTTTTCCAGATAAACGCGCGCGCCAATTTTTGCTCCCATTTCACCAATGGCTGATGAAAAACCGCCGGCTCCGCAATCGGTTATAGCCCCGATTAAATTTTGGTCGCGCATAACAAGAACCGCATCAATCACTCTTTTTTCCTCAATAGCGTTGCCGATCTGAACCGCAGACCCGGAAATATTAATTGTCCGGTCGGTCATTTCTCCCGATGAAAAAGTCGCTCCATGAATCCCATCCCTGCCGGTCTTGCCTCCAATTGTTAAAATCAAATCGTCCTTCATTGGCTTACCCTTTTTCGCCTTTTTCTTCTCGATCAAACCAAAAGAACCGACCGCAACTGTCGGTTTGGCCCGAAAATCCGGATGAAAATGGACGGAGCCGTTATTGGTAGGAATACCAACACGATTACCGTAATCCCGCACTCCAGCGACAACTTTGCGCAGTAGATAATCAGGAGGGAGACAACCGGGTGGAAGTAATTTTGGGCTAAGATCCAACGGCGCAAAACAGAAAATGTCGGTTGACGCTACAGGTTTTGCTCCCTGGCCGGTTCCCAAAATATCCCGAAAAACCCCGCCCGATCCGGTCATCGCACCACCGTACGGCTCGATAGCCGAAGGACTATTATGAGTTTCAACCTTACCGGCCAACGCCCAACCGTCGTAAAAATCAATTACACCGGAGTTATCTATAAATGCGCTAACAATTAAACCCGGATTCTGTTTGGCAGTTTCCCTAATGCGGGAAATTAACGGCCTTTTTTCTTTACCGTCAATAATCAATTTCGCCTTAAAAGTTTTATGGACGCAATGTTCGCTCCAGGTTTGGGCCAAAACTTCAATCTCGCAATCGGTCGGATCTTTTTTAATTTTCCGGAAATATTTCCGGATAACTTTCATTTCTTCAAGATTCAAAAAGAGGCGATCGCGGGACAGTTCCACCAATTCCTGATCATTTAATTTTCTAATTAGAATCTTCTGAACCTTGCCCGTTGTTCCTTTGATAATTAAGCTCTCCGGAGGTTTGACCACAACCTGCTGGACAGTTTCGTTTACAAGAAGCTGTTTTATAATTTTTTGCAGATTTTCCTTTTTAACTTTGCCAAAAAAAGCATACTCAACTGATGAGTCGGCAGCGGTAAGTTTTATGCCAAGGTCTTGAGCGGATTTTAAAAGAGAGGCCACTTCCGGATTCATGACGCCGGGTTTGTAGGCTACCTCAATAATATGGTTTGCGCCACTGATTATTGGTTTTTCAAAAGACATTTGCTTGTCGATTGGTTCGGCAAGAACCGTTTGGGTAAATTTGAGGGCGTCATTTTTATTAATACCCTCCAGGCGATAAACTTTGGCAGTACGGATGTTTTTGATGGTTTTTACGCCGACGGTCCTTTCGACTTCCGCAAGCAAATCCTGGCCTTTAGGATCTTGGGGGTTTTTGGAGGCGACTCTTATTTCATAAATCATTTGGGTAATTTTAACTTAGCCTGGCAGTCTTTAGCCAATGTAGCCCGAGATCTGTCAAACTTTTGGCGGCAAGCCCATTGGCAAAGTTTGCTGACCATCTTAAAGATTTGCCTTTGATTAGTCCATAAAGGAAGCCAGCGGCAAAAGCATCCCCGGCGCCGGTTGTATCGACAATATTGTCGACATCAAAGCGAGGCGAATAAAATTGATTTTTGAACGTTGTGATTAATGCACCTCTTTCAGCTAAAGTGCAAACGACAATTTCTGGACCGTATTTTAAAAGACTTTTTGATCCAAATTCCGGTTTCTGGCCAGTTAAATACTTGATTTCTTTTTGATTTAGAAAAAGAATGTAGGTTTTTTCAAATATTTTGTATAACTTTTGGGGGCCTTCGGCAATGTAAAGAATGCTTGGAGAAAAACTGATAAGCGGTTTTGAGATTCTCCGGATTAATTTTACCGTGTGCTTTATACCATCTTTGGTGTTTAAAATAAGCGGCCCCAAATGGATAAATTTAGCGCTTTTTAAATAATTTAAATCAATATTTTTTAAAAAATCAAAATCAGCCGGATTGACTTCTGAAAGAAATGTTCTTTTCTTGCCCTGACTTGTTAAAAGACAAGCGCAAATGGACGTCTTGCCGACTCTTTTGATTCGCGAGAGATCGATATTGCCAATGTTTTTTGTCCAAAAGTCACCATTAATATCTTTGCCGATTACTCCACAATAACCAACTTTTATGTTGAGTTTTGCCAGAGCTGCAATGGTGTTGACCGATATGCCACCGGGGCTTTTGGTAAGAACTTTGAGTTTATCGAAAATATCGTTTTTGGAAATCTTCTTTTCTTTGAATAAAAAATCATCTTCGGGTTTAAGCCCCAATTTTTTTAAAAAAGCTTCATCTGTTTTAATAAAATAATCAACAAAGGCTGAACCGATACCTATAACGTCCATGCGAAAGCTAGCCAAGGTAACTTTCTCCTCGAAGTTGTTTTTTCATTCGTCTGTGTTGTTCTAAGATTTCAGGACAAACGCTTGGTCCACCTCGATGGATAAAGGCGGCACTACCGACTTTTTGTTGAGCTCTGGTAATTATTGTCTCAATGTCGCGCTCCCCTGCTAATAGTTGTTCGTATATTGGCCATTCATTAAAAACATCATCTGTAATAATACCAATGCAAGCAGCTTTGACTGCCTCTGGCGCGTTGGGAGCAATTGAATAAGGGGCAACTTGAAGCATCAAGCAATCGTTGAGGCCATCACCTTGTGCTACCAACAAGCCATCATGTGGTTTAATTCTTCTATAAGCTGCTAGGGCAATAGCAGCTTTTGATCGGTCACCGATCATTCTTGTTTCTTCAATAATCTGACCAAAGATTGTCGATGGTTTTCTTTGTCTTCTAACTGTAGGGTCATAGGATATCATTATTTCTTGATAAAGAAATCTTTCTATCCTTTCCCAGAGTAAACGGGTTCCGTCTTCGGAAAGTTTTCTAGTTCTGTCTTGAATTTCTGAATTTTCGTTTATTATTCGAAAACAATCCGCAAGATACTGTTTAACCACTGCTATTTCTTGCTCCCAACAGCCGGTAGCCATAAGCTTTGATTTTGTTTCCTTAATAGGAAATGGTGAACCAATCACACATTGAGGATCAAAAAGTCCTCCTTGGCTAAGTGCTACTCGATAAGGTTCTTGAGGTGCGGAAGTGATGGCGATAACAGGAATGCCAGTTTCTCTGAACTTATCTAACAGTTTTTTTGCGCCAGGGGTTTCTTTCGACTGTAAAGCAAGATCATTCAAATATTGAGGATCAACATCCTGAGCAACAAGTAAAGGCAAAGCAAAAATGGTATCGACTGCTTCCTGGGCTAAGGTTGCTGATGTGCTAGGGATCGAGCTGTCAGAAGTTCTTCTTAGGGAAACATTCCTATGGTTAAAACAAGCATATGTCTGATGATAAATTATCTCTCCGTGTGAAGGTAGAATGTCATCTGAATGATCTGGTCTTACTTTTTCTGACATCGCCCGATTGACGATGTCGCCTAATTTGAAAGGTCCTTCAATATCGCTCGCAACAGCAAGCCCGTTTCTTGCTATTTCGGGTAGAGTAGACAACTCGAGTCTTGGAAATAACTCTTTTCTTTCTATGGTCGCCATCCAAGTTTAAATTATGTTTTTAAGTGCAGGGATTTTTTATTCGCTCAAGGTCTCGATAGCCGATGTCAGTGCGAAAATGTAGGTTGTTACCTTCGACATTGACACGAGACAGCGCATTATAGGCTTTTTTGCAGGCAGCTGCAACATTTTGCGCTTCGGCCATCACATAAAAAAGACGGCCACCTCCAGCTATATAGCTTTGGCCCGATTTTTTAACACCGGCTCCAAAAACTTTAACGCTTTTTGATTTCAGGATTCTTGAAAGCCCTAGGATTTTTTTGCCGGTAACTCTTGAATAATCGACGGGATAGCCACGCGAAGCGGCAGTCACTACGACCCGATAAACTTTATCCTTAATTATTTTTAAACTAGAAAGATTCCCGGAAATGACGTTGTTTGCCAGATCAAAAAAGTCATTTTTAATCGAGGGAATTATAACTTGCGCTTCCGGGTCACCCCAGCGGGCATTAAATTCGATAACGTTGACCTTGCCTTTTGTGTCAACCATCGCCCCCAGATACAAAATCCCCTTGTAGGGTCTTTTTAATTTAACAAGGCCCTCAACAGTTTTTTTAAAAATCGATTTAACCTGGTCTTCAATTCTTCCAGAGACTACCATCGGAGGCGAGGAGCAACCCATGCCGCCGGTATTTGGACCAAAATCACCATCGTAAACTTGCTTATGGTCTTGGGCGTGGCCAAGAAGTACAAAGTCCTTGCCACCGACTACGGCAAAGGAAGAGAATTCTTCACCAATAAGATATTCTTCGATTAAAAATGTTTCTCCGCTTTTGCCGAATTTTTTCATTTCATGAATCTTTTCGACCGCCTCTTTATTACTGCCAGCGGCGAGAGCACCCTTGCCGCCAGCTAAGCCGGATGCCTTAATAAACCATGAGGAATCTTTTTGTTTTTTAATAAAAGCAATCCCTTCTTTTGCTGAAGTACAGACTTTGAATGAAGGACATGGGATCTTAAGGCCTTTCATAAACTCGCGCGACCAGGCTTTATCCCATTCGATTTGCCCGGCTAGCTTTGTGGGGCCAAAAACTTTAAAACCCTCTTTTTGCAGGACATCGACAAGACCAGCTGAAACTGCATCATCCTGAGCAACGTCAATTAAATCGACTTTCTCCCGATCACAAATTTCAATGATGTTTTTGATATCAGTTGTTTTAATGTCTGGGAAAATTTTGATGGTTTTTTTAGAATTTTCTGTCATCAAGTCATTACCCGGAACAGCTAAAACTTTAGCGACATGTTTACTTTGGAGGTATTTATCGACAAGGACTGATCCGCGACCGCCGCCATCAATTACTAGAACCGTAGCATTAGATTTCATACAAATTTGTCTCCACTCATTATGCTAATAATTTTAAATTCAGGGTTAAATTTTCAATTTTCAATTTTTAATTTGTAATGAAAATTTAATTTTAAAATTTAATTTTTAAAGCTTATGCCTCATATTCGTCTCGATTCCATCCAAGGGGATAACTTCAGGCTTTACAGAGCTTTTGCAACACTTTGACATAGAGAGCATTTTCTTTTTTCTTAAGGCGGCTATAGAGGGAATCGATTGTGTCTCCGACTCTGATTTTTTCAAAACAGCGGCCAAGAACTTTTCCAAAATCAAATTCATGAGACAAGAAATGATTGGTACAACCAGCAAAAGTTTGGTGATTATCAAGAAAATTTTGTATGGCAATACCCGTCATTTTGCCCCTGTTCCACAAGGCAATTGTACCGTCCGGGTTTTTGACTTGGCCGGCGATTTTGTCTGGTATAAGACCTGGGTGGGTATTGAGGATTCGATTTGGAAAGGCATCTATCACCTCATCCAAAATAATTTGTTTCCAGCCGGCAAGACAAATATAATCCGGATTGAGTTTTTTTAAAAGTAGAAGTAACTCTTCTTTTTTGGAACAAATTTTGATTGGTAGATGATGTTTCCTGGCACGGGTAAGGCCCAAGGCTTTTTGGGTATCGGTAACGACCGCTACTATTTTCGCATTAATTTTCCCGCTTTTTGCCCCGTCAATAATGGCTTGCAAGTTTGTTCCGGTTCCTATGTTGGAAATTAAGACTGCAATCCGTTTCACCGGTTTTTAAGCGTCTTTTCGAGACGGTTGCTGTAACTATAGTAATTATTGAAGAATTATGTCAATTAGGCGGGGAGCGTTATTTCTCGTTTTTAAGATAAAGGCCTAAAATTCCCAAAACTCCGGCAACTAAAAAAAGTTGGGTTGGAGCAATTGAAGTAATATCATTTTGGGTAACAGCCTCGTATGCTGCAATAAGAATGACAATAGCGGTTGCGCCTATTAAGAATTGGGAGAGGGGGTTACTTTTAAATCGCCTGACAGCTGCTCTTTTGGTCATATATAATTATATTTACATCTTTGGCAAGATTAGTCAAATCCACAAAAAAGCCCGCCTAATTTCAGCTTTTCGCCTTTTCAGTATTGTTCATACACGGCTCAAATCTGTAATTTCGGCGGGTAAACTTTTGGGAAGAGAGTAAGCCAGATTCTGTTTTAAACGATCATCTATCTCAAAATGACGATTTGTCACTTCGCCCGCCTATTTGGCGCGGTGCCCTCAACCTCGATGTGTGAAGTAATACTTTCCATCGATCGGAGGTTGCAGCAGGTGGGATTGCCCGTTTCACTCCCGCTCGTCTCTGTTGCTCTCAGGTTTTGTTGATTCAAAACCTGTCCTAAATTCCACGTGCGGGTAAAGAATTTAAGCACCAGCTATTATTAGTCGGAACTTACGTTCCATCCCTGGTATTACACCTGTCTGGACTTTCCTCTGCAGCACTCCGCGCTGCTTAAAGTGCGAAGCACTACAGCGATCGTCTTTCTTCCCAAAAGCAGTAAATATTTTACCAAAATTTTATTGATTTTTCAAAAAGGCCGCATTTTTTCTATTGTTCTTCTAGACTATCTTCAAGTCTTTGGTCTTCCACTAAGAGTTCACGAATTATGATTCTGGCGACGATGACTGTGGGTATCGCTAAAAAGGCTCCTCCGATGCCGGCAAGTTTGGCACCCATCAAAAGAGCAATGATGACGATTGGCGGCTGCAGGCCGACTACTTTGGACATAACCATAGGAACTATTAAGTGGTTTTCCAGCTGCTGGACGATGAAAAAAAGCGCCGCTGTGGCTAAACCTAGTACCGGGGAAATGGACAAACTTACGAGAACAGCGGGAATTGCAGCAATTATAGGACCGACTATCGGGATAATTTCGAGAATTCCGGCAATTAAGGCAAGGGGCAGGGCAAAAGGAAGATCTAAAATTCGCAGTCCTATGTAACTTAAGATCCCAACCGCCAAAGACAAAGTTAACTGGCCTCTAACCCAACTGCCCAGGCCTTTTTCGACTTTTAAAATAATACTGGCGACTTTCTTCTCTTGTTTCCCGGCAAAAGGCGAGGTGATAAGTTTGACGAAACTTTTCCATTCTAAAATTAAATAAAAAGTGAAAACAAATAAAGTGACTATTAAAATGATACTGGAAAAAATTGCTCGGGAAATAGAAACGAGGTCTCCGGCAATCTGGTTAATTTGCCTGGCGATAACCTGAGAGGTATTCTCTACCGGTATTTTATTAAAGATAAGAAAATCATTAATGGTTCCGATAATCTGCGGCAGCTTTGATATAAACTCGGAGGTTTGAGCAACTAACGGCGGCACAATAATCCCAATAGCAAAAGAGATAAGCAAGATAACAGCCAAATAAACTAAGAGCAACGAGATGACTCTAGGAATACGTTTAGCGTTTAGCCATTCAACCGGCCGCAATAATGAGGAGAGTAAGATAATTGAAAGAAACACGAAAATAATAATTTCGCGGACTTGGATAATAAGCCAAAGCCCAACTAAAACGGCAATTGTAAAGATTATTGTTTTGTAAGATATTTCGACCCTAATTGGTGTATTATCTTGCGGCATTGACCTAGTATATATCAGCTTTGAGCTTATGTGCAATCTAAACGGCGGTTTTAATTTCCTCTGAAGTGGCGCCACTGTCAAACGTGGCTGACTCGTCTGATGTGTCGCTTGACGACTCCTCTGAGGTGGAGTTTCCAATCTGTTTTTGAAATATCAAAAAGTTGTATATCTGAAAATTTATTAAACCAGGTCTTTTGGCGTCTAATAAAATTGTGGATGTCGCCTTTAAGACGCTCAATTGCTTCTTTCTCCCCTATTTTGCCGAGTAGATATCGGGTAATCCAACGATACTCGAGTCCAAGATTGTCTAACCACTGGTGATTGACATTTTGATTTATTAAATTTTGGACTTCATCCGACATTCCTTTTGTTAGCCTTCTTGACAACCATTTATCTGCACGCTCGTAAAGATAAGAATTTGGAGCAGTAAGACCAACCAGCAGATAATTTTCAATTTTAAATTTTAAATTTTCATTGAGCCTGCTCACCTCCGAGGCTTCGGCCGTGAGCTCAGCCGAATCGGTGGGCTTTGACTCCTTGGAGGTGGAATATAATGCTATCTCTATAGCTCGAATCAAGCGTCGAGGATTTTTTCGGTCCGACCCATTCATCGCTTGAGTACGCTTTGGATCAAGCTTTTCTAGTTTTTGATAAAGCTGATCAACCGTTAACCCCTCAAGCCGGCGACGGAGTTTTGGATCTTGTGGAATACCGATTGATCCAATTCCATCAATTAGAGCTTTAATATAAAACCCGGTTCCTCCAACAATTATCGGAAGTTTTTTAACTACGATGATACGTATCATCGTAGTGTGAGCGAATTTGAGAAAATCAGCGACAGAGAATCTAGTCAAATTTTCCGAACCCGGTTTGGAAGGCTTTTGCAAGTCGGGTTCGCGTAAAGAAGGTGGTTCTACAAGATCGAAACCGTGAATTTTAATCCCATTGACTATCCAGAAGCCGTCATGTTTTTCTATTTTAGACTCAAAACTTACTTTACCTGTGCCGATATCTAAGCCTTTATAAACTTGCCGAGAATCGGCGGATATCAATTCTCCGTTGTATTTTTTGGCAAGTTGAAAGGCCAGATCAGTTTTGCCGGTTGCTGTCGGGCCATAGATGATTAATGCTTTTATGTTGGACAAATATTTCATAAACTCCTCTACCCTTTACTCCCCACAGTGTATACTATTTGAGGCAGGTTGTAAGTGGTTTATAAATTAAGTTTATTTGGAAAAATAGATTTCGAGAGTCTTTACTTTTTACTCATATTTATTGTTGTCTTATTAATTCATTTATTACTTTCGACAATCGGATGGAACAATACAATTAATGACCATCACGGCTTCCGCCAAACACAAACTGCAATTACAGCTTACTATGTCTTAAAAGACGGCTTCCGTCTGGACTATCTAACTCCTGTTTTAGGGAAACCGTGGTCGATACCTATGGAATTCCCTTTATTCCAGTGGCTTGTCGCTCTTTTGGTGATGGGAACCAAAATTAATCTGGATAGTGCGGGGCGCCTGCTAAGTATTACATTCTTTTACCTGTCACTAGTACCTATCTATTTTTTGCTAGATAATTTGATTACTAAAAAAAGACATATTTTTGTTTTTCTTTCGTTGATATTGGCAAGCCCCGTTTATATTTTCTGGTCCCGAACTTTCATGATTGAATCTCTGGCAATGTTTCTTGGTTTTGTCTTCTTGGTAATAATTTCCAAGTTGGCAAGCAAACCGAAAGTACCTATCTTGCTGCTCGCAATTGTTGTGGGTGTGCTGGCAGCACTCGTTAAAATCACAACTTTTGCAATATTTGATTTAGCGGCAATTTTCCTCTTTTTAAGATTCTGGAGGGGGAGAGTTTCTGTTGGCCGAATTATCCAGTTTTTGTTAACTGTCGGCACGCCACTGGTGGTAAATTTTGGTTGGGTATATTTTTCTGATTATTTAAAGGCTCAAAATGAATTTGCCGCGGGATTCATTACTTCCGGTGCAATGAGGTTTTGGAATTTTGGAACACTCGCTCAAAGATTTTCTTATGATAGTTGGGTCGGGGTTTTCAATCTGGCAGGTCCGAATATCTGGGGTATGCACTTTGTGCAATCGTCTTTTTTGACTTTGATTTTTATTATTATTTTTTATACTTTCAATTTACTTCTTAAAGGTAAATATTGTAAAGAGACTTTTGCCTTCTTCCTTTTATTTTTAGCGGGGCCTCTTATATTCACTAATTTATATATTGTTCACGATTATTATTGGTACGCCAACGCTGTTTTTCTTTTGTTCTCTTTGGGATTTTTAATTAACTCTTTTTTGAATATCAGCCGATTAAAAATCGTCGCTAAATTTATTGTTTTGCCTGTCATTTTGCTAACCATGTATCAGGCTTATTTTGCCCGCTACTATAGCATCCAAAAATTCAATAATGTAGCTTATTTGCCTCTGGCAAACGCAATCAAGTATTTTACAAAACCTGATGACATTTTGTTGATTCACGGTTTTGATTGGTCTTCAGAAATACCTTATTATTCGCAAAGACGTGCTCTGATGGACAGATGGAACTTACCATTTGAAAGCAGTAAGTTTCAACTTGCTTTAAAAAACTTAGGTGACGAGAAAATTTCGGCTATGGTCTTACGCCGTGACGCAAGTGTTAATGAAAAATTTATAGCAGAGAGGATAAAGAAGTTAAATCTGTCTGGGCCCGTTTTTAAAGACCAAGACATCGAATTGTATATAACAGGACAATATTAAAAGTGGCGGTAAAAATTGATCGCTCCTAGAAAATTTATTACTGAACCATAAGTCAATAAAAAAATGGCAAGTAGCGGTGAAAGTCTAGTGATGTAGACTGTCGAAACAATAAACAATATTGGAATTACATCCAAAAAGTATCGGTTGCCAAATTGAGTCCAGCCGGTCCCAAAAAATAACATTAACGGCAATAAGTTAATCGTCAATAGCGCAAGGCAAGTTACTAAGAAGTATTTTAATCTAATATCTATAACCCTTTTTTTAAACAGAGACCATAATAATAAAATTAAGATTGGGTACACTAAAAACACGCTATTGCCTTCTGCTTCAAACTTCATGAATGGACTTTTGCTATCAAAATTTAGAGGGTTTATGAAATAGTAATAAAAATTGTGTGGGATGTTGTTAATCGAAAAAAAATTGCTTGAGCCAGTTGATTCTCTGAATCGTGCAGCAGATTGCTGGTATGTTAATCCGGTTTCCAGTAGATTATTAAACCGTAAGTAATTGTGTGTAAAAAAGATTATTGCTGCTGACAGGCTAATTAAAAATATCGTGGCTGCCGATTTAACAAATAACCTTTTTTCTTTCGTCCTAAAGATGATAATTAGCGGATAGATAAGTAAGATTGCATAAGTTAAAAGAGTGTTTCTCGCCAGCCATGAGAGATTGAAAAAGATCAGGGAAATCATGAGGAATTTGAGTTTTTCAATATTTTTAAGGTATTTAAAATAAAAAAACAGAAAAAGCAACAGATATGTTGCGGCAATAATCTGGTTAGTATGCCAAATTCTACCTGCGAGAGATAAATAAAAATTGGGCGAGGCAATAGCGAAATTAATTAGAACGAAAAACTTGATAAAAGTTGATTTATTTAAATGAAAATACCTATCAACAGTTTCAATTATTTTAAAAAATAGGACAATATTTACTGTACCCGCAATAAGTGTGTATAAAATATCGCTACTTTTAATTCCCCAAATAAGATAAAATGGCAATATAAATAAAGAAGGCGACAATCCCCAATACATGTACCACTTGCCATTAAAATTTGAGAGGTCGAATCCTTTGTGTATTGGATCTAAATCAAGCCTGTTTTTGCTAAAAGCTTCCAGCAAATAATTGTAGTAAGGGGTTTGGGAAAGTTTGAACAGATTGCCGTTTATAATTAAGGAAACAGAAATATAGTAGGCGATTATAAAGGTAATCAGAACGATACCAATAAGTAAATTGTTATTGAAGTGTAAATTTTTCATTGAGATCCATTATAAAAAGTAGTATTCCGATTATTTTACAATTTATCAGATACTAATAATTATAAATGGTGCTTTTAATATTTTTAAGTGCTTTCTTAATCAGATTGGCTTTGTCACCTTACGGTAACCATCCAATTGACCTGGCAGATTGGATTGGCTGGAGTAACAGACTGGTTGAAGTACCTTTTGCAAAATTTTACGATGCCTGGTCGGATTATCTGCCGGGTTATCTATACGTATTGTGGTTTTTGGGACATCTTAAAAACTTCTTGTATTCTTCAGGTCTCCAGATTCCACTTGAAGTGATTTACAAGTTCCCTGCGATTATCGCTGATATTATACTGATTTTGGTCTCCTATAAAATTAGTAAGAAGTTTTTTGATCAAAAAAGAACCTTATTGGTTACCGCAATATTGGCATTTAATCCGGC
>MFBZ01000003.1 GCA_001776545.1 Candidatus Curtissbacteria bacterium RIFCSPLOWO2_12_FULL_41_16 | reverse complement strand
ACCCTTAGAACTACTGACGGTAAAAGGGATAATCATACCATTAACAGACAGGATGTTGAAGATTTTCAAAAAATTGACTCCGAGAATCGTGTTATAAGAAAATTTGTTCCAGGGGAATTGAACCTTTCTGGATTTTTGTTACCCGCCTATAAAATTGAAATTGCTGCTTTGGTCGGGCTTGAAGCTGAAAGATAACAATTATTACCTGTTTTCCTCACAAAAAAGATACACGAGAATAATTCCTCGGACACTTGACACTTTCAATGATTTCCCACTACACTTAAGTTGATAGATGATTTTCAGCCTGCCCGAAAGGTTTAAAAGGCTCCTTGTAATTTTGGCTTCCAACCCAATCTTTTTGGCTTTGGTCGTAATTGTTTTACTTGGAGTTTCTCTTTTTCTTCTCTCTGAAGCAAAAAAAACAATCAAAACTCCACAAATAGACCTTGAGCAAATTGCATTTTCCGGTGCTGTCAAAGACACTTTTACTAAGAATTTGGAAGCTGCAAAATCCGAGAAGGATCAGACCAAGAGGTTTAATTTGTATTACGAAAATTTTACTGTTTTAAGGGGTGTTTATATCGGCAACCATGATTTTCAAAGCCGAATCCAGACAGAGACTTTAGCGGAGTTTATTAAAAATGAATTTCCCAAAAATTATAAACCAGAGCTCCTTTCAATTCCTTGTCTGGATTCTTTGTGCGGAAGCACAAATTATCCCCAGGAAATTCTTGCTTTAAAACCGAAAATTCAAGCCATTTCTTCAATTGAACCGCAGGTTTTAGAGGATATTTTTAAGAAATTTGAAGCGGCTGCATTTGTCGGCGGCCAAAAATCGCAGTGGGCAAACTATTTTGATGCGTTTCAATCATTGAAAAGTGAGTACCAAAGAACAAAAGATGAAAAAATTAAGAAAGTAGCTGGAGAGTTAAGCAATTTTATGCAAGCTAATTTTTCAGAAACCTATCAAAAAATAAAAGCCGGTCAAAAATCGCATTATTTGGAAATTTAAAATTATGAGAAAGTTTTTCTTAATTGCTTTTTTCTTTTTAGGTTTTCTTGTTTTGTTAAGTGTACATTCCGATGCCTTGGCGACAGAAGCGGAAGTTTCAGTTTTGCTTCAGAATGATGCTCCAGATGTTACTATACCTATAACAGTGACGGTAAAATTTTATCGGAGTTACGACACACCGAGTCAACAAATGTTTGATCAACAAACACACACAATAGCAGCACCTGGGACAAAGTTTGCTGTTTCGGTTCGTGATCCTTCAATTAATGAGCCTTACGCAATTGATTGGAGTACCACATGTTTTGATCCTCCGGTAGACGCAAATTTTCTTCCCGATATCAGTGATCCTGACGTTTACTATTATGAAGCTCCGGGTCAAGACGTTGTTTGCCGAACGCCCAATGCCGAGCCCTCGATAACTTCCACTTTTTGCGCGGGGTTTAATTGGAGGTTGGTGGGTGTGGGGGGGAACGGGCCAAACGTGGACCATTTCGAAATCTTTAGAGCTTACGGCGCAACGGACCAAGCAACAATTGATGCCAATTATTGGGGATCGGCCCCAGGGGGAGACACGTCTATCGACTTTGGCAGTTTGGCGCCCGGCACTTATGGTGTTGGTATCAGCGCGGTTTCACCCCAAGGCCAGTGGTCTCGCCGATCTTATGGGCAGTTCACCTGTAATCCACCTCCCCCAACTCCCACCCCGACTCCGGCTCCGACTCCGGCTCCAACACCAACCCCACCGCCCGGACCAACTCCAACTCCGCCGCCTTCCTCAATTAACCTAACGGCTACTCCTGCCGCTTGTCCGGGTTCCGGAATCAGTCTTTCTTGGAATAGGCCTAGCGGAGAGACAACATTTGAGGTTTGGAGACAGGTCAATGGCGGAGGCTGGGTGATACCTTACGCTACAACTACCTCAACTTCTTATACCGACGGTAGCGTGACCAGAGGCAATGCTTATGGCTACCAAATTTATGGGCAAGTCACAGGTATTACGTCTGACATGGAAGCCCCTTCTTATCCGGTGTGTAGCGCCACTCCAACCCCAACCCCAGCGCCCGCTCCGACCCCCGCGCCGGGACAAGCGCTGCTTAGTGTCCGAAGTTCCGGGGCCTCCGCTGTTTTGATTGGCGGCTCTCCGATATGTGGCGGGACAACCAATTATAATTGTTCTCTGGGTTCTGAAATTAGAACAGACCTTTTTGCCAACGATAAGGCCGGATATACTTTTGTCCGCTGGGATGGCTGCGACAGCTCGATGGGTCGGGGTTGTTCGGCTATCGTTCCTGTCGGCAGCAGCCAAACCGTAACCGCCGTCTATTCGGGAGGACCAACTCCTGCTCCAACTTCAACACCTCCTCCTCCTGCCGGCCAAGCGGATGTCTATATTTCCAACTTTACCCTTTCGACTACTAACCCAACGCCCGGGCAAACGGTGACGGCTACGATAAACATAACCAATCGCGGGACAGCCCCTACGCCCGACAACCAACTTTGGGTGAGACTTTACCGGTCCGCGCCCACTAGCGTTGCCTGCAGAGCGGCAGCCGACAACGAAGTCCAGATTGGCGGAGTGCTGCAGCCCGACAGATCAACCGGAAATTTCACAATGACGTTTACCGCGCCCTTAACCAGCAGTTCTTACACCGCCCGAGTTTTCGCCGACGCCCGATGTTTGATTTCCGAGTCAAGCGAGAGCAATAACCAAAGAACCGCGCCTTATACGGTTGGCGCCGCCGCCAGCCCAACCCCGCCGCCTGGGACACCTAATTTGGTTGTCGATTCGGTGAGTACGGATAAATCAAGTTACCTACCTGGAGAGGCGATGTCAGTTACTATGACTGTGCGCAATGCCTCTTCTACCAATATTTCCTCGTCGTTCCAATTTAAACTTACATTCAACGGCGAAACTACCCAGCCTGCCTGTAATCCTGTGGGTGTCGCGTTTCCCGTAAACGGCCTTGCCGCCGACCAAACCAACACTCAAACCTATAACACTTCAGCCCCCGCTACTGCCGGGACTTATCATTTTGGGGCTCTTGTTGATTCAAGCTGTGTGATTACCGAAAGCCAGGAAGGGACACCCGGTGTTACCACTAATGGTGACAATTACCGCAACTCGGCAAACTATACAGTAGCGGTAGGTCCACCTCCACCGCCTTCGGCGCCGATGAATTTAACAGCGACGGCCTCGTGTGTTTCGGGGGCGCCGCAGATAACCTTTAGCTGGACCGCTTCCAGCGGGGCGGATCAGTATATTCTTGATGTTAATCTGGCCGCCTGGACCGGGGATGTTTCACCATCGCCATGGGGATATGCGACAATCGGTGCTCCGACGACTCAGTTCGTATGGAATTCGGCAAGTTCTTTAGCCGGCGGCCCGCCAAATACGCCCACTGGTAGTACTACTTACTGGTGGCGTTTGATCGCCCGCAATGCGGGCGGCGATAGCCCCCATGTTTATCCGCCAAATTCGCTGACGCCACCGGGCAATAGCGTGACCACACCCGACTGCTCTCTTGATCTTAAGGCAAGGTTTGTCAATAACGGCCCGCCGCAGATTTACCAGGCTAACCAGCCGGCGAGCTTGGTGGTGCGAGTTACCAATATCGGCGGAACGGCCTCGGCGGCTACGACTTTGGGTATATGGAGAACGGCCGGACCCGTAGTTGATTCGGGCTTCCCGGCTTGTACCGCATTAGATACTGGCGCAGGAAGCGGAGGTATCCCCGGCGCGAGCTTTAATCCCCCGGCAGTCGGACCGCTTAATCTTTCCCAGTCGACGGACATTACGGTCTCTTTTAATGTCGGCGCGACACAAGGAACTTACTCCGTTAATGCCTACGTGATTCCGGCTTGCAATCAGAATGACCGCTGGTGGCCGAACAATGCTACAAACGGTACGATTTGGGTTGGACCGAACGCAATTGACGACCCGCCGCCCGGCAGTGGGGGTGGGGACGACGATACCGACGGCGCGGATACTTTCCCCGGCGGTTTTACTTACACTGTTTCCGTTAACGCCTGGTTTGAAACAATAGGCGGCGATGTTGGAGCCGAAGGCGGGGCGATCGCGGTAAGCCAGACACCGTTGCCTGCCGGCCGTTACCAATCAGACTTTCTGGCAGTGGCGAAAGTAAGCCTGACCAATATCCAAACAAAGACAAATTGGAAAATCACAGGCTACACCGGACCGCTGGTTTCCGCGGGCGGAGTCTATAACTATCTGGCAGAACGATTCAGGCAAAAGGCAATTTCTGTTGGATCGCAAGTTTGTAATATTCCGGCAGGTTTGCCGGCCGGCAATAATTTTTACTATTGCTTGGGTGATGCGGCGTTTCATGCCGGAAACGGGCCCAACGGCAACAATGTGTTTTTCATAGACGGTAATTTAACGATTGACGGTAATTTGACTTTAGGTACAAATGATGCTTCGACATTTATCGTGCAAGGCAATATTACCGTAGATTCAAGCGTGACTGAAATCGACGGTATCTACATTGCCAAGGGAACATTTAATGACAATAATGGGGTGACGACGGCACCGCAGCTAGTAGTTAAGGGCGGAGTTTACGCGGGCTCGGTGAATTTAGGAAGGGTTCTTGCCAGCGGAAATGATATCAATCCCGCCAACGTTTTTAATTACGACCTTAAATATCTTATTGGTTTAAACAGCCTTTTGGGCAGCCCCTCGGTTTCATGGAAGGAAGTGGCACCGTAAGATGGCCAATAATCAGAACAACCCAATACCGTCGGTTCAACAGCCTTCCGGCCCCACGCTTGGGCAAAACGCATCCGGAGGACAACAACCTAATACTTTTAAAGCCGACAAAATAGCTGGCCCTACTCCAAAAGGACCAACATCTGTTTTTGGCAGTCGTCTTTTTATGATCGGAGGTATTGGTCTTATGATTTTTGTGCTTGTTGTCGGGGTGGTTTTGGTTTTTCCGCGTCCGGGGGAAAAGTCTGCTACTTCAACTGGAGAGCTGACCGATAAGACTAATCCGGACGTGATTCTGCCGAGTGCAAATCCTAACCCGCCGCCTTTGGCTCCCATTTCCGATTTCGAGTACAGGGCTCAAGCGACAACCCTTTCTGCCTATTTTAAACAGGTCTCGCCTGTTAATTTTAAAGAGGAATTCATGGCCAGCGTTCCGGCGGTTACCTCAACCGCCTATGACCAGTATCTTGGAGCTGGCGACGAGGCGGCAAAGTTAGAGTCCGCCCGTAATTTTTATGATTATCTTTCCGGTTCGTCGGTAAAAAGCGATCCTGAATTTATTAAGTTTCTTGAAGATGTAAAGAGCGATCTGGAAAAAACTCTCGGCAAGCCTCTGTTTTAGTTATCAGTTTTCGGTTTATCTGTCCTATTTTCCAAACCCGGTTTGTAGGGTTCTTCCAAACCGGGTTTGTTTTTTGTGACAGAGTCGATGGCTGCTAACTGTGGACTTCTTTTGATCTACTTAATACTTATTTGGGTCATTAATTTTCAATTTGCCTCTTGTGCCCGAAAAGGTTAATCGTTTATAGTTTATATTCGCTCGCTAGATGTCCGTGGACTATTAGTCCACGGATGAATGCGAGAGAATACATACTTTCGAGGACTGATATGTATTCTTGCTCGCTCATGTAAACTTAAAGAACAATACCGAGGACTTTCAGTCCTCGGAAGTTTATAGTTCATTGGGATTTATTTTTCCCTATGAACCATTGACGATTAACTATCACCATGCGCTTTCCTCTTTTTGCCACGAAACGTCTGGGCATTGATCTGGGGACCTCCAATTCTTTGGTGTGGTCGCAAGGCCAGGGCATAGTGCTTTCCGAACCGAGCGTAGTTGCCGTAGATAGCGTTACAGGCCGCGTAGTGGCAGTTGGCACTCAGGCTTATGAAATGCTAGGACGAGCAGGACTCCGGAGTAATGTGATCCTCGCGAAGCCTTTGCGTGAAGGGGTGGTCGCCGACTATTTGGTTGCGCAGAGCATGCTTGGCTATTTCCTTGATAAAGTTCTTTCATATTCTCGTTTTGTGCGGCCAGAGGTAATGGTTTGTGTTCCGTCGGGCATCACTCAGGTAGAGCGAAGAGCAGTTTTAGAGGCAACGCTGGCAGCCGGGGCCAAGACTGCATATTTGATCGAGTCGCCGCTTGCGGCGGCGATCGGTGCCAAGCTGCCGGTTGAAGCCGCGTGTGGTTCAATGATTGTGGATATTGGCGGCGGGTCAACAGGGGCTGCGGTTGTTTCTCTCGGAGGAATCGTAGCGACAACAACCGCTAAGGTGGGGGGCAATAAAATGGATGAAGCAATTGCCAGCTATGTGCGCCGGGTACATAATTTGATAATTGGTGAACGCATGGCTGAGGAGGTAAAGATTAAAATCGGCGCGGCAACAACTACCGGTTCAAAAAAGACGATTGACGTTAAAGGCAGGGACGCGGTTTTTGGTTTGCCCAAGACAATAGTTGTCGATTCATTGGAAGTTACTGAAGCGCTTGGGTCGGTACTTTTGGCAATTATTAATTGTGTCAAAAATGTTTTGGAGCAGACACCGCCGGAGCTGGCCTCCGATATTATAGATCGAGGGATAGTTTTAACAGGAGGTGCTGCTCAACTTAAGAATTTGGACCGTTTGATTAGCGCTTCATGCGGTGTGAGTGCTTATGTTTCTGAGGATCCGGCTCGTTGTGCAGTTTACGGAACCGGGGTGGCACTAGAAAACATAGATAGCTGGAAAAGGGTAGTGCAGGTAAGATAGTCTTAATAAATTTCTAATTTAATTTTATGCTTATCGGTTTTGATGCTAGCAGGGCGTTTGTACCAGAGGTCACAGGGACGGAGAATTATTCCTTGAATTTATTGAAGGCACTGGCGAAGGCGGATCGCAAGAGTCGGTATCGGGTGTATTTAAGAGGTCAAAGTGGAAAGTCAAAGTCTGGAGTTTGGTCTATTACCAAAAACAAACCCGGTTTGGAATTGCCCTACAAACAGGGTTTGAAGAAATGGCCTAAAAACTTCGAGTTCAAAACTATTCATCCGAATCGCCTCTGGACCCAAGTTGGCTTGGCGCTGGAGACTTGGCGAAATCCGGTTGATATTTTATTTATTCCGGCGCATACACTACCGATTCTTAGACGTAGATCGTTTATGGTTTATGGTTCATGGGATAAGAATTATAATCCCGATGAACGATTAACTATTAACCATAAACCAACGAAATACGTCGTTACCATCCACGATCTTGGCGTTGAATATCTTCCCGGTTATCATCAGTTTCCCCAGAGATATTATTTGGATTTTGCCAGCCGTTATGCAGCTTTTCACGCAGACGGGGTAATTGCGGTTTCTGTGACAACAAAAAGAGACTTAATAAAAAGATACCAAATATCACCTAAAAAGATCTTTGTGGTGCATGAAGGGGTCGATACGGCCTTTTTTAGGCCGAGTTCAAAGTTAAAAGTTCAAAGTGTAAAGTCTAAGTACAAAATCGAAGGAGATTATATTCTGTTTGTGGGTACAGTTCAGCCGAGGAAGAATCTCGAAATGTTAATTAAGGCTTTCAGCCTTGTAGTTAATGGTCAATCGTTAATAGTTAATCGGGGAATAAAAGATAAAAAAATCTCGATGAACGATAAACTATCTACCATAAACTTAATTATCGCCGGCAAACTTGGTTGGGACTACCAAGATATTTTAGCGGCACCGAAAAGGTTTGGGGTGCAAGACAGAGTTAAGTTTTTGGGTTACGTGCCAGATTCCGATTTGCCGGCCTTGTACTCAGGTGCGGCTGTTTTTGCCTTTCCCAGCCTCTTTGAGGGGTTTGGCCTGCCTATTTTGGAAGCCTTAGCTTGTGGTTGTCCGGTTATTGCTTCTGATATACCACCTCATTGCGAGATTTCGCAAAAATTACTACTACCAACTACAAACTACCGACTCAAATCTAAATTTGTGCCTATGATTTTGGTAAAACCGAACGATGTTGATAAATGGACCGAAATCTTATATCAAACCATATCGAAATATGAGAAAAGGTCTATTATAGAAACATTTAAAAATTTGAAGCTAGATTCATTTAACTGGGAACAGACTGCAATTGACACTTTACAAGTGTTTCGGCGCGTTTTAAGCTAATTTTAGAAGCGAATTTAGCTTGGATGAGGCGATAAATGGACGCTAGACGGCAGAAAAGGACACAACTTAGGCCAAGAATTAATGTTTTAGGGGTAGAAGTCGACGATATTTCCCAAAGAAAGGCGGTCGGTACTATTTTGGAAATGGCAGGAGACAAAGAAGGCGGGAAATATGTTGTTACAGTCAATAGTGAGTTTGTAATGTTGGCCGGACGAGACCCAATTTTTTTGAAAATATTGAACGGGGCAGACTTAGCAGTTGCCGATGGGCAATGGTTGGTCTGGGCGAAGCTAATTTTTGGTGGTAAGGAACATGATCGCGTAACAGGTGTGGATCTGGTAGAAAAGTTATGTGAAAGGTGTGCCAAAAAGGCTATTAGTGTAGGGTTTTTAGGGGGTTTTGGTAGTGTAGCAGAAATGGCGGCAAAGCGCCAGAAGAGCAAAAATCCGACCCTTCCGGTAGTTTTTGCAGATTCCGGAGATCCGACTATGGGTCAAGATTCGAGGCTAAAAAAGCGTTTTTTGGCAATTGGAAGAGTTGATATTTTGTTTGTTGCATACGGTATGGGTCAACAGGAATTTTGGATAAAAAGGAACAAAAATAGTCTTGATGTTGGCGTTTTTATTGGAGTAGGAGGAGCTTTTGATTACCTTTCCATGGTGAAAAAAAGGGCACCCATGTGGCTTCAGGGTGCAGGTTTTGAATGGTTATGGCGGTTGATGGCCGAACCATGGCGGGCCAAAAGAATGCTTAGAGTTTTTCCGCTTTTTTGGGTGTTGGTTTTTTGGCAATGGTTTAAAAATCTGCAAAATTCTTAAGATTTTGCGAAAAATTTGTGGCCTGTAGTTTACAGATTTTTCGATGGGTGTTAAAGTTATAACGATAAAATTGTCCGGAATTTTTTGGGGCTTAAAGTCCGCAACTCATACAAAAATTTAGAATTGTAATTTTTTCTATAAGTTGTCTTATAGCAAATTACAAATTCGACTTTTTTTCTCAATATAGCTTTGTTATTCGCAGTAAAGGATTTACTCAATTGTGGAAATTTTTTATTCAAACGGTTATTTCCATCAAAGCTTTTAGTAAAAACCCTTTTTGCGTAAATTTTAAAAGCGTTCAATATTTATAGGTTTTCTAATATTTTTTTTCAATTTTACCACTTGTTGTATATAGTTTTAACGACAAATACCCGGCAGTTACCTTAAAAAAGCCCTGATACTTGTGATATTTTTAACACTTGTGATACCTTTAAACTGTGGCTACCGCGTCTGACGCGGTAATACCACGTTTGACGTGGCTAAGTTTGTTCCCGACGTTACTACCGATCGCTGGGTAATTATCGCTGAAGGTCGCCTAAAGCGGCCCCGCGATGTTGAGAAAAACCATGAGGGTGTTAATAAAATCTGTATATTTTGCCCAGGGTACGAGAAGCTTCCCGGAGAGGAAGTTTATCGAGTGGGCGCAGGCGCGCCTTACGCACCGGGCTGGGAAGTGCGGGTTATCAAGAACAAGTATCCGATTACTGATTTCCATGAGGTTATTATTCATTCTCCTGACGATGAGAAAGATATAGATGAGTTATCTTTAGAGCAGGTCCATAAAATTTTACTGACTTTTAGGGAGCGTTATAACTTTCATAGCAAAAACGGCCACGTTTTGATTTTTAATAATGTGGGCGAAGCAGCCGGAGCTTCGATTACTCATCCTCACTCACAGCTGGTGGTTATTCCTAGGCAAATCACGATCGATGCGCTGACCATGGAGCCAATTCTTAACGTGGTTTTTGATAATCGGCATTTCGTAGTTTTTTGTCCCGAGTTTTCTCAATGGCCATTTGAGGTTTGGATTGCGCCAAAGAAAAGAAACGAGACCTTTGGCCAAATAACGGCTGAGGCTATTGGTGATTTAAGTTCTGTTTTGCAGAATGCCCTGCGCAGGATTATTCATCACTTATCCGGTGGTGAACATTTTCATCCGGGCGTGCCCATGGTTACTTTTAAGGCAGGGCCTGCCTACAATTTTTATATCCATCACGGCCAAGATTGGTATATCAGGCTCATCCCAAGGCTGATTCACCGGGCCGGTTTTGAGCTTGGGACCGGGCTTTCGGTTAATATCATGGATCCGCAAGACGCGGCGGACATTTTGAGGCAGGAGACTTCTTGACGAAGTTTCAGTTTCCATATTAGTATGGATAAATCCGGAATGGGTAAGGCAGCATTTAACGACAATATTTTCCGCGGTTACGACCTTCGGGGAGTTGCAGGCCAGGATTTGGACGAGAGCCGTATGGAGATTTTGGGACGGGCATATGCCACCTTTTTATATCGAAGGCGCATTTGGGAAGCGGTGGTAGGGCGGGACAACCGTTTAACAAGCGAAGCTTACTCCAAAGCCTTCATCGGTGGTCTTCTTGAGGGCGGTATTGATGTAGTCGATATCGGCTTATCTTTAGCCCAGATAGTCTACTTTGCCCAATATCTGTTGCGGTTTAAGGGTGCGGCGATGATTACAGCTTCGCATAATCCCGCCGAGTTTAATGGTTTGAAGCTTGCCGTGGGATTTTCGGATACGATGACCTCGTTGGAAATCCAGGAGTATAAAAAAATTGCTCAGAGCGGGGAATTCAAAAAATTCCAACGTACGGCTTCACTTTCCCAAGTTGACGTTTTTGACCACTACAAAAAGGATATTTTGCGGAGAGTCGGTAAAATCGGCAAATTCAAGGTTGTGATTGACACTATTTGCGGAACTGCGGGAATGTTTCTGCCCGTAATTTTGAGGGAGGCGGGGTGTGAGGTTGTCGAGCAGAATACCAATCTTGACGGTAGTTTTCCCCTGGGAACTGCTGATCCGACAGAAAGGGAAGTCCTGGAAAGGCTGGCCAGGAGGGTTGTTGAGGCGGGGGCGCAAATTGGTTTTTCCTACGATGCCGACGGTGACAGGATGGGAGTAGTTGACGGAAGGGGCAGGCTAATTTGGAATGATACTTTGGTTTCGATTTTCGCAAAAGACCTTCTGGAATACTTACCAGGCGCGAAGATCGTTTTTAACGTTCTTTGTTCAAAACAGGTGAATGATGTTATTGAAGAGGCGGGCGGCCAGCCTGTGATGTGGCTAACCGGCCATTCCTTTATTAAGGCTAAAATTAAGGAGGAAAGAGCGCCCTTCGGGGGAGAGCTTTCCGGGCATATGTTTTTCGCGGATAATTTCTACGGGCATGATGACGAGGCGTATGCCACTCTTAGGCTTCTTTCGTATTTAACGCGGGTTACCAAAACTTTGGCTCAAGTAATTGACGAGCTGCCGCAATATCACAGCTCTCCCGAAGTTAAGTTGGGCTGCCCGGACGCGGTTAAGTTCGAGCTTATCAAAACGAAAATTACAGGCGATATCAAGACGGCATATCCTGCGGCGGATTACGTTGAGATTGACGGGATTAGGTTTGATACAAAAGACGAGATGGCTGTGGTGCGCGCTTCCCAAAACGGGCCATACATAACTGTTAAATATGAGGCCAAAGAGGAGGCTAAATTCAAAGAACTTCGGAAAATCCTTTCCGAAATCTTGCACAAATACCCCGACATTAACTTTGCCGATGGTGTAAACACCGACGCTTTGGATTAAAATATCCCCAAGGTGACAAAACCCACGGTTCTTCTTGACTTGGACAATACAATTTTTGACGTAGAGGCCCTGTTTGGTTATACGGATAAATTGCTTGATGTCAATTACGGCCGCGGCGCGGGGCAGGAATTTCAAAAGATCTTAAAAGAGGTGCGTCAGGAGAGGGGCTATGTCGACTGGAAGGAGCTTGGAATGCGCTTTGCAAAAGCCAGAAATTCAAGTGATTACGCTTCGGTTTTGGGTTTTTTTTTCGAGGCTCGTTTCTCCGATTATTTAAGGCCCCACGCCCAAGAATTTGTAGAATTTCTTTCAAAAAATACAAATCTGGTTATTTTTTCCAAGGGTGACGAGCTATTTCAAAGAAAAAAAATTAAAAGCCTGGGTTTGGACAAACGGGCGGGGGAAGTCATAATTTTAAAATCAAAAATAGATATTCTTGGAAATTTAAAACAAAAATACAGAGGCGAACTTATTGTTATAGATGATTCGCCCCAGGTTATTGGTGAGGCAAAAAAGATTGGCGCGACTACCGTTTGGATTAAATACGGAAGGCATGTGGCGGGTTACGATACTTTAGGGGCGGATTTGGAAACGACAGATCTTTTAGAGGCGGAGGAATATTTGAAGAAACGCTTGAGAAAATGAAGGAGAATGGGCTAGTTCTTGAGCTTGCCAACGAACTTTTCTCAATTGCTTGCGAGGAAAACAGAAGCAGGGAATCGGAGATGGCCAATGGTATTGAAGGTGAAAAAGAACATGGAAGAATGGTCCTTTTGTGGGTCGGAAAGCTTGTTAAAAATCCTTCTGTCGAACTTCAGCTGTCTGCTTTATTTCATGACATTGACAGAGTAGTGACACCGGGAGTTGGAGAGGGTTTTGCCGGCGACAGGAAAAGTAAAGCTTATAAATCTTACAAAAAAACTCATGCAAAAAGAAGCGCCGACTATATTTGCCCCAAACTTATCGAGAAGGGGATTGGTCACAAAGTTGTTGAAAGAACGAGATTTTTAATTCTTCATCATGACGATACGGGCGCAGAAATTAGTAGACTTTGCGATGAAGAACTAGATGTCTTGGTGGCCGCAGACAGCCTTGCCTTTTTTAGCTCTGTTGGGCCAAGGCTTTATGAGTTGGAGGGTAAGGATAGGTTAAGGGACAAGATAAGATTTATGGTTGAGAAAATGCCGAAGTTTGCAAGGACACTACTTTCTTCTGAGAGATTTGAAAATGAGGTTTTTAACAGGTTAAAAGACGAGGTTTTGGGGGAACAAAAGTGATTTTCTTCTAAGAAGTTTTAAGGGGGATATTATCTAACGACAGGTTTTCTTTAGAGGATTTTAAATTTTTGATCATCTTAATTTTTCCCGATATGCGAGTCTTTTTACTCGGAATTGAGTATTTTTAGTACTTGGGAGTGCAAGAGACCGAACTACACACCGCCGACGATCCCGTTTCGTTAGATCTTGCTATATTTCTCTTTCGCGAGAGTGCGGGAGATTGTAATAGATTAAAGTGACTTTGTCATCAATTTGTCGGGTTTTCGGAGGTTTTTTGGGTTACTCCTAGCAACCAAAGCACAGCTTCTTTTTTGTAGCGGCGGTCGCCGCGGGAGTTGATGCGGATTGCCGGCAGTTTGCCGCGTTTACCCCATCGTTTGACTGTTAGTGGAGCAACCCTTAATATTTTGGCAACTTCTTTGACGGTTAACAAGTCTGGCCAATCGTCACCCAGAGACATGTATCCTCCTGTTTGGTAAGTTAAGTAGTTTGGGGCAATATCAATCTACAAACTAAGATTCTCTTTGTGGACTCGAATGTATCATGCTATAGAAAAACATGTCAAGTAGGCAAAATGGGGCATAGCGAGCATAATGATTGAGATATAATTGTTTTTATGGCTGAGCGTTTTTCCAGAAGAGGACTTTTTAAATTGTCGCTGGCAGTGGGTGCCAGTTCGGTGGTTGCGACTAATGACACTAGCGACGGGCCAAATTTGGCTGAAGCGGTGAGTCGTTTAATCGCAAAAAGGCAGGCAGTCGAGGAAGAAGTCTCGGCTACTCTCTTTTTGGAGCATCCATTTCAGGAATCTGTAAGTCGGGAAGCGCAAGGTTTTGTTGAGGAGGCGCCAGTTACCCAGGGTCAGTCTCCACAGGGGGCTTTGGACCAAGGTCCCGGTCCAGAAAATTCTGACGCCACCTTTCCTAACAATAATTCGAAAATCGAAAGACCGAAATGGGATGAAGCAACGCTTCGAAATCCCGTGCGCAGAATAATAATCGATCAACCCTTAGTTGGATTAACAATTGACGATGGTTATCTTGTTCCCGACGAAACGCTTGATCTTTTAATCGAAAAAAAGACAAGCGCCACTTTTTTTATGTTGGGAAGTAATCTGCAAAGGAACCCTTATTTTGTCCTTAAAGCTTTGGATGCCAGATATGAATTTGGTAATCACACCTTTAGTCATCGATTGCTAACAACCTTGGGGAATTCTGATGTCGAAAGGGAGATTAAAAGAACGGAAGAGGTTTTAGGACAAATTGCTCCTGGTGTGACTACTCAGCCCTTTTTTAGGCCGCCGGGAGGTGTTTACGATAGCCGGGTTATCGAAACTGTGGCCAAGTTGGGTTTCCGTTCTATTTTATGGAATGTTTCCGGTGATGCCGGTTCAATGACCGCCGAACAGTTAAACGGCCACTATTTGTCTTTAGTTGATGCAGCTAAGCCTTCGCCCTGGGGTTCGATTATTCTGACGCATTTCCAGCCTAAAACTCTAAGACTTCTCTCGACTGTTATTGACGGGTTGCGCAAGAGAGGAATTGAACCAGTGTCCCTGTCCAGACTTTTTAATGCATCAGGTTAGGGCCAAAATCCTTCGGACTTTGAGATGATTAGTAAATTATTTGTTACTTTAATTCTACTTTGGCTCCCGCGGCCTCAAGCTTAGTTTTCGCCTCCGTAGCAGTTTCTTTATTGGCGCCTTCTAAAACCGGTTTAGGCGCGGCATCAACCAAATCTTTGGCTTCTTTCAAGCCGAGAGTTGGGACGATCTCGCGAATGGCTTTAATAACCGAGATTTTATTGGTACCGGAGTCCGCAAGAATAACATTAAAAGTAGTTTGTTCGGCAGCGCCTTCTTCCCCTGCACCAGACGGTGCGGGGTTAACGCCGGCTGTTGCCAAAATTGGAGCAGCACTGACGCCAAATTTTTCCTCAAGTGCTTTAACCAATTCGGAAAGCTCCAGAACGGAGAGTTTTTCGATCTCGGCTATTAAATCCTCGAGCTTTTTGGCAACCTTTGTTTTTTCTTCTTTTGGCTCTTCCGCCGCCTTTGTTTGGTTTGTACTTTTTGTTTGATCTTCATCTGCCATTTTCAATCACCACCTTTCAAATTAATTTTAAATTTTCAATTTTCAATCAATTTACAATAATTTAATTTGCGAAGAAAATATCTGAGCAAACGATATTTTTAAAAATTGATAAGAAAATATTTTGAAACATTAAGATCTCATTAAAAATTAAGAATTAGAAATTTTAAATTATGGTGCCCTTTTTGCTGCTTGGTCTAACACGTAAACCAAATTTCTAATATTTGCGCCGAGTACCGAAACAATTCCGTAAATAGGGGAGACTAGGCTTCCCACAAATTTTGCCCGCAGAACATCCCTTGGCGGAATTTTAGAAAATGCTTCGACACTTTGCGCATCCAAAAAATCTTTGCCAAAAAAGCCGAACTTAAATTTAGGCAAGTTTTGCAACTTGATAAAATCGGCGATTATTTTGAGAGGAGCAATTTCGTCCTGGTTGGCAAAAAGGATTGCAGTCGGACCGGAAAGCTGGTAGTTAGTAGTGGGTAGTTGGTAGATGGTAGATTGGAGTGCTCGCGCAATAAGGGTGTTTTTGGCAACGATCAATTGGCCGCCAGCTTCCTTAACTTTGTTTCGAAGACTGGTGATTTGGACGGCGGTCAGTCCCCGATAGTCACAAAAAACCAAACTTTTTGCTTTAGCGATTTTTTCGCTTAAACTTCTGAGGTTTTCGATTTTAAGTTCTTTTGCTTTGACAGTTGTTTTTTTAAGCATGAGTTATTTCCAAATAAAAAGCGCTTCAAAGAGCGCATCAGAAGTAGTTAACAATTGACAATTGACAGGTGGCAGTTAACGTCAATTTACTCCTGCGTAGGAAATTAAGCCCTTCTCCTTCGACTTCGCCAAGTAAGACTTGGCTTCGCTCAGGATCAGGACGCCTACGGTCTTTGGATAGTGGAAATATAACAATTTTCGCAAGTTGTTGTCAAATTCTTGTTAAAAAAGCCCTATACAGTCAATGAGGTGTTAGGGCTTTTTTAATTTACCAAAAACGAGTTTTTACTCGGCAGATTCCTCTTCTTTCTCTTCTTCCTTTTCTTCTTCGTCTCCGTTTGGATCAGTTGTAATAACGTCATCGATCATTTTTTTGTTCACCCCCTTTTCGTCAAAATGGCTCGTGCTTCTCGTCGTTCTGCAAAGCAGAACTTCATATGCACTCGCATTCCTCCTCTCCAAAATTCTTTCAGAATTTTGGGATTTAGATGCAATTTAGAGCAACTCCTAAATTTTTTATTTAACCTATTTTCCCCCGCGCAAGAACCCTAAAAATTTTTTAGCGATGGGGGAGCAGGTACCCGTTTGACCTTACCGCTTGACCCGTCTTACGGATCTTACCGGGCGGTTTTTACGAGGCAGGCTTTTTGAGTAGGTGAAAGTTATCAAAGAGTGATGGAATTTGTCAAGAGGTAAGTTGGGAACGTAAATTTTGCCGGCTAGCGAGGCAGAGTTGCCAAATCAACTTTTATTCCCGGACTCATGGTAGATTTGATAAATGCCTTTTTGATTTTTGTTTGCCCGATGGCAGCGACAAGAGCTTTGAGATTTTCTTCAATTTGCGCGGGTTTTGCCGAGAGCTTGCCTAATTTTGTGTGGATGATAGGGGCGGTGGGATCTGTTTGAAACCCAAAACCTGTTTTTTTCTTGCCAATTTTGGCGATAAAATTTTGGATTTGGCTGTCAAGGATTGTTCCATTTTTAGGATTAGGCATCAGACCGCGCGGTCCAAGAATTTTGGCAACGCGGGTCAGGCCTGGTATGAATTTCGGTTGAGCTAAAACTTGGTCAAAATCGCGGACCGGTTTTAATTTTCCGTTTTCAATTTCATCGATGGTTTTTTCGTCACAAAAGATAATTTGTTTATCGCCAGTTTCGGGTTTTTGGTCGCTGAATATGAGGATTTTCTTTTCTTTCTTTTTGCCAACCGGGTGCGGTAAGCTAACGCTGCCACGGATATTTTTGTCGGTGACGTTTAGATGAAGTTCGACTGTCGGGTCGAAGCGGGTGACTTTTATTTTGTACAAAAGGTCGATGGCCTCGCGTGCCGGATAGACTTTGTTTTTGTCGATAAGTTGTGAAGCCTGACGATATTTTTTACCCAGATGGTGGGTAGTTTTGCGGGTAGCCGCAGATTTGGTTTTGATCACAGGGGGTACAGAAGGTACTGAGGGCAGAGAGTCAATGGCGGGCGAGGTTGATTCAGTCTTCCCCTTTTCCTCTTTAACTTTCGTCTTTTTTTCTTCCCTCCGGGCCAGAGCACCCTCTGGGCTGGAGGCCTTAATTTTAGCAGGGCCAGCCAACTTCTCAGCCCGCTTCGCCCCTCTAGCCGCGAGGCTGGCAGCGAGGCGAGCATGTTTTCTGGAAGTTTTAATTTCCTGCTTTTCACTCGATAAATCGATAACCTTAATACGCGTAGTTCCCACGTCGAAATGGCTCCTGCTATTTTTTGTCCGCTAATTTAGCGGACTTCTTGCGCAGTCGCATTCCTCCTTTTCAAAATCCTTTCGGATTTTGAGATATTTTGAATTTTAAATTGTAATTTTGATATTTGCATTTTAATATTTGAATTATTCGGTGATCTCTACCCCCATGCTTCTGGCGGTTCCCTCGACAATTCGGATGGCCGCGCTAAGGTCTTTGGTATTTAAATCGGGCATTTTTTCTTCGGCGATTTTCGCGGCCTCTCTACGGGTTAATTTGGCGATAGTAGTTTTACCGGCCGAACCCGCGCCTTTTTCGATGACGGTTGCCTTTTTGATCATTTCTGAAACCGGCGGTTTTTTGATGATGTATGAAAAAGTCCTGTCCTCGTAGACCGTGATGACGACAGGCAGAATATTGCCCTTAAGATCAGCGGTTTTCTCGTTGAAGCTTCTGATAAAGTCCATAATCGGCAGGCCGTGCTGGCCGAGCGCCGGACCAACCGGAGGGGCGGCAGTTGCTTCACCTGCCTGGACATTGAGTTTTATGATCGTTTTAACTTTCTTGGCCATGGATTAAATTGCTATTTCGAGCTGGATTTTTTATAGCTTCGCCACCTGTAGAAAATCCAGCTCGACCGGCGTCTCTCTGCCAAAAATACTGACCATGACTTTAAGTTTGCCTCTTTCTTCATCAACTTCGGAAATGGAACCCAAAAATTCGGAAAAGGGACCATCGACGATTTTAACGGCTTCACCTACGGAAAATGTGGTTTTGAATTTCGGCGCTTCCATCGTCATAAACTTTTGAATGACGGTGACTTCTTCATCCGAAATAGGAGTTGGCCTATTGGCGGTGCCTACAAAGCTGGTTATGCCGGGAGTAGTTCTTATAGCAAGCCAGGTATTGTCGTCTAAAATCATACGGATTAACAAGTAACCCGGGAAAATCTTTTCCTTAACTTTGTTTTTTCTACCCTCTTTGATTTCTATTTTTTCCTGAGTTGGAATAAGAATATCCAAAATTTTATCTTTAAGATTTTGTGATTCTATTTTCTGTTTGAGGGTGGTAGCGGCCTTATTTTCATGACCGGAATAAGTGTGGACGACATACCAATGCGCGTCTTTAACAACTTTAGCTGGTTGGCTGGCGGATAGGTTGGCCAATGTGTCGGCGACTTCTGACCCATCGGCTTTTTGGTTCGCTGACTTGTCGATTTGTTGATTCGCCGGGGTTTTTTGTATTTGGTCTTCCATAATCATCTGATGAATTTTTCCGTTAATTTGGTCAAGAGAGCATCCAAGCCTGCGATGTAGGCGCCTACAGCAACCGATGCGGCAATAACAACCAGAGTAAGACGTGAAGTCTGCTTGAGTGTCGGCCAGACTACTTTGTCTAGTTCTTTTTTAGACTCTTTAAGATAAGTTAACGGACTTATCATATATTATTGATGGTAGTTAACTTGCGGTCCTCGTCTCTCGATAAACTCGGGACTGCGGGCCTAAAGTTAACGGACTTATCATATATTATTGATGGTAGTTAACTTGCGGTCCTCGTCTCTCGATAAACTCGGGACTGCGGGCCTAAAGTTAACGGACTTATTGCCATAGGAGTTATCCTATCATTTTGACATCCATTTGAGCAAGTTTGGTGGGAAATGCTAGAATGAGGGTTGATCAATGGCTAATTCTTCTAAAAAGGTCCGCAAGGTAGTTATACCCGCGGCGGGGTTTGGTACTCGCTTTTTGCCGGCAACTAAGGCTCAGCCAAAGGAGATGCTTCCGATTGTCGATAAGCCGATTATTCAGTATGTGGTTGAGCAGGCGGTGGAAGCTGGCATTGAAGAGATTATTATAGTCACCGGCTGGCACAAGCGTGCAATCGAAGACCATTTCGATAAGCATTTTGAGCTAGAAGCCCGACTTGAAAAAGACGGCAAGAGCCAGCAGCTTGAGGAAATTCGTAAGATTTCAGAGCTTGGCAATTTTGTTTATGTACGCCAAAAAGAACCACTCGGTAATGGTCATGCGGTTTTGGTGGCCAAAGATATAGTCGGTGACGAACCATTTTTGGTTATGTGGGGTGATGAGTTTTTTAAGGCGGATCCCGTAGCTGCCAAACAACTAATTGAAGCTTATGAGGAGTATAATGCCCCGGTAATTGCAGGGATCAGGATCGAGAAGAAAGACCTTTCAAAGTACGGAATTGCCGACGTTACACCTGTTGCGGGTAACATTTTTAAAATAAACAAAATTGTCGAAAAACCGGACCCTGATAGAGCTCCTTCCAACCTGGCGACTCACGGAAGTTATCTATTTACTCATGATATCTTTGAAATTTTGGAAAATCTGAAACCGGGCATGGACGGAGAGATTTGGATAGCCGATGCAATTGATGAGTTGATATCAAAACGTGATGTTTACGCGGTGGAACTTAAAAACGCCAAATATTACGATTGCGGTTCGAAGGTTAGCTATCTTAAGGCAGTTGTCGACCATGGCCTGGCACATGAAGATACCAATGGGGAATTCAGAGCCTACCTCAAAAGCCTCAAGTTGTAACACTACATTTGACAATTGACCCCTCGATAGACTCAGGGTCATCCTTCGACGAGCTCAGGATGACCATTGACCTCACTTCGTCAAGTAAAAACTTGACTTCGAGGGGCAAGCATTTGACAATAGGCAAGAGATGATACGGCATTTGGCGATTTTTGATCAAGAGACCGTAAAGAGAATTTTTGAAGGCAAAAAGAAAACAGAAGGGAGGTTTTCTAAAAATAAAATTCCCCCGTTTGGAAAGGCCTCTCGCGGCGATACGGTTTTAGTTAAAGTATCCGGCGAAAAAATCGTGGGCCAGTTTACGGTTGACAGGGTTATTTATTACGATCACCCGACTTCAATAGAGCTTGATGGGATTAAAAAGAAATACGGCAAAGAGCTGGCGCTCCCAAAAACTTTTTGGCTGGATCATGAAAGAGTCAATTACGTGACCTTGATGTTTATCGGTGCTGTTACAAAATTTATTATCCCACCCCAAATTGCCAAGCGTGATCTAAGACCTTGGGTAGTACTCGGGTGAAATCAAATATCAAAAATTAAAAATACAAAAATTAAAAATTAAAGAATTTTAATTTATCTTTGGTATTTTATCTTCGCTTTGTCAAAGCCCAGAGTTATAAGTTTGGTGATTTCTTTTCTTGAGTTAACGATGATTCTGTCCGCCTGGGTCATTAAAAGATGCGAGAGAAAATTTATGGCGGGTGGATTGGTAAAGCCTTGAATCCAGAAAAATTTTTTACCCGTAAGTCTTGCCGCTAAAACGGCTGCCATTTGATTACTACTTGTGCTTCGGATCTATACAAAATCAATATTTTTTGTATTTTTGATTTTTGTAAAAGCTTGGCCAAATGTGGCGTGTGCCTTTATCGTTAGAAGGTGAGGCCGAATATTTTGAATGGTTTTGGCGGCTTTTACATAAGGTACAGAAATTAACAATTAACGATTAACATTTGACAATTGAGATTGCAATAGGGTGAAAACGGATCAAAGAGTATCTGGTGACTAGTTGCCATAACTTTGTTAAACTAAGATTAGGGAAGAAATGCATTTAGAAAGACGGCAAATTTTATGTCGGGCGATATTTGGCGGGAAGTCTAACATCCCAGCCAAGTTAGACTTGGCGGACAAGGGAGGTGACAAGTTATGTCGGAAATTGAGGATTATCAATCTCTGATGAGTGACCTTATAAAGAAACAGATGATAATGCTTGGTCCTAATCTGGTCTTATCGAAGGCGAGACAGGTTAAAGGTTTGACAGTCGGTGATGACGGGGCAGTACTTGCTATTAGTGGCGAAGCCCAGACGGCCTTGCAGCAATTGGCTAATGAATTCATGAATTTATCCGGCCAGATAGCACAGATGACATTGAACACACTTCTTGCGAAATATCCTGGCCTTAAGAAGCCAAGTTGATAACCTTTGATTTTTTGAAGGGAGGTGTTTTTCTGATGCAAGGAGCGATGGTAGAGTCCATAGCAGTGATGGGGCCCGTAATTGGTGGCATTATGCTCCATTCGTGGATTGATTTGGTGGTTTTTATACTGTCAATTTATGCTGCGATTAGGCTGGGAAAAGCGCAGTTGATTCAGCCATTCGTTTTAATGATAGGACTTGGAGCACTTTTAGGTTTCTTGATAATGGTAGCCAGACAACCGATGTGGGTTGCTTCAACTGCCAGAAGCATTTTATTTTTGCTGGCAATAGCTTGGCTTTCGTGGATAGTCAGGCCCCGAAAAGTTTCTGGCGAACAAAGTAATTTGGGAGGAAATGCATAGTTTGATAGGCTGATATGGAGCTTGCCGTTATAGTTGCAGTTGTGACTACTTTCAGCTCATTTTCCGGGGTTTTGGGCTATTTTTTGATGCGTGCCAAGTTTGTGCGTGAGTTATCTGTCTCCCAAAAACGAGAGGAGGAGCTTGCCAGAAGGGCCTATGAGACGGTAGTTTTGAAAGAAATCGGGGATCGAATCGGTTATTCTCTTTCCGGGGCCAAAATAGTTGAAATTATTAGCGGTTCTCTGGGTGAACTTTTACCGTACTCGACAGTTTCTTACCTTATTGTTGACGAAGTCGAGGAAAAGGTTTTTTTTCAATGCAATGTTCATCAATCGGTGAGCGCAGCCTTTGTGAAAGAAGTTAAGACTAAAATGCTGGCCGCATTTTCCGAGATAACAGGCAAGCCGCTTTTGACCGGAGAAGTTGACGAGGGGATCACCGGCGTAATTTTAGATGAGGAGTCAAAGGAGCCTTTAGGATCATTTTTTAACTTGCCTGTCGTAATTTCCGGACAACTTGCCGGTCTGATTAACGTCGGGTCGACTCAAGCGAATTTATATAATGACGAAAATACAGAAGTTTTATATAGAATTGCCAGACTTGCTTCTGATGCCGCATCACGTTTGCAGGAAGTTTTAGAAAATGAGAAGAGCCGACTCAGCCAGGCCGTGGGAGCACTTTCCGATGGGCTGATAATGGTTGACACAAGTTACAGGCTGCTCTTGGTTAATCCAAAACTGTGCCAGTTGCTTTCTATTGTTTACGACCCCTCGCTTTTTGATATCGTTAATGCGCTTTCCGGACAGCTGGATCTTAGGACAAAGATGGAAGAAGCATTGGCCCGCGACCTTCCTTCTTCCCCTTTGGAAATTGTGGTGAAAGGTAAAGTTCTTTCGGTGTTTGTCTCAAGGGTTTTGGATAGTAAATCTTCAAAGCCAATTGCCATGGTGGTTCTTTTTCATGATATTACCGATGCTAAGACATTGGAGAAATTGCGGCAAGATTTTACGGCGATGATGGTTCATGAACTGCGTGCTCCCTTAACTAGTATCAAATCGACAGCCCAGATGCTTAAAGAAGAACTTACAAAGGTTGAACCTGGCGAGTTGGCCCGATATCTTTCGAGCATCGATTCGACATCGCAGGCGATGTTGGAGCTGGTCGGGGATCTTTTGGATGCTGCCAAATTAGAAGCGGGGAAGTTTGACGTAATTTGCGAAGCAGGAGATTTAGCCGAGGCGATTAACGAGCGGGTTGAAAGTTTCAAACCCCGGTCACAAGAAAAGAATTTGAGCCTTAGTGTAGATATCGAAAAAAATTTACCGAAGGCGTTTTTTGACAAAATTAGAATAAAACAGGTCTTTAATAATTTACTTTCAAATGCCTTTAAATATACCGAAGCAGGGGAAATAACCGTAAAAGCAGTTAGCGAGATCATTGAGGGAAAAGCAATTGACATTTTGGTGAGCGTGGCGGATACTGGAGTTGGTATTGAAGAGGAGGGACTAGCCTTGCTTTTTTCCAAGTTTGGTCAGCTTGAAACCGGAAGGAAAAAGGGGGCTGGCAGTTCCGGACTCGGGCTTTATATAACGAAGGGGATTGTAGAGGCATCGGGTGGTAGGATTTGGGCTAAGTCTGACGGTTTGGGGATGGGGAGCACCTTTTATTTTACGGTACCTTTGGCAAAAATTGAGCAAAAAAGTATAATTTCAAGCAGGGGGAATATCGACGGGTTAACAAGCAAAAAGGTGGCGCAGGTTCCGTAAGAAGTGTAGTGATAAAATAATTCATTGACGTGAGGTGATTTTAAGACCGAATTGACTGGCGGGGCAGGTTAAAGAAGGTTTAAAATTATGGCAAAAATCATAGTTGTCGAGGACGATCCGAATTTAGCTAATCTTTATTCGCAAAAATTAGAAGAAGGCGGGCACAGCGTTAGTATTATAGCTGATACGGAGGCAGTTGCCAAGATTCAGGAACAAAAACCCGCTATAGTGCTTTTAGATATTCTAATGCCCAATGTGAACGGCCTGGATATTTTACGGGAGATAAAGAGTGATCCCGTAACTTCGGGAATTCCGGTTTTATTGTTAACTAATGTAGCCGAAGATGCCAGTATTGCAAAAGGCCTGGAATTCGGTGCTTATGGTTATCTCTTGAAGGCAGAAACAACCCCTAACCAGATACTGGCCCGAGTTAACATGACGCTCGAAGAGACAGCTGGGCCAGTACCATAAATGGCTGAAATAGTTATTGTCGAAGACGATTTTGATTTGGCAAATACTTACAAAACTAGACTTGGTGCGGAAAACTATGTCGTTAAGATTGTCGATGATCGTGAAGCAGTTAGCTTTATTTCGCAAGAGAAGCCGGATTTGGTTATTTTAGATATTCTGATGCCCAATGTTTCGGGACTCTCGATATTGCGCGAACTGCGAGACAATCCGCAATTTGAGACATTGCCGGTTTTAATTCTGACCAATGATGAAAAAACTGCTGATGTGGAGCAGGCTGTTAAAATTGGTGTTGACGGTTATATTTTAAAGGCGGAAACAGGCTTGGATGATTTAGTAAAAATGGTCAGAGAGCTGCTTTTAGTTAAAGAATCGGCGTCTGGCGTCGGGATTGAAGGAGGTGATTGATATGCCTGATTTCAAAGAATGCACAAAGCCGCATCCGCTTTTACATAGTGTGGCAGGGATAGGATTGGGTCTTCTTTTGGTAGGCCTAGTTCCTGATCTTGTGGCAAAGGCTGTAGTGCTCGGTATTATTCTTTTGGTGGTTGGTGTCGGAGGAGAGCTTGTAATTAAGAAATAGACAGACAAAAAAGGAATTGTTTTTAAACCTGACCGGAAATAAGGTTTTTAGAGTCGAGGTTGATTTGACTTTGGTTTTGTGGGTAATGTACAATTTTAGCAAGAGTTATTATTTGGCAGTTTATAGACCCCGCGCAAGATGCATTTTTCCCAGAATATGATTATTGAGTAAAAAGAAAGGAGTGTGAGATATTTATGGCAACAAAGTTATTTGTAGGCAGTTTGCCTTTCGTAACAACGAGTGACCAGCTTCGCGAAATTTTTGCAAAAGCCGGACAAGTTGTTGAAGCTAATGTGGTGACCGATAAGATGAGTGGAAGATCACGCGGTTTTGGATTCGTCGAGATGGCAACTGAGGCAGATGCCAAAAAGGCAGTAAGCGAGCTGAACGGAACTGAAGTTGACGGTCGAAAAATCTTCGTCTCAGAGGCCCGCCCGCCAAAGACTGAGCCTTAGGCGATGTCGGGCAGGCAAGACCTCAGGCCCCAAGAGATAATCAGTAATAACGATTGACAACTGACACTTGACAATTGATCAGTCTGAGAACACCTCCGAGGCTTCGGCCGTGAGCTTCGCCGAATTGGTGTGCGCCGCAGTCAAACGCGGCTGGGATATTTGACGTTCCAAAGTACTCCCCGGCGGTGAAGTAATTTCTTAAATTTCGACAATTTCTTCTTGAAGTTTTCCTAAAACTTTGGCTTTGCCATTTTTAATGACTACCAAATCTTCGATTCTTACACCGCCCCAGGGGAAATAAAGACCGGGTTCGACCGAAAAGACCATGTTTTCTTTGAGTTCTTCGTCTTCAAACCCGGTTTGTCTACCTTGCACAAACCAGGTTTGTGTAGGACGGAGGTGGGGTTTTTCGTGGACTTCGAGGCCAACTCCATGCCCAAGACTGTGAAGGAAGTAGTTGTGGAGTTTTTGTTTTTTAAAATAATTGTTGGCGACATGGTAGGCAGCGGATGTTTTAAGTCCGTGAGTGATTTTTGCGACTGCTGATTTTTGTGCGGCCAGGACATGCATATAAATATTGCGCTGGTGGGTTTTTGGCTTGCCTATGAAAATCGTTCGCGATAGATCTGCGTGATAACCTTTGAATTTGGCGCCAAAATCTAAAAGTAAAATATCGCCAGATTTAATTTTACGTTTGCCGGTTACATAATGAGGCCTGCCACTGTCCGGACCGGAGGCGACGATTGAATCAAAAGCAAGACCATGGCCTCCTGCCGATTTGATAATCTGGGCCAGCTTTTCGGCAATTTCTTCTTCAGTCTGGCCAACTTTTAAAATTTTGACGAGTTGTTCGAAGGCCTTTTGGGAAATTATTTGCGCTTTTTCAATTCTTTTAATTTCATCTGGGGTTTTAATGACCCGCAAGTCCTCAATTAAATTTTTAAAGGGAATCAGTTTCTTTAGGGTCGGACCCTTTTGGAAGCCTTGAGGGTCCGACCCTAAAGAGCTCATAAATTCTTGATATTCTCCAAACTTTAAATCATTCTGTTCAAAGCCGATCCTTTTTGCGTCTTTTAACAAATTTTTGGCCAAATTAAAAATTTGATTTCGCTCGGAGACGATTTTTACTTTGAGTTCTGTCAAAGCAAGACTTTGGGCTTCTTTTTGATAAAGCCGGGGGACGACTAAAGTTGCCCGAGGATTAAATATCAGAATTGATTCTCTTTCTTGCGGTGAGACGCCCCTAAAGCCTGCAAGATAAAAAATATTGGTTGGGTTGGTAACAATAAAACCGTCAAGCTTATTTTCGTCCAAAATCGAGCGCAACTTTTGTAATCCTTTGGTCATATGGGAAGGAATGTTTTTCCGCCCGTCAATTTTTTTTGCAGGCCTGGAGGGAATCGAACCCCCGTTATCGGTTTTGGAGACCGAAGTCCTACCACTGAACGACAGGCCTATTTTAGATTTAATCTTTTAACCAACCCGTGATAAGATGAGCCAAATTGTTTTAATTTTTGTTCTCTCTCCTTAGCATTTATTCCATTTAGGTATGCCTCAGTACATTTCTGATTTTCGGTTTTGGACCCAGCCTTTCGCGAAGGGCTGGGTGGAGACCGTCATGCTGCCAATTAACCGACGCCTTTTTTTAAATTCAACGGTAATTATACTAAAAACGGGTTTTGACTGGAAGTTTCCTAAATTCTAAATGGAATCCGAACACTCTGTAAAAAGGGGGAGTTAAGATTCCGGGACTCGGGTTTCAGATTACAGATCAGGGGTGTGAGTGCTTTGGGCCCCAAAATCAACCATAGGACTATGCTGGCAAGCCCAGAAGTTTTCGACTGTTATCAACTTCGGGAGTTGATTCGTTCATAGCAACCCCGGCTTGTCTACGTAGCACAAGCCGGGGTTGGGTTCTGGATTATACGCTTACTGCGGGGATTCAATGCAGTAGTTGAAAGTGGTGCCGGAGGGGGCAGTAGCCTTACAGGCAGCATTGACTCCGGTGATAGCTTCCGGGTCATTTGATTTATCAAGCTGAGCCCAGAGGATAAAGTAGGTGCGGTTAATGTCCACGATGTAGCAGTAAACGTCTTTCTCGCCTGTACAGCCAGTCGGTGCGGGTGTTGGAGTAGGCGTCGGTGCGGGTGTAGGAGTC
>MFBZ01000002.1 GCA_001776545.1 Candidatus Curtissbacteria bacterium RIFCSPLOWO2_12_FULL_41_16 | reverse complement strand
ATGAATTGCTTAATCATTCAACTCCCTTTTCAAAATTCAGACGACAATTAGTTGGCCTCGAAGGGCGGAGGTGCTTTTTAGGACAGTAACCCCCGCCCATTCTGTTATCTTTATCACTCACCTAAATCGGGAACGGGCTTGGACTTGGGTTATTGCGGTATTGTTCTACCTTAAACTCCATATCCGCCACGAAACTGTCGGATTGAACTTCGTTACCCGTATCGCTAGGCAATTCCCAACCTACACCAAAGTAGTAGGTCGTGCTTCCAACTAGATGACCGTCGTCTGGTAAACCTTGACAAAGACCAACTGCGCCTGCTGTTACTCCGTCACCATCTGGATCGTCGTCAGCTCCATCACAGGCTGTATTTAGGCCTGCTCTCACACCTGCTAAAATCTGCCAAAGGTTGTATTGTTCTGACGGATCATCGATTGGCCCTGGCGTAGCTAATTGGATATCACCCTGATTAAAGATATTGTCACCTTCGCCTACATCGTTGCTTTTCCCTTGGAAGCCAGGTTTTACTCCTTGATCTAACCAAACATTAAAGTCCAGAGCTTCTTGAAGTTCACCGTCTGTAAGGCTTGGGCCTGGTGATGCATTAACACATTGTGGATCAGTACTTTCAGTTTCCGGCTCTGTACAAGTGACATCGCTGTCCCCTTCTTCAGTAACCGAGAACCATGCCCATGCATCGTTGTCTACAACATGGAGACTGATTGTATCCTCTCCTCTGTCTCCAGGTTTCACATCGTTAAAGTTAAAGAACTTGTGGACTCCTGGAACAAGATCTGATTCTGTCCAAGTCCCATTGTTTCCACAACCTACATCTACATAACCCGGTAACCTTGGTGATGGTGATGGACTTGGATTGGTATCAACTCGGTAGTAGTGACATTCGCTGTCTACCAAAAGATCGAGTTCGCCAGCGGCGAATGTGTTGCCGGTTGATGTCTCGGTGTCGCTAAAAAAGGCTACAGTTGCGCCGACTATTAAAGCCGCTGCTGCAGCAATTGATGCGACTGACAAAAGGATTTTTGAATTTATGTTTATTCCCATTTTTTATTTCACCTCCCTCCGGGCCGGAGGCCCTCCGGGTCTGAGACCTTTCTCCAAGACCCGAGTGGCCGGAGGCCTTTATTTCGTAATTCATTTATAAACTTTCTCTTTTTATCACTGTGATTTTTTAAGTTATATTCAAACCAACGTGCTTCATTCCGGAAATCAAAAGTTTTATATCCAACCAATCTGAAAGGTCTCCTTGATTTTGTCGATATGACCTGTCCAGAATTATGAATCGCTAATCTCTGAACGACGTTCTCTGTTTGGCCAATATAAAACTTGTTGTCTTTTAAACTTTGTAAAAGATAGACAAAATACATGTTTGTTTAGTAATTAAGCCTAAAAGGTACTGGGCTTTATCCTTCATCCTAAATCCCATCCTTAATCCGCTTCTGTGCAAAATGCTTTAACCGCGTCAAGATCGTATCCGTCCGCAGTTGATTCGAAAGGTGCGATATTGCTTGCTTCTGTTAATCGGATAAATTGAGCAGAAGTCAATGGGCTTATTTCAATTGGGGCGTCGCGAAGAGCAGAAGCAGCAACCAGCGTCCAAGTTGTTCCGTCTGGGCTTACTTCCACCCTAACCCTCTCCTCGGGATAGGTTCCTCCGGTTACCTCAAATACTTGCAAATCGGAACCGCTCGGATTCGGGAAGAAAGGTTCGCTAAATGAAAGTTCTAAAGTGCCAGGAACATTTCCGTTATTAGCATGCGGGAACCCTAAACTGAAAAAACTACCAGCAACAACTGGCGTGTCGTCTGGATTACCAAGACTTTGCGGTGCTCCAGTGGCGTCGTTTGGATCTGATCGATCGGCTAAAACCGCAGTGCCATCTTTTCGAAGGCCTTGTGCAACATTACTAAACCCGCTTGCAAAGATTGCGTCATTTGGTTCACATGAGACAATAACAGGCGGGGGTTCGCAGCTTTTTGTGTCGGGGTTCCATACATTTTCTCCGGTTGTGGGAATTGTAGGGTCGTTAATTTGAAGAGCCAAGAATTCTTCGGTGAAAGTTAAGATGTCACCTTGTGCCCAATTGGTTACGTCTTCGTCAAAGTGAAAGCTTTGGGTGACGGTAACATTTTGATTACCGGGAATTTGGCCGAGGGGGATCCAGCAGGAAACAGCATCCGGTAAGAGAACATTGTTTTGGAACGAAATAATGACTTCATCTTGAACTTTAAGATCGTAGGTGAGGAAATTCTGGATGTCGCTTTTAGGCGTATTGTCTTCCTCTAGATTCTCTGGCTCGGTTTGCGTGCCTTGATTATTAACAATATCTTTGATATGGACATAAATTTTGGCAGGGTTAAAATCTACCAATAAAGTTTTATCGATAAGATAATCGTCGCCTGGTTTCAGGTCTGTGATATTTACGATCTGTGACGGATCATCTTCTCCGTTTACTTTAAGATCCAAAGCACCGGCTACAAATGTATTGTCTTTGGATGTTTCCGTATCTGAGAAAAAAGCAAAAGTAGCGCCGAGGACGATGGCCGCGGCCGCAAAAATAGTTGCTATTGAAAGAAGGACTTTTGAGTTTAGTCGGGCAGATATGTTCTGCATACAGTCGGACAGTAACTTGCATGCAGACTGAAATTGGTGTTCAATCCAGATTAGACCCATGAAAACTACGTGTCAATTGGGACGAAGTGGTGTGAAAATGGATCAAAGACTCTCCTTGCAAAACACCTCCGAGGTGGGCTTGCTTGCCCTGAGCGAAGTCGAAGGGGACTCCTCGGAGGTGGAAAAAGTCACAACTGATTTCACCTCGTGGTTTTCAGAATAGTAACTAATTTTGTTCAAGGTCGGACCTTTTTAAAGGCCAAGAAACTTTTCCTCAGGGTCGGACCCTTTAAAAGATCAGTCGCTATAGTTTTTTTGAGGGTCCGACCCTCAAAACCTTTTCCTCCCGATTGACAATCAACTTTCACCTCAAGTATTCTAACTACATGGGTGATGATTCCACAAAAACTGAGCCAACTTTACCGCAATCACCACTGAGTCCGCCGGCAGAGGAAATCCCCACTCAGCCGGATACACCACCCATTACACCCGAACCCAACACGACGGCCAGCGGTTCGACTCCCTCGGACGAACCCTCAGGACAATCGGCGGTTATCGCAACAGGCGATACGGTGCAAGCCTTCGACCGTGAGTCTCAGACCGAATCGGCCCCGTCAGCGCCTGCTGGGGAACTGGCCAGCAAAATACCGGTTGACGAAGCGCCGCCTGTTGCCACTGAAAACACGCAAGGGCAAGGCTCGTCTAAAACAAAGGTGGCAGGGGTGGTATTGGCATTCATTATTTTGATAGCTGCAGTTGCCGGAGGCGGCTATTGGTGGTGGAGCCAAAGAAATAAAGCGGTGCCGGAAGAAATTACCACCAGAGTTGAACGCCCGAAAGCATCGCTTATTATAGCGGCTCCGCAAGATCAAATGGCGACAACTTCGGCGCAGATTCAGATCGAAGGCAAAACAAGCCCCGATAGCATGGTGACTGCTTATACCGAGAGCAGCGAAGAAACATATGAGAGTGACGATAATGGCGATTTTTCCGGGACTTTGACTTTGGACGAGGGACCGAATGACATCACGATCACGGCTTTTGGGGACAATAATGAGGAAACAAGCGAAACCAGGTCGGTGGTTTATGTGAGGGAAGAAGAGCTATAAGTGATAAGTGAGAAGTGATAAGTGAGAAGTGATAAGTGAGAAGTGATAAGTGAGAAGTGATAAGTGAGAAGTGATAAGTGAGAAGTAATAAGTGAGAAGTGATAAGTGATAAGTGATAAGTAATAAGTGATAAGTAATAAGGATGAAGGATAAAGTTTTTGCTATCGTTTTAATTACTTTAACAGTTTTGATTACACCATCTATCGCTTTGGCCTATACGCAAGTTTTAGGCGTAAAGGATACGGCCTCCGGACAGACAAAAAAGCATGAGGTTGATGTCGATGTAGGAAGAGTAAATGATGTTAAGCCGGGGAAGGTCGAGATAGAACACAAGGGTAAAAAAATAGAAGTTAAAACCGGTCAGGGTACTTCTATTATCGAGAAGCCAAGCGGGAAAAAACTGACTCCTTTTCAACTTAAGAAAGACGACCGCATCGCGACATTTGCCAACCCAAATGCCACCGGCTCGGCCAATTTGATCTTGGTCAAGCCTAAATCGGCAACCGAGTCAGCAAAGCCTGAAACAAGAAGAAGGGCTGTTTATGGACTAGTACGGGAGATTAACGGCAATATACTGGTTGTTTCACATCCGATCAAGGATAACCCGAGATACAATGTTGAGGTGGTTGAGGGGACAATCATCAAAATAAAAGGTCTGGAAGCGGCAACCATTGGCAATATCAAAGCTGGAGACCGGGTGACGGCTGTTGGTAACTGGTCTGGTGATAATTTAATTGCCAAGAAGGTTCATGTGATTGGCGGCCGCGCAATCGGGCTTTTGGAGCGGATAGCAACGGGTTCGGCAACTCCCTCGGCAAGTTTGTCGCCTTCCCCTTTTTCCTCACCTGAGATTTCGCCGACACCATAAAAAAGCCCCGCGGTATTCGTACACACTTAAATCTCTACTTCGGAGCAACACATAACGTTTTATGCTACGATCGACGTCTAAAACGTAATCAGTGATAAGTTTAAGAAATTTTCTTTAAAAAAAGCCCGGCCTTAAGAAATAGATTCCGAGAGCAGGGCTTTTTTTTGGAAAGACGATACTAATTAGCAGTATTGTCTTGATTAACGGTATTGGTAATTCTGACATTAACCGTGGCATTGCCACTGTCGACGTCGACATTGCCGCCGGTATTTCCGTTGGCCTCATTTCCGCCGGTATTGGCAATCACCAAAACGCCGTTCCAAATGCTGGCCCGGTTGTTCTGTCTGGTTACCTGGACATTTATTTCGGTAATCCGGCAGCGGTTGCGGGAAAAGGCACCGTTGTTTTTAATCTCGCAACTGTTACCACCACCATTAGCAAAAGCGGCGGCCGGAGCAAAAGCTGCCGCAAACATTGAAGCTGCGGTAACCCCGACGCCAACTCTGGTTAACAATCTTTTCATTATTGAGTTCACCTCCTTCCTTAGGATTATGAAGTATGAAGTCTGAATTATGAAGGATGAGGGATAAAGGATGTGGATGGCCAGGCAGGGAATTTTCATAGGCAGGTATGAATTATCTGTTGTGAAAAATTTTAAGGGTTTATATCTTGGAGGTCAAGACGGACAAAGTGTGTGAAAATAGATCAAAAGTGATTCAGGTTGAAATTTATCCCATAAAGTGTTATTTTTGCCTTTCACAAGATGTTTGAATTAAAAAAACAAAGGCTATTGGTTCTTGCTCCACACCCAGACGATGAAGTTATTGGTTGTGGTGGGCTGATCAAAAAAATTAAAGATGCTGGCGGTAAGGTTTATGTGCTTTTTTTAACGGTCGGAGATACAAGAGATTTTACCAAAGAAGGTTTATCTACTGGCGACCAAAGATTGAAAGAAGTTGAAGTTGTGGCGAAGTTTTTAAAATTTGACGATTATAGCGTGGAGTTTAAAGGAAATGACTATCATTTAAAGCTTGATACTTTAGGACAGAAAGTATTGATGGATGTGATTGAAAGAAATAGCAAAGTTTCGATTGAGAAAGTAAAACCTACAGTTGTAACCTTTCCCTCCCCTGCTTCTTATAACCAAGATCATAGGATTGTGGCGGCGGCAGCCCATGCGGCATTAAGGCCAGCACCGGCAGGCAACAAACCGGGCCTAAAACATTTTGTTTCGGCCGTTCTTTCTTATAAAGTACCGGCAGATATGTGGACGTTAGAGAATAGTTCTGCAAATAATTTTTTTGTGCCTTTAGACAGAACCCAGGTAGATGCAAAAATCAAAGCTCTCGAGTTATATAAGTCACAACTAAGAGAAGCACCTAGTCTAAGATCTTCCAAAATTATTGAGTCCTTGGTGGTTTTGGCAGGCGCAATGTGCGGAAGCGATTATGCCGAAGCTTTTGGAGCCTGGAGAGTGATATCTGATAAATGAGTATAATTGCGGCTCACCAACCTAATTTTTTACCCAATTTAGCTTTCTTTTCTAAAATGAAGCAGGCAGACAAGTTTGTGGTTATTACGAATCTGCAGTTTGAAAAGCAGGAAGGCTGGCAACAAAGACACAAAATTAAAGGGCCCAATGGCGATATTTGGTTAACAGTGCCAGTAGTGGGATCTCAAAACCAGAAAATAAAAGATGTAAAGATTAATAATCAGATTAATTGGCGAAAAAAGCACCGTCGATCACTGGAAATTATTTATTCCAAGGGTAAGGGCCACGAATATATGGGTGAGCTTACTAAAATTTATGAGAGTCCTTGGGAAAGACTGGTTGATTTAAATTTAGCAGCAATTTTAACATTGCGCGGTATTTTAGAAATTAAAACCCCCGTGGTTTTAGATGAAGATGTCACTGGAAATAAACACGAACTTTTGATAAATATCTGTAAGAAACACGGGGCAGATACTTATCTTTCCGGAGTCGGCGCGAAAGATTATCTAAACAAGGAAAGATTAAAGGAAATTGAAAAGAATAATATCAAGCATATTTATGTCAAGAAAAATTTAACCGCTATGTATCCTTATTCAACAGTTCATTATTTACTCCATGAAGGAAAAGATTGGGTTTTAAATGTTATTTAAAAACAATTTTTCTCCATTAATTCTTCCTTTGATTATTCTCTATGCCTTTGTAGTAAGAATTATCAATATTGATTACAATTCGCCTTTTCTTGATGAAGCAATTTACGTAGTTTTTGGGAAAAAAATTCTTGAGGGACAATTCCGTGAGGTAGCCGACTCTATTTCTTGGGTTGGCGGTTTGCCTTTTTTCTATCCGCTACTTTCGGCAATTTTTTACCAAATTGGAGGAATTTTGGGATCAAGAATTTTCAACGTATTTTTGGGAACAGCAGCCGTTTTTCTGATTTACAAATTCACAAACCAACTTCATCTTTTAAAAGAAGAGGCGCCAAACAGAATAACTAGTTTCATCGCAGCTACTTTTGCGGCAACCACAGCAATTCCGATTGCCTTAAGTAGGCTGGCAATTTATGACATGCTTTCTTTTACCATTTTTCTGATGGCGATAGTAATCTTTCAAAAGGCTCTCCAAGAAGGCAATAGATTCCGATATCTATCTTCGGCAATAGCTTTATTTTTTGCTTTTTTAGCAAAATATATCGTGGCAATCTTTTTCCCATTCTTACTGGCATTACCCATTTATCTTAACTTAAAGAGAGAGGAGAGGGCCGCAACGATTACAATCCTCAAATATTTTTGGTTGCCTTTGATTTTTTTAAGTATGTTTTATTTAATTATAAATTTTTCTAGTTTAGTTGACTTTACCTTGGGCCAAACATTAAAAGAAATGGCTTCATTTTCGGCAATTTTGGAGAATTTTTGGAAATACTTGTGGATCTCCTATCTGTTTTCTTTGGGAGGCGTAATTGTGCTTTGGCAAAAGAAAAAAGGGGCCTTAACCATTCTTTTGGCGGTCGCATCCGTTTTGCCTTTAATTGCCCATCTTGTTGCAAGAGAGGGCCTGTCTGTGGCCCAACATAGTTTTCTTTCATTAATTTTCATTTTACCCCTAGTCGGCATTTTCTTTTCTACAATCATCCAAAAAAATCCTAAAGCCGGAATTCTTCTTGCGGGAGCAGCAATTGCTTTCAATTTGTTTTATTCAGCATCCAAAGTTCGAGAATTAGAAAGTTTCTGGCCCAACACCGACAAAGCCGTATGGGCCTTAAAAGCCGAAGTCACACCAAATGATAAAATCCTGGCCGAAGCTGGTGATGTGGTAACTTTGGCTTTCTATAATAAGATAAAATCTGACCAAATCATGGGGCCTTTTGTTTTTTCTTTTAAAGACAAAGAAGGATTACCTGCTTACCTTGCGGCAATTGACGACGAATATTTTAATTTTGTTGAACTCGATGGTACCAGTTTCTCTCTCGATTCAATTTTAGCAATCGAAAAGGCTCTTAGTGAAAAATATTTTTTGTTCTTTGATGATGGGGAGGTTAGAATTTGGCAACTAAAAAGATGAATACGCAAAAAAAAATTTTGTTACTTTTATTAATAGGTGCCGTATTGCTGGTGTTTTACAAACAAAACATTTTTTCCGGATTGAAATCGGAAACTAACACATCAATAGGGGAAACACAACCCCAAAAGACCCTAAAAGATGCCAAAATAATCGGCTGGACGGCCTATTGGGATGAAAAAAATACTCTTGAGGCACTTCCCAGATCTATCGAGAGAATGAGTGTTTTTACACCCGTTTTATACCGAATCGAAACGGATGGATCCTTAGAAAAATACAGAGTGCTTTACAAAAAAGAATTTTTACAAAATGCTAAAAATAAAAATATAGCAATTATGCCGCAAATCGGCGATGACTTCGATTTTGAGAGGGTTTCGCTACTTCTTTACGATGGCAAAATTCAAGAAAAATTTATTGAATCTCTGATTGAAGAAGCTAAAAAGGAAGGCTTTATCGGTTGGGATATCGATATAGAGTCATTAAAAACGAAAGACAGGCAAGCTTTCTCGGAATTTGTAGAAGAGACAGCTGAGGCCTTACACGAAAATAATCTTAAGTTTTCTGTCACTGTTTTCGCCAGAGTAGGCAATGACGATAATCCATCGGCTTTGGCTCAAGACTATAGAGCTCTGGGTAAAGTGAGCGACGAGGTACGAATCATGATGTATGGTGCACACGATGACGAAACCGGCCCGGGAGGCCAAGCGCCCTTGACCTGGATGCGGCAGGTTTTGAACTATGCTGTAAAAAATATTCCTGGCGAAAAAATTGTTATTGGCCTTTCGACACACGGCTACGACTGGGATAATAAGAAAGGTGAACCATTAACCTTCGGCCAAATCCAAGCACGAATTGGCGAAGCAACACCGTCTGTAAAATTTGACGAAAAAGTATCCTCCGCCATTTATCGTTATCAAAAAGACGGCCAGGATCGAGAAATCTGGTTTGAGAATGCCAGAGCAATCACCGAGAAAATGCTTATTGCCATGAATGAATTTGGCACTGATAAATTTGCAATTTGGCGAATTGGCGCTGAGGATCCCAAAATCTGGGAAGAGCTTGGAAAGTAAACAAAGTCTATGACTGATGGTGCAACTCTCCTATGGGCTGCTGGGATCTAGAAATTGCAGAACTTTTTCCATTAGTTTTGCAATTTTGGCTTCATACTCAACAGCAATAACGCCACCAAGTAAAGCAAGAAGGCATATCTTTGGGCATTTAGCGTTTTGGGCTTACCCAGGAGCCTTTGGATTTGGTAATAAAAGCCAAAGGTAAACTCCAAAGGATCAGTATAGCATCAACAAAACGCAGAAACGGGAAACCCAGGCCGTAAAATAAATGTTGAGGTCGTCTGGTAAAAACGGCAACAATAAAAGTAATCAAATAATCGGCTATAAAGAACACGGCAAAAATTTCTAGCAAGGTGACATATGATCCGACTGATAAAGCAAGTTGAGTGACTTGCTCGGGGAAAAACTGGCCAAAATATTTAACCAGTAAAATTACAAAAATAAACGGAAACAAAGAAAAGACAAAGGCAGTCAAAAGAGACTCGCTGACAAAAGTAACTAAAGTAAGCGAGAAGATACTTGGCCAAATACCGTGTTTAATAACGGTTTGCCAGAAGCCCAGATTCCATCTTTTTACTTGGTTTGCATAATCTCTAAAGTTTGTCGGGTCGCGGGCAATGCCATAAGCTTTCGGATGATAGGCAATTTTACCTAATTTTTTGTGATGAATTTGAAAAGTCATGTTGAAATCTTCGATAACCAATCCGGGTGTGGCGATGTCGATTTTTTTAAGAGCTGATGTTCTGTAGATTGAAGCAAAGCCCGGAATAATTGGAGAAACGTTTAACCATTTGGATGTTTGACCCCAGCGAATTGTGTATTGTAAAAAATTGTAGAGACGATCCCGGTAAGAAGCAAAAAACATTTTCCAGCAAGGATAAGGATGTTTTCTCCAGGCAGTTTTACCGTGACCGGCAACAGCGACTACATCAGGATCGGCAAAAAATGGTATGGCTTCGACAAGATAATTGCGATTAATATGAGTGTCGGCATCGACAAAAAGAATAAAAAGATACTTATCTAAAAGTTTAAATTTTTCAATTAAGCTGACCAAAGCGCCTGCTTTGCCTCGGTTCGGATAAAGCTCCGTAACGTTCACCCGAAACCTTCTGGCCACTTTTGCGGTGTTATCTCGTGAACCATCGGAAGCCACAAAGATGTTTCTTGGTCTTACTTGATTTTTTAGAGATCTAAGTGTTCTAGGCAAGGCATGTTCTTCGTTTCGGGCGGCGATCGCAACGGCAACAACATTTTTTTTCATCCAACGTGTCAGGTTTTTTTCAGATCTAGTCTGCTTTTCGTGGTGCAAAATTTTTTCCTGTAAAAATCTTAAGGCTCCGATAGTACTCCAGAATGTAACATTGATTCCTGGAATTCCTAAAAAGCCGGGTATTGCTGCCATTTTTCCTCCTTTTTGCCCATCGAGTCTTTGTGAACAAGACTTGCAGATTCCGTCTGTAAATTGATAGTTTTTTTAAGGCCCTCCTTAAGAGAAGTCTTGGGACGCCAGCCTAATTTTTTAATCTTTTCTAATGCCGGAAGACGCATTTGGTGGTCATGGGCGGGGCGCTTTGTAAATTTAAAGGTGCTTTTTGTTTTGGTCATTTCTAAAATTATTTGAGCAAGTTCGATAATAGAAAATTCCGATTCAGATCCTAAGTTATACACTTGACCCTTTTTGCCTTTTCCCATTACCAAAATTAAACCCTTAACAAAATCGTCGACATAACAGAAAGTTCTTCTCTGAAGACCTTTTCCATGAATGGTTAATGGCTTTTTAGTTAAAGCCAGGCGCAAGAGTCGGGGAATAACACGAGTGTCCTTCGGGGACATTTGTGGTCCATAGGTATTGAAAACGCGGACGATTGTGGCATCGAGATTGTATTTTCGCACATAAGATATTATCAGACTTTCGGCGAACCTCTTGCCCTCCTCGTATGGACTTCTGAAACCAGTCGGGTCAACATTTCCAGTGTACTCTTCTTTTTGAGGCGAAACTTCCGGATCTCCATAAACTTCGGATGAGGAGGTAAATAGAAAACGAGTCTTATGGACCTTCGCAAGTTCAAGAACATTTTTAGTGCCGATCGCGCAGGTTAAAAGCATCTCCTCGGCAAGTGACCCAAGATTGTTAACACCTGTCGGGCAAGCAAGGTGATAAATTTGGTCAACGGTGAGGATTTCATTTTTGGCAGAGACAAAAGGATTGATAATATCTTTTTCAATAAAAGTAAACCTCGGATTGGCAATAAAAGGAAGGACGTTTTTGACGTGACCGGTAATCAGATTATCGAGTACGATAACTTCGTGACCTTGTTCTAAAAGGCTTCTAACAAGATTCGTGCCAATGAATCCGGCGCCGCCGGTCACAAGAATTCGCATAATTTGGGGGCAGAGCCAATATTTTATATTAGAAGGCGGGTTATTGCAAGATGAATTTACTAGATCCTGTGAATATTGGGGTGATTGAGGTTCTCGAAAATATTTCTGGTATCGATTATCGGAGTTCCATTTTTCAAAAGTTGGCGATAAGCAATTTTTTTATGATGAGTTGTAATTATTACCACATCGCAGCTTTCGACTGTTTTTAAGGTTAATTTTTGAGATGTTGAGCCGTTGATTTGTTTAACATAGGGATCATGAAAAACCACAGAGATACCGGATTTTTTAAGGTGTTGCCAAATTTTGATGGCCGGTGACTGACGGGTATCTGCGATTTCCGGCTTGTAGGAAACACCTACTAGTAATACTTTGGGGCTGCCATTTTTAGTTTTGCCATTTATGAGTTGAATCGCTTTTTGGGCTATCTTTTGGGGTTGTGTTTCATTGACGCGAGCTGCGGCCTCGACAATTTTCAGTTTGACATTTTGTTTTTTGGCGGCGTCGATTAAATGATACGGCAAAACCGGAATGCAGTCTCCCCCAGCGCCCGGTCCGGGATAATGGGGCAAGAATCCATAGGGCTTTGTTGCTGCCGCTTCAATTACTTCCCAAATGTCGATGCCGCTGGCCTTGGCAAAGGCAGCAACTTCATTGATGAGACTGATATTAACAAGACGAAAGGTATTTTCCAAGACTTTGGTCATTTCGGCAACTTCGACCGTGGAAACAGGAACAATTTTTTGGACAAAAGTGCCATAGAATGCGATTGCAAGTTTTTTTGATTTATCATCTATGCCGCTTACGATTTTAGGGGTATTTTGAATAGTGAAATCAAAATTGCCCGGATCAATTCTTTCAGGTGAGTGGGCAAGGAAAAAATCCTCGCCAGTTTTTAGCTTAGAGCGCTCGAGGATAGGAAGTGCAAGATTTCTGGTCGTTCCAGGAGCAACCGAGCTTTCAATGATAATCAACTGACCGATTTGCAGCTGATTTTCAAGCTTTGTTAAAATTTTGGTAAGGATTGAAAGATCTGGTTTCTTTTTTTTGGTAATGGGAGTAGGGACACAAATGCAAATAACGTGGCGGTGTTTTAAGTCTTCGAATTTGTCCGTCGCGGACAAATTTTTTATTCCTTGATGATTGATAGACGTAATTTTGGAACGGTCGATATCATAACAAAGTACTTCAAAACCTACTGATAGTGCACCACGGGCAACGGACTGTCCAACATAACCGGCTCCGATTATGCCGATTTTTGGCTTTCTTTCTTCAATCAGCTTTAATAATTTCGAGAATTCTTCCATCTTTCCACACCTCAGTGAAAAAAAATTTCACACAAATTGTAAAAAGTATCAATGAATGCGTCAAGACGGTCAAAATGATCTAAAGACTATCAAACGCGTTTATCCTGAAGATACATAGAAGATAATTACAGCTTTAATTTAATATTTTCAGGATTGAGAACGCGCGAGTAGTCTTCTTAAAAAGAACCCGATAAAAATTAGCGGAATTGCAAACAATAATAGTTTGAAACCAAGTGATGAATCTTCTTGTGTTTGGTTGTCCTGACCATTGGATGATAGACCAAGGGCTATGGAGTTGTCGTCTTGAACAATTTTTTCTGTTCTTGCGCCACCAACCAGTCCGGTAAAGACGGAACTTGCGCCGGAGGCAATACTACCAACTATTGGCTGACTGCCGGATCCTGACGAAGTTGATGAGGATGAACCACCGGATCCGCCTGATCCTTGCTGACCGCCTGATTGTGATTGGCTGGATGTGTCAGGATTATCCCCCTGCGCCTGGTTTGTCGGCGCGCTAAATCCCGGCGGCACGAAATGGCCAAGCCAAGAACCAAAGACGTTAACTAAAGTCATGACAATTTTGCGGCCGGAGAAATTGGAGTTAATAAAGTTTACGACATTGACAAAGATATTGGCATCACCGGTTTTAACGCTTGAGTCACCATTCGTGTTGTAAGAAGCCTGGTTATCACCGGTATTGGCATCGATATTGATGTTGTTGGTGATCGTGCCGGTATTGTTCTGAGTAATGTTGGTATCGCTGGACTGTGTGGCAGTCGAAGTGCTTGTTGAACCCGCACCATTGCCGGAATTAACGGCGATTAAATCACCATTTTCGCCAACCACATAAATGAGGCCATCCGAAGTATAGAAATAAGTTCCAGGACCTGCTCCGGCGATTTGCCCTTGCCAGTTACCATTTGGGTCGTTAATAAAGACCATATAAACAGGTGAGTCACAAGCTGTTCCTGCAACATTGACGTTGGCAACGTTAATCACATTGGCATCAACTGAAACATCCCCTGTCTCAACCAAATTATCGCCACCTGTGTTAAAGCTTGTCTGATTCCCTCCGGAATTGGCATCAAGGTTCAAATTGTTATTGATAGTGGCATTGTTAGTTTGAGTTGTTGTTGAAGTCGAAGATACTGAGGCAGTCGTTGTATTGGTGCTGTCTGCACCATTGTTTGTGTTGGACGCCAAGACATCGCCACCACAGCAATTGTCGCAACCACTGTCGGCCTGAGAGTTTTGGTCGGGCAAAATTATATTACCGACCAAATCGCCGAAGATATTGACTGTATAAACAACGCCATCTACAACTGTGTTGACTGCGTTTACAACATTGGCAACAACATTGGCATCACCGGTCGTAATGTTGGAATCGCCGTTTGTATTGTAATTTGCCTTATTGTGACCGCTGTCGGCATCAATATTAATATTGTTTACAACATCCGCATCATTGTTTATGGTTTCGGTTGTGGTCGAATTTGAAGAAGCCGTTGCATCATTTGTAGAATCGGCACCGTTCCCCGAGTTTTCTGCCGAAGTTGAACCGGAGGTACAGTTTACGCAATTTTCCAGATTTTGCCCCAAGATTATATCCCCTGTGTGGTTATCAACAACATCAAATTCATAAATGCCCAAATTAACGGAATTTGCGTTGGTAATTACGGTTGCCGAAACATTGGCATCGCCTGAAATGATATCGGAGTCCCCGCCCGTATTGTAAGAAGTGTTGTTGTGGCCGCTGTCGGCTTCAAAATTAGCATTGTTAACAATAACCGCGGTGTTGTTGATATCCACATCCGTATTATTTGAAGTGGAAGCGGAAGAATTATTGGTCGAATCGGCACCGTTTCCGCTGTTTGTCGCAGATGCCGAAGGAACACAGGCACTGCATGAGGAACCGCTGCCTGCTGTTACTACCGCACCATTTGCAGTGGATGTAATGACACCTGCTGCAGTTGCGTTGCCTGTTGCAATGGCTGTATTGCCGCCAGTGTTACCCGAAGAACTGTGGCCTGTGTCCGCGGAAACCGTGGGCGTGCTGTTTGCGGTTGTGCCCTCGTTTGTGCTGTTCCTATTTCTGGTTTGGGTAGTAGAACCTTGGTTTTGGTCTGTTGACCCTGAAGTTTGCTGAGTAGTCGGCAATGGCGAAGGCGCAACTATGGGTGAGGGGCTCGGAAATGGGCTTGGCGATGGAAATACTATTGGAGGCGGAGGTGTGGGCGCTGGCGGCGGTGTCGGTGCAGGAGGCGGCGAAATATTCAATGGTTCTGGTGCAGTTATCGGATCAGGAGGTGTAAGGGGATCCGGTGCAGTCTGCGAAAATACAAAAGTAGGCGTTCCCAAAACAAGTGCAAAAACAAGCACCCAGCTTATAAAAACTTTTCTTAATTTTTTTACAAATCTTATCAAGTTAGTATTTCCTAATTAAGTATTTTTATCTTGCGGGCAGAATTTCGGGAAATTAACTCCTGTCAATTGTTAATTGTCAAATGTCAATTGTTATTTATACCCCTTCATTCTTGGAGGTTTACCCTCAGAGTTCTTGTTTTGAGACTCCAACCCTTTGGGCAAAGCCTCCAAGAATTAGGATTTTGCTCTTTAGCTAAAGAAAGCCAAAAGCAACAAAAGTAGCGACGCTGAACTTCCGCCAAGATCTATCTCAGGGAAGTCAAAATCGAAATCCGCATCTCCAACAACGTTGGAATTTGCAGTTGTCTCGACCACTACATCGGCTTCAGCATTACCGGTTGTTACTGATGGGTCACCACCAGGGTCGCCAGTATTGCCGTTTGCGTCGTTCTTACCGGTGTCCAGATCGACATTTACGTCATTGCATGGTGTAGACTTGTGACCATTCTCAGAAGAAGAATTCACGTCGTTTCCACCTCTATGACCGTAACCGCAAGAGTAGTCATTGTTTTGGCCAATTACCTTGGCACTAGCAAGCGCTACATTTGCGTCGTTGTCGCTCTTTGCACCGTTGCCGGCTATTTTGACGGTTCCGTCAAGAATACAGCCGCAAGAATCAACATCCGCAAAGTTGAAGTTTGCCAAGTTGGAAACATCAACTTCTGCATCCGCATTGCCGGTTAAGATTTCTACATCTCCGCCGGTGTTGTGGTTAGCATCGTTCTTGCCGGTGTCTGCATCGACGTCAACGTCATTGGTGATCTTTGCTCTGTTATTCTGTTGAACACCTGTTAGAGATGCTACTGCTACATTTGCAGTGTTAGTGCTCTTGTAACCGTTTCCAGAAATAACAACTGAGAGTGATCCGCCTCCGGAACCATTGCCTACTGTTGCAACGTTTTTGTTTGCCGTGTTAGAAACAGCAACGTCACTTGAGGAATTTCCGGTTGTGATGGATACACTGCCGCCTGTATTGCCGTTGGCATCGTTCTTGCCGGTGTCGGAATCTACGTCAACGTTGTTCTTGATCTTGGCGTAGTTGTTCTGGTCAACCCATGTGCTGTTTTTGACTGCGACATTTGCATCGTTGTCACTCTTAGCACCGTTTCCAGAAATCTTAACGTTTAGATCGCTTGGGCAACATCCGTTAACGTCTGCAACATTTGAATTTGCAGTGTTTGAAACACCAACAGTTGTCGTGGCATTGCCTGTAGTAATGTCTACATCTCCGCCTGTATTCTTGTTGGCGTCGTTTGCGCCGGTGTCTGCTGAGACATTGACGTTGTTTGTGATGTTAGCGGTGTTATTCTGCGTAACTTGAGTATCAGTTGATACTGCAACGTTAGCAGTGTTATCGCTGTTTGCTCCGTTTCCGGAGATTTCAACGTCTAAACTTGCCAAAGCTACACCTGCGAAACCCTGCGCAATTATTGCTGCTGCTGCGAGACCGGTACCTGCTTTATAAAGAAGTTTGTGCATATTTTGTTTTCACCCCCTTTCTTCAGAAATTTGAACTTCGAATTATGAACTTCGAAATATTGAAAACTTTTATTAATTCGCGATTCATAGTTCGCAATTCGCAATTCAAAAAAACGGAGGTTTATCCCCTAGGTCATTTGACCTAAGAAACAAACCTCCGTTTGCGGTCGGTTCAAAAACTATTCAGTTTTCTAGCTTGCTAAAGCTTAACAGGGCCCGTCCAGCCTTGTCAAGACACAAATAAAACTAAATCGAGATTTCGATAGTTTGCTTTTCGCCGCTTATCTCGCCAAAAAAGAATTTAAAATTCTTCTTTTCCTCATCAACCACAAAACCAACACGGGTTTTTTTAATGGAAACCGGTTCAACCGTAACCTCATTGTTGTGCACATCCGGCGCGAAGCTTCGGTTCTGTTCGTCAACCAACCGGATAAAATCAACCGGCCTGACAGTCAGCTGGTTAGTTATCGAATTTTCAATTTCCAAATTAAGGATAAGGAAGGCTTTGGTGTCGCGGGCGGTTGCCGGCTTGCCTTGGATGAGAATTTTTTTGGAGCTGTCAATGGTTGTTAGTGTTACTGCCAGTTTGTCGCCGGTGTCTGCGCCTTTTGCATTCCTAATCGGAATTTCAAATTTCCGATTAACTGATATCTGTGTCTGGGGTGAAAAGTCAGTTTGCGAACCGGCAATAGTTAGCGGATTTTGGGGCGTACCTTTAACCCTGACTATGGCAAATAAGGAAAGCGCGGCTATTACAAGCACCAGCAGCAGTGCGCGCTTTTTGGCAAGGGTGGTTGCCTTTTTGAGAATACTTGTTAATTTGTCAACGCTGGCGTTCTTGAAGGGATTGAGCGATTTAAAGTCAACCATCTTAAAACTATTTTGTCTAACTTTGGCGCCATAATCCACGATTTGGGAAACAAACATGGTGAACCAGTCTGGACTTAAAGTTAGGGTTTGTTTTTGCTTTGTGTTTTGTGACATTTGGCGATTAAAAAACCCAGCGTTTTTTGGACAGCTGGGCAGTATCTTTTAATTAATAACTATGTGGTAATTATATATGAAAATTATTGTTTGTCAAGTTCCCAATCTCCGTTATTCAATCCACCTCGGAGGTGGAGAAGTTTTAGTAAGAAACTGCTTACATGACTATGAGTTGTATGTTGATTTCAAGTTTCCGGTTTCTAGTTTATTGTTATTGACTAAAACGGCCAAAAACTTTCCCAAATTTTTGCAAAGAACTGTTCAATTTGCAAAAAGAAGCTTGGGGGCTCTCCAAAGGTAAAATCGGGATTTTCAAGTAATTCCTGATCTGGGACCGATCGCCAGTTTGAGGCGTCTTGTGCGGCAGGACCTGCTGATGGAGATTGAATGGCATCGTTTTTATCAGCGTTGTCATTGACAGTCACCGACTGCCCTTTAACCTCGCTTTTGACATTGACTTTGACATTGGCACTTGCGGGACTGCCGACCTTGATTGTTTTGACAGAAGTTGCCACATTGCTGCCCGATTCGATTTGCACCTCAAGCGAATAATAGCCCTCGACCTGGGGGGCTGTAAGACTTGTGGAGAACTGATTGTCGCTTGTTCTGGCTAAATCGTAACTTTGCAGAAAATTATATTGGTTATCGCGCAGATTGAGAAGATGTTTGTCGCGACCGTCGTTTCCGGCTAGCGTCCGCACATAAATTGTTTGGCCGGGAGAAAAATTTAATGTTTGACTGGAAAAACTGGGATCCGTGGCAACTTCCAAAGAAGATTTAGCGAAGGCACTTTTGAAAATGGCAAAACTCAAAAGAAAAATCGGCAGTAGAAACAGAATTTTTTTCACAATTGAGATTCAACTTGCCTTGAGTGAACCTTGTTGACCGAGTTGTCATTTTGGCCAGTTATGATTTTTTTAAAACTTCTGGCAGTTTGTACCTTGGTAATAGTTCGTTCAGTAATCTGGACAACCCGGTAATTTTGAATGTAGATTTCAACACTCCCATACGCTTTATTCTTGAGAGCATCAATAACTTGGGCAAGTAGCTGGGGCGTAATTTTAACTGTAGAGAATTCGTTGTCCGTCTGATTCATTGATGTCAGATCGGGCAGGGCAAGGCTATTTATATAACTTTATTAGAGGGATGTCAAATGACCAACACTGTTTGAGTTGTGATGGAGCTTGCCGCATCGTAAGTATAGTTTGTCTTGGTGACGCCCATAACGGTTGATGTGTAAGTGCCGGTTTCTTTGGATCTTACCTTGAAGGTAATAGTCCCATTGCTGCCTGTTGATCCTGAACTGGTTGCTGTGTTTGAGGATGGTAGGGTTACTGTAAGTGAGACATTGGCGCTAGAGACGGGATTATTGTTTTGGTCCAAAACCGTGACTTTGGTGTAAACATTACGCCACTTCCAAATTGCTGTATACGACATAGAAATATCGGAAACACGCATGGTTAGCGCCGGTACCGGTGTTGGAGTTGGAGTGGGTGTGGGAGTTGGAGTAGGTGTTGACGATGGCGATGGACTTGGCGACGTACCGCCGACTGATTTATAAGCATTGATGCGGCCATAAGTCCAGTAAGTGCCAGTGCCTGTGATTGCATCGGCATTATTTTCAATTTGTGCCCTGACACAGGTGTTGGTTGCGCAAATTCCTGTTGCCCAAACAAGAGCAGCCAAACCCGCAACATGCGGCGTGGCCATGGAAGTTCCAGAACCGTAATCGTAACTTAGCGCCTTATTGATTTGATACGGGTGATTCGGGAAAGTGGAATAGATGTTAACCCCGGGAGCGGCTACATCTACCCATGAGCCATAGCTTGACCAACCGGCTTTGACGTCATTTGAGTCGGTTGCAGCAGTCGCGATGACATTTGAATAATAGGCCGGATAGGTTCGAGACGAATTGCCGCTATTGCCGGCTGCGGCCACAACAACTACCCCGTTGGCGACCGCGTAATTAACGGCGTTTTGAAGTGTCGACGAACCGCTTGATCCGCCTAAACTCATATTGATAACTTTGGCACCGTTATCTGTGGCCCAAATAATGCCATTGGCAATCCATGAATAATAACCGGAACCGCTATCGTCCAGCACCTTTACGTTCATCAGGGAGGAGTTGTAGCCAAGGCCGGCCACTCCTGTTGCGTTATTGGTAATGGCCGCAGCGATGCCGCCGACATGGGTACCATGGCCATAGAGATCATCAATGGTTGGGCTTGACGTGAAGTTTTGGTTGGCGACAACTTTGGCAGCTAAATCTTCATGATCTTGATCGATACCAGTATCCAAAACGGCAATTTTTGCAGTTGCGCTGCCGATTGTAATATTCCAAGCGCTGGGGTCGGGATTGGCAGCTGCCACAACTTTAAACATGCCCCACTGGCTGGATAATGACGGATCGGAAGTTGCGGTAAGGGCTTTGGCGACAAAGTCTGGTTCGGCAAATTCGACACTGGGAATTTTGGAAAGGGCAGAAATTATAACATCTTCTTGAGAAATTGGGACATTAAGCGCTAAGACGTTTAATCTTTCAATCCGAGAGGCAATTCTGGCATTAAATCTGATTAGATTTTCGTTGATAAAACTCTGGGAAGTCCCGCTTTTAAATTTAACCAGAATTTGGCCAGGAACTCGGTTGGCGTTGTTGACGGAAAATGGGGGCGTTTGCGCCCAAACAGGAGAGATAAAAAAGATTAGCAGAAAAGCGAGAAAGGCGGGGAGCAGTTTTTTCACTAAAAGTCATTATATCAGACCTACTTGCCTGGCCACAACCACAAATCGGGCAGTATCTAAAAAGCCGGTGCAGGTGTAAATCGTTAGTCTTGAATCTGCCGATTGATTTAAAATTTCGACTTGGGACGGCTGGATTACTTTGGTTTCGGCAACTTGGTATTTGACAAAGTCACCACTTTCTAAAATTACATAGATGGGATCGCCATCTACGACTTGAGGCAGATCTCCCAGAATTTCATTGCGATTGTGGCCGTAAATGACACTGTTGCCAACCTGGCCCGGAATTGCCGATGTCGTAAGATAGGAGACCCCTGTTTCGGAGATAGTCCAGCGGTTGTCAACTACTTGACCGTCGGAAATATAGAGAATTTTGGCAAGTCTCGGGATGTAGAGTTTTGCTGGTTTTTCCAAGAATTGAGTTTGCTGGGGTTCGTTTTGAGGTAGAACTTGGGCTGCGCTTTTGCTGATGGCAGTAAAAAGCATAATCCCAGCCCCCAGTATAATCAAAAACAGGCTGAGAAAATGACGGGTATAAGCTGGAAATTTTAGACCCTTTGCGCTCTTTTTGCGAGTGCGTTTTGAGCTTGCCATAGACCAAAAATGATCAGCCCAAATCCGATGGAAGAAAGAAGCGCGTTCTGGGCAACACCGGCTGCAGCAAGTACCTGCTGGGTGGCTTGACCTTCGCCTGACGGTCCACTGGCTGCTCCCTCATCACCTCCAGCTGATGGCCCACCACCTTGACCTGGTAGAGATATTGGAGTGGGAGTTGGTAATGAGGGTTTTGGTGTCGGGGTCGGTGTTTGGCAATTTGGACAATTAATATTGGCTTGATTGTTGTTTAGATTATTGGAAATGCCCACGTTGGCGCTACAGTCCCCGGTACTGATCGACCCGTTTCCGCCGGTATTGCCGCTGGCGCTGTTTTGTCCCGAGTTGCAATTGACGTCAACGTTGTTGTTGACGTTTGACTGATTGCTCTGGTTAATATTAGTCTGATCAGAAGATTCTACATTGACTTGATTCTGGCTTCCGGCAGCGTTGTCCTTAATAGTGACGCTTGTGGCGTAGGTGACTTTTAGAATAGCCACAAATGAAATAACCGTAACTAAAATGGATAGAAGGTAGATAAGTTTTCTTAATTGCATTTTTATAAAAATTAAGTGAGGCAGTTGGCAGTAGAAAGGCAGTAATCTGAGCTAGTTTGCGCATTTTATAGCAATAATTATAAGTTGTCAAGCGGTAAGAATTTGAGTTTTCAACGAGGTCGGACCTCGTAGTTCTCGTAGCTACTATTCAATCACTAGTTCCTGAAGTGCGGAACCGGAATCAATAGCAAAATCTTCTACGAATTCTTTATACGAATGTTTCTTATAGATATTGAGAGATGTAGGGTTATTGAAGTAATTTAATACCTCTTTAACATTAAGCCACTGAGTATGCCTTTTTCCTAAGTAATCGGCGTAGCTTGAGTAATTGAATTTTGCCAGTACTACGAGGTCGGACCTCGTAGTACTTTCTCGATGGTTGATAGGATTCAGGTGGATGTAGCGTGTCAAGTGCAAAAGATAATTATCATTTTCAACTAAAACAGCCTTAAATTTCCCCTGGAAGAGGGGGCCTACTCGATCATATTTTTCGTTGAAATATTTGGTGTACGAATTCGAAAGACATCGCATGAGAGTAGTTATTGCTTCTTTTGAAAACTGTTTAAGTAACAGATGAAAATGATTCGGCATCAAGCAATATGCCATTAAATGCAACTTCTCGTGGAGGCCTTGGTTCCACCGAAGTTTCCAACGAGGTCCGACCTCGTTGTTTGGCTCAGATAAATAGCGCTTCAAATAGTGAAGGAAGACTTTGTAGTCGTGATCTTGAAAGATAGTTCTTTTTTCAACACCACGGTTGTAAACATGGTAGATCCCGTTCTCAATGTATAATTTAACTGAGTGTTTGGAAGGCATGATCTGATTATACTACTGTAACTGCGAGGTCGGACCTCGTAGTTCGTTGCTTAAAATGTGTAGCGGAAGGACTAGGCGGTTTGGTCAAGAAGGGTCACTTGGTGTGCCTTTATGGAGGCGGATCTGGTTAGTGGTTTTGTCTGTAGTAGTCGATGGTGCGGCGGAGGCCTTCGGGGAGGGAGACTTTGGCCCGCCAGCCGACAGCTTTTGCCAGTTTGGCGCTTGAGGCAAAGCTGGCGGGGACGTCGCCTGGGCGCGCGCCAAGATCATTTATGGGAACTTTGTAACCTGCGATCTTAAAGATCTCGTCAACTACATCTTTGACCTTAATCCCCTTTTGGGTGCCGATGTTAAAAACGTTAAAACCTGACAATTTCAGAACATCGATATGGGCACGGGCTAAATCTTCAATATAAATAAAATCGCGTATTTGCTTCCCCTGCCAATAAAGAGGGATGGGCTTTTTAGCCAAAGTTGCCATTACAAAATTGGGAACGGCATGGGTTATCGGCGGATACAATTTGCCGGGGCCGTAAGGGTTGAAGTAGCGCAAAATTGTGACATCAAAACCAAAGTTCGCATGATAACTTTGTAAAAACGCTTCAATTGATGCTTTAGTTGCCCCATAAGGATTGTCCGGACGGACGGGTGCATCTTCTGTGATTGGTAATTTATCCGCTGTGCCATAAACACAGGCAGATGATGAGAAAATAATTTTTTTGCAACCCGTTTCATTGGCGCAATTGAGAAGATTGATTGTGCCAAGAACATTGTTATCGGCGTATTTAATCGGGTCGCTGACTGATTCCGGGACGACGATTAAACCGGCTAAGTGGATAATTGCGTCAACCCCCTCCAGTGCCTTTTTAGTTTTGTTCTTGTCCTTAATGTCACCGGCAATAAACTTTGCGCGACGATCGATATTTTCGGCAAATCCGTGAGAGAGGTTATCCAAGACGACAACTTTGTGACCGGAATCGGCAAGTAACTTTGTGACATATGATCCGATGAAACCGGCTCCGCCGGTGACTAAGATTTTACTCATAGCCTAATTATTCCACCTCCGAGGAGTCAAAGCCCACCTCGGAGGTGACACTGGTGGACTAATCGAATTTTGACTTTTCGTATATGGGCACAACTATTTTACCCTTTTGACCATTTACTGGTAAGTCTAAGGCAAAACCGAGAGCGTTGGCAACGGCAACTCCAACGCGAGTACCGGTAAAAGATCCCGGACCGGGGTTAACTTCGATTGCCGAAAGATCGCTAAAATCCACTTTGTTTTTCTTTAAGATTTTGACAATCATTGGCAAAAGAACTTGCGAGCCGAGTTTTTGTTTTTGGATTAGTTTATCCGCTTTACCGGTTTTAGGATCTTTGAGCTCGACCGTGGCTTCTTCTCTTTTGGTTGTATCAATTTTTAAAATCATCTTTAATTATTTTTACTACGATGATACGTATCATCGTAGTGAGATGGCTCCTTTCCTCAAGATCCTGGAAGGATCACTTGTGGCATCTATAACTGTTGATTCTATACCAAAAGTGCATTTACCTTTAATTGTAAAATCTGCGAGTTTAACAAAGTCCGGATCCAGATCTTGGTAAGTTTTTGAAGCAGGGTGGCCATGGAAGTTTGCGGAAGTACCGATTAGCGGAACACCGACTTTTTCGATAAGTGATTGAACAAGACTAGAATCAGGCATACGAAAACCGATTTTTTCCGCATTCAAACCCGGTTTGGAACTGGTAGACAAGCCGGGGAGGACAATGGTTAAAGCACCCGGCCAGTATTTTTCGATGAGTTTTTGGGCAACGTCATTGAGGTTAGCGAGTTTTTCAACTTGGGAGGCAGCGGAAACCAGAATCGGAAAAGGCTGAGTTTTGGGCGTGCCCTTGATTCGATAAATGCGATCGAGCGCATTCCGGTTATCAAAACGACAACCGAGGCCATAGACGGTGTCGGTCGGAAAAATGACGACTCCCCCATTTTTGAGTATCGCTGCTGCTTTTTTTATGCTACTTATTGCCATAGGATATTTATAAACTTAACACAAAATCACACCATGGCTAAAATTTGTGTTAATACTTTTTAATCTCGATTGCTCTGGTTTTTTCGTCGATTATCTTGAGAAAAACATCGATTCGTTTTTTGGGAAGAATGTTTTTAATCTTATTGGCCCATTCCAAAACGACTATCGAATTTTCCTCGAAAATTTCATCAAGGCCAAGAGCCTTGAAATCCTGCATGCTTTGTCCTCTGTAAAGATCCAAATGATAGAAAGTGAGAGGTTTACCTTTTAAGATAAGCGGGTAAGAGCGCATGAAAACAAATGTCGGAGAGAGAATTCTTCTTTTAATGCCGAGGCCGTGGGCTAAACCCTGGACGAAAACTGTTTTGCCGACACCTAAATCTCCGTATAAGGCAATGACCTCACCGCTTTTTAAGGTTTTTCCTAGTTCTTGGGCTATTTTTTGGGTTTGCCGGGGCGAAGTTGTTTTAGCTTCCATATTATATAGCTTGCTATATTAGCACCGGACAGATCAAAACCCAAATCCAGGGGGCTGGCTGTTCTGCCGGGGACAAAGCTTTGATGAAATTCGTCCGAGCACGCGTAGAGTATTGTCAGAAAAAAAGACGAGAGCCATCTGCCGTTTGTCGCGCGAAATAACAAGGCAAAAAATATCGCATATTCTGTAACATGGGCAATTTTCTTGGCGACAAAATCCCAAATAAAAAACTGGCTGACTTGAACCTGCTCTATTGAGGAAAAAACAAAAATAACTGCCGCCCATAAAAAAACAGGCGGCCACCTACCTAAAATGGCGCTAGTTTGATTCTTTTTCATCAGGCTGATTTTGATCTTCTTCTTTCCTGGCCAGGACCTTGTTATACCATAAGTAAAATCCGACAGAGAACCCAATCAAGATTGCTCCAGAGCCGGTAAGTATTGCTGCTATTTTGGTTTTGGAAGGTGATGTACTGGTTGGATTTGCGGATGGACTTGGGGTAGATTCTTCGGTTGGAGATTGCAAGCTATCTTGGGTTTCTCCTAAAACCGCAGGAGAATTTTTGGGTGTGGGTGACGGCGATTTTGTCAAAATTGATGTTGGGGTGGTTTTAGGAGTAGGAGTTGGAGATTTGGTAGGGGTGGGGGTAGGGGTTGGGGCAGGCGTGGGTGTGGGGGTTGGGATTGATGAGGGCGAAGGCTCAGCTTGACTGTTGGGTGCTCCTTGGGTCATGGAAGCTAAAATCACCATATCCCCTGTACCATCTGGTGAACGACCGATTGTTTTGCCTTCTTGTTCAATCATTTCTGAAGTATATTGAAACTGGTCAATTATTGAGCCATCCGCAGAAAATAAAACAACATAATCGCAAGAAGAACTGCAAGTATCGTTAAACATTAAAGAACTCAAGGTAACGTAAGGAAATGTCGAATTGGCAACATTTAAGCTGACGGCGGTTAATTGTTTTTTAGAACTGTTGCCTGAATCACTGCCGAAATCAGTATCATCATCTATCCAGTATTCAGCCAAATCAAGGTGGTCTGGATTGTAAAATTCGACCCATTCATCTTGACCTGATGATTGGTTGGCTAAAAATTCATTGATAACTACAGTTGCGGCAAAGGCTGACGGATGAAAAAGTAGAAAGAAAATAAGAGCAAAAAGATAGACAACTTTTTTGGGCACTAGCTCAAAAAATAAAGAGTTCGCTAGGTTTTGTCAATGATTAAAAAATATCCCGATGTGTAAACGTAAAACACACCTGGTGTGTAAATCATTGCTAGGGGTCCGACCCCTTTTGGGGGTTGTTACAATTACCAGGCAATTACCAGGTCGGACCTCGTAGTTACTCGTATTTATGGAATGTGCCAGTAGAGGGTAACCAGGCCGTTTTTGTGGTCAACGACGATGCCTTTACCGAGCGGAGTTCCGCCAGGAATATTATAACTACAAGGAGCAGAGGTAAAGTAGGCTTCTCCCCCATCAATTGCTCGAATTGGCGTGCCAAAAGGATCGGCAATATCAATGCCGGTATGGACTCCTAAAAAGTAAGTTTCGCCGTACCAGGTGGTGACATTTTGGGGATAATTAGGGATCGGCTTTTGATATTTTGCATCCTCAAGATAAGGCTTAGGGTCAACACGACTGCCGATAATCTTGCCACCTTCTACTTTGGCACCTGTGAAAACTTCAAAATGCAAATGGGGACCGGTTGAACAACCACTGGAGCCGACCGAAGCGATGATGTCACCTTTTCCTACTGTGCCGATTTTGGCGCCAATATTGCCGAGTGCCTGCGAGATAGAAGCGGCGTCTGCCTGGAGGCGTCTTAATTCTTCCTGATATCTGCTTTCATCGTTTTTGGTTAACGTCAAGAAATCGTCTTTTTCTTTCTTTTGCTTGGCCAAAAGCACTACGCTTGTGTCCAGTTGCTTCTTGGCGGTTTCGATTTTGGTTTGTTTTTCTTCACGCTCGTCTTTTTGATTGGCATAATTGGCTTTTGTTTGCTGTAAGTTACTAAGAAGTTTTTTATCGTTTTCCTGAACTTGTTTGATGTACTGAAGACGCAGGATAAGATCGGAAAAATCGTGTGAGGTAAGCATCAGCTCAAGATTCGTGATAAAACTCTGCTGGTAAGTAGCCACGATTCGCTGTTTTAGAAGAGTTTCAAGTCGGGATAGCGAATCGGTGATGTAGCCGATTCTGAAACCCAAAACATTAATCTCTTTCTCTAGCTGGTCGATTGTAGCCTGAGCTTCTTCTATTTTAAGTTCGGTCAATTTGATCTGGCTGTTGATGTAGGTGATCTGGGTGGCAAGATCCCTTTCAGTTTTTTGGAGTTCTTCAATTTTGGCTTGAGTTTCGGCTATCTTCTTTTGAATCTCCTGATAACGATCAATGTCTGACTGGGCAAATACTGCGAGGGGTAACAAGAAAACCAAACAGGAGATTAGGGCAGACGCCACAACCTTGGGCAGGAAGTATTTAGTCATAATCTTAATATTATCTAATTTTAAGATAACGAAACAGGGCAATTGCTGCCCCGATAATGCCGACTGCCGCGGCAGTCGCCGCTTCGCCTGCCCAAAGATAAATAAAGAAACGCGGCGAAATTGGAAAAACCTGGATCGGTCCCAAAAATTCCTGAATATTCGGGGAATAATAAAGGAGAAAGGCATAAATTAGAAAGGAGGCAATGGTGGCGCCGACAAGACCGTAAAGCGCACCCTCCAAAAAGAAAGGCCTCGCGATATACCAACGGGTGGCGCCCACTAAACTCATAATAGAAATTTCATCGCGACGCAGGGCAATTCTCATGCCGATGACCATTATTATAATAAGGAAGGAAACGCTAAGAAGCGTAGAGATAAAAACAATTCCCCCAAGGCGAATCGTTTTTGTCCACTTGACCAGTTGTTCGACTAAATTTTCGGGGGTAACTACTTTCTCGACCTTTTGATTACTTTTGACGATTTGGGTAATTTGGGCGATATCCTGAGCGCGTTTTACTGAAATATCAAGCGAAGCCGGCAGAAAATCGCTAGAGACAGATTCCAAAAGCAGCGGCTCGTCTTTGTTTCTCTCGCGATAAATCGCTAAAGCCTCTTCTTTGGTGACATACTTGACTTCGCGGGTTAAACCGGTCGCTTTTATCTGTTCTTCTATTTGACGAATTTGAGACTGGCTGGCATCATCTTTAAAAAAGGCGACAATCTGCGGACGCTGTTCAATGTAATTTAGAACGATTTGCCCACCGATAACCAGAATAACGAAGATGGAGGCGACGAAAAATGTCAGGGTCATGGCCAGGGCCGCAGCAAGCGCCTGATAAGGACTTCTTCGAAGGAGTTTCAGGGTTTTTTTAATCTGTGTCATATTTCCCCTCTTTTTCGTCTTTTACTATTTTACCCCCTTTTAAAAATATCACCCTTTTTTTGAAGTGATTAACTATCTGAACATTGTGGGTTGCCATGATGAGTGTCGTTTTGTCCTCCTTATTTATTTTTTCAAGAACCTTAACAACATCCCGGGCAGTTTGCGGATCAAGATCTCCGGTTGGCTCATCGGCCAGCAATATCTGAGGCCTGGCCACAATAGCCCTAGCAATGGCAGTTCTTTGGACCTCGCCGCCGGAAAGTTGAACCGGAAAATTATCCGCTTTATCAAGAAGGCTGACCTTTTCTAAAACACTGGCGACTTCCTTTTCAATCTCGGAATCTTTCCTGGAAAGAACCTCCAGAGGCACGGCAACATTTTCAAAAACGGTCCGATTAATCAGCAGTTTAAAATCCTGAAAGACGGTACCGATTTTTCTGCGAAGAAGAGGGATTTTGCTTTCCGGTATTTGGCGGGTATTTTCCGCGTTTATCAAAACTTGACCACTGGTGGGCAAGATTTCGCGAGTTATCAGTTTAAGAAGTGAAGATTTGCCGGCGCCAGAAGGACCGACAATAAAAATGAACTGGCCGTCGTCTATCTTTAGATTAATATCCTCAAGGGCTATTTGTCCGTTGGGATATTTTTTTGTAACTTGTTCAAACTGAATCATGGGGAAAGTGGAAAATTTTAGAATTATTCCATGTGCTCGACTTTGCCGACATCCATAAGCCATCCAACCTGTGAAGAGCCGAAAGTCTCACCAAAAACTTTAACTTTCTTACCGACGTACTCGTCCAGGTCCAAAACACTCGATGTCAAATAGGCTGTTTGGCTTTCACCGCCGGGGCGAATCAATTTGTGGGTGCCCTGGGCATATTTGTCCAACTTATCATTTTTCTCTACAGTACCTTCAGCCTGGTCCCGAAAAGTTTGAGTGAAAGATTCTCTCTGCTCTTTGGGCAGGTTTTCCTCGCTGATTGAGGCTTTAGTTTGAATCTGGCTATTTTTATTCCTTGAAGAAAAGACGAGTCCGGTCGTGGCGCCGGTCGCGACAACTATCAGAATAATCGCGACTGGCAGGAATTTTAAAAGACTAACCTTTTGGGGAACAGGCCGCAGTTGAGTTTTGGTCCCGGACAGTTTAATCTCTTGCATATCTTTTACACTTGATTATATCAATATAGCTTTAAATTGGGCAAGTCGTCAGAACGTGGTGATGTTATCCTTTTTCGCCTGAAGACGTCAGTGTTAATTCGTGCTTGATGAATTCATCAAGATCGCCGTCCAGAACGCCTTGGGCATCGGCGGTTTCGTAGTTTGTGCGTAGATCTTTGACCAATTTGTAAGGATGAAGAACATAGGACCGTATTTGGTTACCCCAGCCCGGCGTGACATGCCCGCCTTTTAATTTCTCTTTTGCTTCACCTTCTTCTTTTTGACGAATCGACCAGAGTTTGGCTTTTAAGAGTTTCATGGCATTTTCCCGGTTTTGGGCCTGATATCTTTGTGTCTGGCAGGTTACGACAATACCGGTTGGGATATGCTTCAGTCTGACCGCGGTTGAGACCTTATTGACATTCTGACCACCATGACCTGAGGCACGAAAGGCTTCAAATTCGATATCTTCGGGTTTAATTTCAATTTCTGGTATCTTTTCGACTTCCGGCATGACTTCAACCAGGGCAAAAGAGGTTTGACGCAGATTGGCGGCGTTGAAGGGAGATTGACGGACCAGCCGGTGCACGCCGGATTCACCCCGAAGCAGACCATAACTATAATCCTGTTTGACCAGAATTGATACCGTTTTGGCTCCAGCCTCTTCACCGGGAACTTCATCGATAACCTCGTATTCCCAAATTTGTCTTGAAAAATATTTTTGGTACATGCGCGAGAGCATTTTTACCCAATCCATAGCTTCAACTCCTCCCTGACCGGCATGGATCGTGACAATGGCGTAATTTTCGTCATGAGGTCCGGATAAAAACATTTTTGTTTGCAGACCTTCGAGTTTTTTTGCCAGATTTTCGACTTCTTTTTTTGCTAACTGTGATATCCTGGGGTCGGTTTCTAGACCGGTTATTGACTCTAAATCCTTGAGTTCTTTTTCGAGCGATTCATAAGTGGCAATTTCCTGGTTTAAGGCGGCAAGTTTCTTCATGACTTTTCGCGCGTTTGTGGCATCCTGCCAAAAATCGGGTTTGAGACTTCGAGCTTCAAGTTCTTTAAGCTCTTTGATTTTTCGCTCTTTTTGAAAGTTTTTGGCAATGACTTCGTAACTCTCGCGAAGTTCGGTAATTTGGGAAACCGGATCCATGGCAGTTGAATTATATCAGAGGAGCAGAGTTCGGGCTGATATCCTATTTGCAAGAGACAGAATTTATATGTAAGCTGCCAGAAGGATTAAACCGACTATTATCCGATAGAAAACAAACGGATATAAAGTTTTTGAAGAAAGATATCTGATGAAGTATTTGATAGTGAGATAGCCGAAAACGGCTGAAGAGAATATCCCTATAATAAAGAAGTTGAGATCTTGTGACGCCAGATTATTTTTCAAAAGAACATCCAGAAATTTTTTGGCGCCGGCCGCTGTTATTATTGGTCCCGCGAGCATAAAGGCGAATTTGGCGGCTTCTTCTCTTTTGAGGCCGGCAAAGAGTCCCGCAGAGATGGTGGCGCCGCTTCTGGAGATACCGGGAATTAAAGCGAGAGACTGAAAAAGGCCAATAAATACGGACTGGAGGATTGTAACACTTGTCTCTTTTTTGATCTTCTTACCGTAAATTTCCGCCAAAATCATGACGGGGCTAAATAATATTAGAGAAAGGCCAAGAACCCATAATTGTCTTGCCTGAAATTCGATTGACTTTTCAAAAAGAAGACCTAAAATCGCGGCAGGCGCTGTGCCTATTATAAGTTTTATAAGAAGCCGGTTTTTGAAATGAAGAACTTTTAAATAATCCTTAAAAAAGAAGGTTAGAATTGCCAGCAGTGTGCCCAGATGCAAGGAGGCGTCAAAGGCCAGTCCAAAATCTTCCTGGGAAATGTGGAAAATATTCTCGAAAATTATTAAATGGCCTGTGGAGGAAACAGGTAAGAATTCAGTCAAGCCTTGAACGAAGCCCGCTAAAATTGCCAAGAGATAACTCACGGGCTTATCATCCCAGAAATCAGATACTTAAGTCAAAATTAAAGTGAAAATCCAAACGACCACTATCTTTCAACAAATCTCACTGACGGACAACGACTCGGGTACCAACCTGGGCCCAGTTGTAAACGATGCCCGCTTCCTCAGGCCTCATATTAGTACAACCATGGCTCATCGGCTGGCCAAAATTATTATGCCAATAAGCGCCATGAATTCCATAACCCCTATCGTAGTACATCGTGTATGGAACGTTAGGTAAATCGTAGAATGTACCGAGAGCTTTTGATCCTCCGGTCATTCTGGCATAACGGAGTTTTGTCCAGATGCGCCCCTGGCCCGTCGGTGTCGGCGCCCATTTGCCGGTCGAAACCAAGAAACTGCCAACAGTACGGTCCTTTTCCTTCATGTATAATCGTTGCTCGGAAAGATCGATTTCAATCCATTTGTTATCACTGGCGGTGTTTTGACCAAGTATATCAGGGTCAATATTGGCAACCATGTCTTTGGGGACGGCTTTTTTATTCAAAAATACGGCACTTTTTGTATTTTCAAACTCCCCAGACTGCAATTTTATCCAATTTACATAATCTTTTGTGGCAATATTATTGAAATTGATGCCAATTTTGGGACCTAAATGTTGGTAAGAAAAATAAATATAGCGCCTGCCTCCTATCGCCAGGAACAGCAAGACTAAAAAAAATAGAGAGAGGACTATGCGGTTTCCCATAAATTAAGTATTTCTCCATGGTGACTAAAAGTCAAACGCTTTTTGTAAATAGTGGTCAATCAACTAACCGGTATTTGACAAGATAATAAATTGCCGCCAGGCCGTCCCGCCATTTAATTTTTTTCTGACTGACCGGGCGTGGTGTGTAACTTATTGGAACTTCAATTATTTTGACTCCCTTTTTGGCAACCTTGGCAGTAACTTCCGGACAGAACTCGAAGCCTTTAGATTTAATTTTTAAATTCTTGATAACTTCTTTCCGGAAAACTTTATAGCCAGTTGGCTCATCGGTGATTTGAGTACCAAATAAAAAATTAGCAACATGCGTGACAAATCTTCCGCCTAAATTGAAAGTCCAGTGTGAAACCGGGTTTTTCTCAAGAACCCTTGATCCGTAAACTACCTTGACTTTTTTGTCTTTAAATGGCGTTAGTAGTTTGGGAATCTCTCGCGGATCATATTCCCCGTCTGCATCCTGAATTAGAATAAGGCCACCGGTCGCGATTTTTAGGGCTTTGATGATAGACGCGCCTTTGCCAAGGTTTTTGGGATTTGTGATTAATTTTATTTTGGGATTGCCGATGAGATTTTCAAAAATTTGGGCAGTGTTGTCCTCTGACCCGTCATCGACTACAATGATTTCCGTCTCGTAAGGTATTGGAACCGATAGAACTTTTTTAACTATCGCCAGAAGCGTTGGTTCTTCATTATAACTTGGGATAATCACGGAGACTTTCATTTTTGTCTTTTTTGGACAATAACGGCATTGCCGATATTCTTTTCCCAAATTAACCGATAGCGGTCAAAATTTTTAAGCCAATTTTCTTTAGTATAAAATTCATTTTCTTTACCTTTTTCAATGATTAAATAGATTGTATCGGTCGGTTTTGTATTTTTAGCATAAATACCCTTGTTTCTGACATAATCAGGTACGTTTGGTAAATAGGCAAAATCTTCCGGTTGCCCCCTCCCTAATTTTATCCCCTGCCACCAAAAAAGATACTGGTAATTATAATCGTAAATTGACGGTGTAAACGTATAAACAGAAAAGGGCAGGTTTGCCGAATCACTGTAGATTAAGTTGAGAGCACTCAGCTGATTGGTAAGTTGGGCCGGATCGGATCTGGAGATTACAATTCTTTCTTTTTTAAAAAACGGCAAAATGTTCAGAAAAACATAAGTTGTTAAAAATAGGGGGAGAACAAATTTATAACTTCTTACTCCGTAAAGCGCAAAAACTATCAAAAACGCAAAAAGGACCGTTACCCCGTAAAGATACCAGTTTTTAATTTCCACCGTGACAAAAATCGTGAATATGAGGAAAGTAAGAATAAAACTATAAAGGTTAATTTTAAACAGGACTGATAATTTTTTATCTTTGTTGGTTTTTAGGAAAAGAAAAGTTCCGATTATTATAATTATTAAAAATAAACAAGCAAAAAAATTGTTTTGGGCAAAACCAGATTTAAAAAATTCAAAATAAAGATCAAGCCGCGAGACAATTCGCGGGACAAGCGGTAATTGGCCTGAAAGGGATGGATTTTTGCCTTGAAAATAGGCTACAAGTGATTTTGTCTCTAAAAAATTATGTCGAATTTCAAAAAAAATTTGCGGCGCGAAGGGCGCAATGTATCCAAATACGGAAAGAGTAATAAGTTTTAAAAGTTCTTTTGTTTTATACAACTTGAAGTAAAGAAAGATAAAAACAGGCACAGAAGTGAAAACTACGGCCGGTGCCGGATCGGCATGAAACATAAGGCTGACTGAAAGAAAGCCGGCGGCAAGAAATAGCGGATTTTTGACTACCGATAAGAAAGAGAGGTAGACGGTCACCAGAGTTAAAAGCGGCAACACATTGGCATGGAAAGCAAAGGTGGAAATATTAATAAGGGCAGCGCTAAAGAGAATAATGGTTAAGAAAATTAACGCGTATTGTTTTGTTAAATATTTTTTAAATAAAAAATAGGCCAATAGACCAGTTGAAACGATAGTTGCAAATGTGGCATAAACGGCCGAAAGTGGATTACCACCCGATAAGAAAAGCGGAATGGAAAGAAAGTAATACCAAAACGGGCCAAAATAAATTCCCCAAATGCTGGCGGCAGGACCGATTAAAGTCGGGATATGATAATAACTGATGTCTTTGGCCCAAAGTAAATCCCGGCCCATATCGTAGGCAAAAGGAACGGAATCACGAAGAATCAGATAAACCCTAAAAATGATGGCAGCAAAAATAAGAAGGAGGAAATTCATTGACTTTTTCTAGCATTATATTAAATATAATGGCTTTTTTGTAATTCGGGGAGGTTGGCTTGGGGGCTAAAAAGTATTAGAATATTCTTCTTAAATGGCAGAAAGACTGACAATTCCCAGATATTCCCTACCCCAAGAATGGAACAGGAAATTCTTCGCAATAAAAGAGCTGAGGCCTGCCATCGCAAAGGCCGTCTGCTTTTTTCTTTGCCAAGGATGGCACCCGAGTAGCGTGGAACAAAAAAGGATTGAGCGCGTGGTGATAAAAATGCTTGGACAAAAGAAGGTTTCTCTTGAGGAAATCGCAGCCTGTTATGAGAGCGTTAGACCAAAAATTGGTATAGTCGGCAGGGAAAATATTCCAAAAGAAGGTACGGTCATTTTTGTCGCAAACCATCCGAAAGGAAAAGAAGGGCCTCTTAATAATATGTGGTCTTACTTTGAGACCGCGCTTGTAGTTTTTGAGGAAAGATCGAAAATAGCGGCTGTCAAACGAAAACCAATGGTTATCATGCAGGGAGGCCTTCTGTGGAATTTTAAACTCTTTCGGAAAAGTTTTGAAATGGTCGTTCCAGGCTCCGATTATTTTTACGATTTAGTCGGTAATTCTTTAAACTGGCCCAGGGTTGAAATTCCAAGATTAGACGCTAATAAAGAAATATTGAACAATCAGAAACTTCCATTTTCCGCAGTCAGACATCTGTACAGGGAGGGAGCGTGGATAATTTATCTTCAGGGTACTTTTAGAAATGACAATGAGTTTCCGGAGAAAGCGACAGGTTTTGTCAGCCGCCTTTTGGAAACCGGGCGTAATATTCAGATGGTGCCTATTTTAATCAATAGTACGCGAGCATTATCTTTAACTTTCGGAGAACCCACGCCAATACAGGAGATGCCAGTTTTCGCGCAAGGAGTGGTTGATGTCAGAAATTGGTATCGTAAATCGTTTAAGAGTTAGACAAAAAATTTGGGGATTCTTTTACCCTTTATGTTTTAGGGAAGTATCACATAATCCTTATAATTCCCCGATTAGCATCTACTTTAACCAAATCACCATCTTTTAAAACAATTGTTGCAATATTGGTGCCAACAATACAAGGTATTCCAAATTCTCGAGATACTATTGCGGCATGTGAAGTTATACCGCCACTGTCAGTAACAATTGCGGCTGATCTTCTCATCGCAATAACAAGATCAGGGCGAGTAGTTTGCGCAACCAATATATCCCCCTCCTTAACTTTATCTATATCTTTAACACCTAAAACTATTTTAACAATCCCTTTTGCATATCCCATACAGGCTGTTTGACCCTTAATAAGGCTTGGTTTCTTTATGCTTCTACTACTGATTTTTCCAGATATATTATCGAATATTTTTCTGTCATAAGATACCTTTATCTTATTATTTATCTGGACCATAACACGATGTTTCTTACGCTTTTCTATATCTTGCGACAAAAGTTTTGTGCCAGTTTTAACTAAATTCTGAAGTTCATCAAATGAATACCAAGATTGATCTTTAAATGACAGTTCATATTGCTGACGAATAAGCTCCTGCGCTAAATAATTGAGCCTGGCGTATAAATCTGCAGCGTAATTATCCAGGTATATGTGCTGGTACACGGTCTCTAGATATTTCTTATTTTCAGGGTTGAGACTGAACGTTACTCTAGTCTTTTTAGCTGTTGATTTCATTTTCTTAGTTAATCTATCTGTTTTAATCAACTCCAATACTTCTTTTAGATAATCCTGGGCTGTGAAAGGCTCGGTATCTATCTCATTGACAGACAACCAAGCATATTTATCCCGGTATAGTCCGACTGTCTTTTCAAGCCAGTCTTTATCTTTTGTTTTCTTATATTTATTTGCAATAAGCACAAGCTCTTTTGCCCCCTTTTGAAAAGCTAGTTTCGGATTTTTCTCAAAATATAAATTCTTAATTTGAGATATCTGGTTTTTGGAAAAACCTTGTTTAGAAAGCCGTAGATCGATTTCTTTAGCGATATATTTACCTAAATCAATCATAAAAATATTCCACAAGTTGATTAAAACTTTCCTGGCTTGCCCCATCAGATCTATGTCTATCATTTTCGCTTTCTCAAGTTTTCTTATTAACTTTATTGCCTCTTGTGTATATTCTCTTGACTTGATATTTAATTCATTTATTAAGGCGGTGTTCTTTACGGCTTTTTCCTTATTTTTGTACCAAACTTTTAAATCTTCAGTATCGTAATACCATTTAAAATTCAGGCACAGTGATTTGAGTTCTCTTTGACCAATCAGTTCAAGGAGTGGATTATTTGTGGAATGAAGAGCAAAAAGTGACAATTGTGAATCGTACCACTTATCGAGAAGTTCCTGTGGCTCTACCCATTTATATTTTAAAATATCATCCTTTATGCTGTGGCGCATTGATCATTCCGCACTTCTTATATTTGTATGGCTTACCGGTTTGTGGGTTGATCGCTCCGCATGGGCAGGGGTCGTTGCGGCCGATTTTGGGGATTTTGATAGGCTGCGAGAACGGGCTCACCCCCGGGGAGTCAAAGCCCACCCCGGGGGTGGAGATTTGACCTTTTTGGGCTTCCAGAGCTTCGAGGCGGGTGATTTCGGCGTTGAGTTCCTCGTCGGACATTTGCGTGGGATCTTTCGCCAAACCGCTAACTTTCTCTTCACCTCCGAGGTGTCCCTTGCCGCCTTCGGCGGCAATTCCTCCACCTCGGAGGTGTTGTTGATCTGCTGCTGATTGCTGATCATCGGAAGTTAATTTCGCCTCCGGGTGGACTTCCACCCCTTGCTCCTCGATTCTTTCAATGGTCGGTTCCTGGCGGATCTGAACTTTGAAGACGCGGTGGACTATTTCGTAATCAATGCTGGATATTAATTTTTCGAAAAGGTTAAAGGCTTCCTGCTTATATTCGACTAAAGGATCGCGCTGGCCGGCGGCACGAAGTCCAATACCATCACGCAAATCATCAAGTGAGTCCAGATGCCCGATCCATAAAGTATCGATAACAGAAAGAGCCGAAAATTTTTCAATATCCCGGGCGACCGCCTCGCCAAGACCAGACTGGCGGTTTGTGTAAACCTGGTCAACGACTCCTTTAAGAAACTGGACGAGTTTTTGGGGACTTTCGATTTTTTGGCAATCTTCTTGTAATTTCTTCTGGGAAGTCTCGTCAAAGGGAATAATGGCGGCAAGCTCTTTTAAAATTTTTTCATATTCAGGTTTTTGAATACCTTCGGGTGCATGCATCATGACGAGATTTTCGATCTCCCGATCAATTTTGGCCCGGATATCCTCTCTGATTTTTTGAGCCATCTTTTGATCCTGGGCAGCCTCCAGGACATCACGGCGCATTCCATAAATGATTTCTCTCTGTTTATTGGCGACGTCATCGTATTCAACCAAGTGCTTGCGGATATCGAAATTGTGGGATTCCACTTTAATCTGGGCATTTTCAATGGCATGACCTACCATTGAGTGTTCAATGGGGGTGTCTTCCGGCAGTTTGAAGGCGGTCATAATTTTGGCAATTGCCTCACCGCCGAAAAGCCGCATAATATCGTCATCTAAAGAAACATAAAAACGGGAAGAACCGGGGTCGCCCTGACGACCCGAACGACCGCGGAGTTGATTGTCGATGCGTCTGGCTTCGTGTCTTTCGGTGCCAACAACGTGCAGCCCGCCAAGCGCGACTACTTCATCGTGATCTTTTTGCCATTTTTGAAACTGGCCTCCTCCCGTCTCGGGTCTTCCAAGCTTGTCCGTCGGGGAAGTACCGCCTAAGATAATGTCGACCCCGCGGCCGGCAATATTGGTAGCTAAAGTTACCGCGTTTTTCTGACCGGCCTGGGAAATGATTTCCGCTTCCCTCTGATGATTTTTAGCATTTAAAACCTGGTGGGGAATGCCTTTTCTTTTCAAAAGAGACGAGAGAAATTCATTCTTTTCAATCGAGGTAGTGCCAATTAAAACCGGTTGGCCTTTTTGGTGCCGGACCTGCACATCAACCGCGACTGCCGTGAATTTTGCTTTGGCAGTTTTATAAACAACGTCCGGCATATTGTCCCTAATCATCGGTTTGTGGGTCGGAACAACGATTACTTCAAGCTTGTAAATTTTGTGGAATTCTTCGGCTTCCGTGGCGGCAGTTCCGGTCATACCGGCTAATTTTTCGTACAGGCGGAAATAATTTTGAAAAGAAATTGTAGCCAGAGTCTGCGATTCCTGTTCAATTTTTACCCCTTCTTTGGCCTCAATCGCCTGGTGAAGACCTTCGGACCAGCGGCGTCCGGGCATAAGCCTGCCCGTGAATTCGTCGACTATGATTATCTCGCCGTCTTTGACGACATAATCGCGATCTTTGGCAAAGAGCGTTTTCGCGCGAAGCGCCTGTTGAATGTGATGGATCGCAGCAAAATCTTTTTCGTAAAGATTTTCCACGCCGAGACGTTTTTCGACTTTTCTAATGCCGTGTTCGGTAAGATTGGCTGTCTTTAATTTTTCGTCAATAACATAATCGGTGGCGGAGGAGAGCTCTTCAACTAACTTGGCGAACTGGTAATATTTGTCGGTGGCCTGAAAACTGGGCGCGGAGATGATAAGGGGGGTTCTGGCTTCATCAATAAGAATAGAGTCCGCCTCATCGACAATGACAAAATGATGGCCGCGTTGGGCCATCTCCGAAAGATTCCAAACCATATTATCGCGTAAATAATCGAAGCCGAATTCGTTATTGGTCCCATAAGTGATGTCCACGCCATAAGCCTCTTTTTTGTCGACCGGACGAAGATGCCTTAAGCGCCAGTCGGTTTGGGTCTTGTCTTCATATTTTGGATCATAAATATACGCCTGCTCATGCATGATGCAACCAGCCGAAACTCCAAGGGCGCTGTAAATTGGCCCCATCCAGCCAAGACCGATTCTAGCCAAATAGTCGTTAACGGTTGCAAGATGGACCCCGCGACCGGCAAGGGAGTTCAAATAAAGAGGGAGAGAGGCGGTTAGAGTTTTTCCCTCGCCTGTTTTTTGCTCGGCAATCTTGCCCTGATGAAGAACGATGCCGGCCGTGATTTGAACGTCAAAGTGTCTCTGGCCCAAAGTCCGTCTTGAAGCTTCGCGAACTGCCGCGTAGGCTTCGGGCAGGAGATCGTCAAGCGATTCTTTCCGCTGGCATCGCAATTTAAACTCCGCGGTTTTGGATTTAAGCTTTTCGTCGGTTAGTTTTTGGAAGTTTTTCTCAAGGCCATTTACCGCCTCAACAATGGGTTGAAGCTTGGCAATTTGCTTTTCGTTTGAATCTAAAAAACGGCCTAAGAATCCGAGCATTTTATGAAACCTCACCAGTCATCTTGTTTTACTTGCCCCTTTTACTATCCGTCTCCATAAGTCTTTTGTTGACCTGCCTGACTCGTGAGCAATTTTGTGAATTTTGGGGGATAGTTTTCTTGCGCGATTGCTTTTTTTAAATAGACTTAACTCATCTTCGGACAGGATTGATTTCATAATTCTTCGTTTGAATTATATCAGTCTTTTGACAAGAACAAAAGAAAGCCTCCGCGGGTATTCTTTCTGGCTTTTGAAAGCTTTTGGAGGAAAAGGATTTTAGTTAGCTGGTTATTTTGGTAAATCCGGTGTATTTCTGAAGAACTTTCGGCACTAAAACCGAACCGTCTTTAGCTTGATAATTTTCCAGAATTGCCAGGAGGGTTCGGCCCGCAAAAACTGTAGCGTCATTCATGTGAACAAATTCGACCTTACCGTCATTTCTTCTAACTTTTGTTTCCAGCCGCCGAGCCTGGTAATCTGTCATTAAATCCGCGGTGTGAGTTTCCCGATACTTGTTCTGGGAAGGAAACCACGCCTCAATGTCTATTTGTCTTGCATCCGGACCGCCCATGTCCCCGCTACAGATCACAACTACCTGATAAGGAATTTCTAAAGATCGCATTAAGTGTTCTTGAATCGCAACGATAAAATCCTGCTCCTTCACTGAATCCCCGGAGGTTGTAAAACTCTCAATTTCTAATTTATCAAACTGGTGAACCCTAAAAATTCCTTTGATGTCTTTACCGTAAGAACCGGCTTCTCTTCTAAAGGAAGTCGAAAAACCAACATATCTTTTCGGCAAATCTTTCTCCTTGAGTGTCTCCTCCATATGCATTGGGCCAAGTGTGTGTTCGGCGCTGCCAATTAGATAAAGGTCATCAGAAGGAATGTAATATCGTTCTTCTTTTGGTTCGAGTCTTGCCATTTTGTCAAATACTTGAGGTTTGATCATAACCGGAGGAATAACGGGAATGAAAGGTTTCGCGTTGAGATCTCCGGCTATTTTTCTTAACCGGCCCTCATTCGTCAACAAATCCAAAGCAAACCGGATTAGGGCAAATTCCAATAAAACGCCTTGGCCTTTCAGATAGCCAAATCTTGTCCCTGTAACTTTGGACGCAGTCTCGGTATCTGTAATTCCCAATGTCTTTCCAAGTTCATCATAATCCTTGACGGGAAAACTGAATTTTTTTGGTTCCCCCCATTTTCTTATCGGCTGATTTTCCGTTTCATCCTTACCAATCGGAACATCTTCGAGGGGTAAATTGGGAATCTGGCGAATTAATGTATAAAATTCCTCCTGATATCTTTCGAGTTGATCTTCTTTTTCCCTTAAATCTTTTTTTATCAGCTGACCTTTTGCCTCATCTCTTTTTTCAGCAACCCTTTTTCTTTGAGACCTTAAGCCATCGATTTCTTCTATCAGCTTCCTTCTCTTTTTATCAACCGTAAGAAGCCGGTCAATATCGACCTGATAACCTTTCTGCTTGGCCTTCTTCTCAACTAATTTCGGATTTTCGCGGATGAATTTAATATCTAACATGACGTTTATTGTTTATAGTTTATCGTTCATAGCGATTTCAGGGTTTTCCCATTAACGATTTACGATTAACTATTTACTTCTTCTGCCAGCTCCTTTCCGGCACCACTTCATCTTTTAAAATCATCTCAACCGCTTCTTTATGCCAGGGTATTTTTGTTATGTGATAGACTTCCTTAAAATATTTTAGCGCAGAGGCAGCGGCTGGCACACCTTTTGCCTGGGCCAGCGCATCCAAGTTATCGGCAACCTTTACCAATCTTGCTTCCAGGGTCTTCCTTCGCATATATTCACTAACAAGGTCTGTTATTTCCTTCCTAGACGGAAGATTGGCAACTAACCACTTGAGGCCTTCCTCCTCAATCGGCGCAAAGGCCCCTTTGGCCATCCCCTTCACAAAGGTTCCGACATCACCGACTATTGTTTCTGCCATATCATGAAAAAGGGCCATTTTAATGGCTTTATCAACGTTAATCTTCTGGCCGTCTCCCGCCATCTCCATTGCCAACATGTAAGTCAGCATTGTCGTGGTCCATGAATGGGCCGCTACCGAATCGGCTTCGTTTCGTTTAAAACCGAGCGCGATAAATCCTTGGCGGGGAAGTTCTTTGGCCCACTGAAGTGTCAAAAATACTTTTAAAATTTTTTTGAGTACTTCCTTTTTCATTTATTTCCGGGCTTAACTGTTGGAAAAAAGACGGTTTCGCGGATTGGTTTGTCGACTAACACGGCGAATAGTCTTTGGGAAAGGCCAAAACCGGCGGCCGGGGGCATACCATACTCGAGGGCTTCGACAAAATCCTGATCATACATCTGGGCTTCTTCATCCCCTGCTTTTCTGAGTCTTTGTTGTTCTTCGAATCTTTCTTTTTGATCTTGCGGGTCATTAAGTTCGGAAAAGCCGTTACCGACCTCGGTTCCGGCGGCTATCACTTGAACTCGTTGGACGGTTTGAGGTTTTGCCGGATTTTTTTTGGCCAAAGGCGATAACAAGATAGGATGATTAATCAAAAACGTGGGTTGAATAATTTTTGGCCTTATCGCTTTTTTGTAAATTAAATCGATAAGTCTTCCCTCGCTTAATTTTTTGGTTGGTTTTGCACCAACTTTTTCGGCAAGATCATAAAGTTTGTTAATGCTAGGTTTTTTTGACAAATCCATTCCTGTTTCTTGTTTAAAAGAATCCAAGTAGTCTATTTTGGGCCAATTTTTGCTCCAATCAATTAGCTTGTCGCCATGTTGCGATTCGGATGTCCCTAAAGTCTTATAGACAATAAACTGATAATATTTTTGGGTAAAATCCATTAAATCTTCATAATCGGCGTAAGCCCAGTAAAACTCCATTTGCAAATAATCCTGTAAATGCCCGCTATCTATTCCCTCGTTTCTGAAAACCTTGCCGATTTCAAAAATTTTCTCAAAACCGCCGACTAATAATCTTTTTTGATAAAGCTCCAGGGAAATACGCAAGTAAAAATCCTGATTCAGGGCATGGTGACGGGTTATAAACGGCCGGGCATCGGCACCACCGGGAATTTGCTCAAGGGCCGGAGTTTCGACTTCTAAAAAGGCATTTTCGAGTAAAAATTGACGGACAGATTGCCAAAATTTGGTTTTCTTAATGAAAAGCTCGCGAACTTCCGGATTGACAATTAAATCAAGATGTCTTTTTCTAAGTCGGGTCTCGATATCCTTCAAACCATAAAAAGACTGAGGGATTGGTCTTAGCGATTTGGTCAGTAATTTAAAATCACTAACAAAAATGGTTGTCTCCCCTGCCTGGGTTTTGCCGACGCGGCCGCGAACTTGGATAAAATCTCCTATGTCAAGTAGGGTTAACAGTTCACGATTGACGATTGACAGTTTATCTTGAGATAAAAACAGTTGGATTTTGGCGGATTCGTCTGCCAGATCCATGAAGGTCGATCCGCCATGGCTGCGGATGGCCATAATACGGCCGGCTGTTGTGACTTCTTTGCCAATCGATTTTAGAGACTCGCCGATTGTTTGCTTTTTAAGAGCTTTGGCAGGAAACGGGTCGATTTTTAGTTTTCTGATTTTTTCAAGCTTTTCAAGACGAACTTTGCGCAGTTTTTCGATAGGCTCCATGCCGATTTAGAGTATACGTAAAGCAAGAAAATTATGCAATTTGGATCCAAAGATAAACAGGATGAATTATCTTTTTCTGGAAAGCTACTTCATTAAGAAGTGTCTATAAATAGTGGGGTCAAAGTACTTATCATGTAACTGCTGTACATCGCTGAATTTCCCTTCTTCTAGCATTTTTTGAACCTCTTTAAGTAAACTGGCGATACCTTTGAAAACTGCTTCGGTGTCCTCCCAGGTAAAATGTCCTTCCTCGACTCTAATACTGCCTTCCTCGAGCAAGTAGTTTAAAAGGATTGTACTCTTCTTGTGATATTCAGGGCGCTTGCGTTGATTTTGATATTCAAGATAGCCTTCTGAAAGAAGCATTGCCAGAGCGATTTCGCTTTCACGAAGGTTTAAACCCTTTACTCGTCTATAACCGGTAAGTGCTAAAAGATCACAATAAAGTTCTTTTAGCCAAGCAGCATGTTTTTGGAGACGCTGTTGAATATTCTCGCTGGGTACCAAGGAGTGCCCGATCTCATGGGCGATGTGTGTTCTTAGGGTGGCCAGCTTTACAAAGCTATCGGTAATGCCTTGGATTTTGCGTGTGTCTATCAAATCTCTAAGGTTGGGCAACTTTTGATGAAGAAATTTATCTACAAAAACCGGCTTAAAAATGGTAAATTTTGAACCCATTGCTGCCCGCCACCCGGATTGGCAAGGCAGACTGTTGCCGCTCCATTCATATCTGGCGGCTTGACCGGACTGGATTCGGGTATGCTCAATGCGCATTTTGGCTCTTGGCGCCGACCTTCTTGTCGTTTGTTGCCACCATTTTAAAAATGAATCTGAAAACCACTGAGTATCGCTGGTTAATTGCCTATCTAGAACTCCAACCCAAGCTTCTGCAGAATATTTAATCCCTAAAAATCTATCCGAATAGGTATCGTAAAAGCCAATAGCAATATCAATTATAGGTTCATCTTCGCGTTCCAGCCAGATTCTTTCGGCGCCTTCATAATCTCCATTCTCAAATGCTTTTGCTTTAGCTTTTAAATATCGTTGCAATTTTATATCTTTGTCTTTCCCGCGGCCAGCGGCATCAGCTGCCCGTTTTAAAAGATCTAGTATCCCTAGGGTCTTTAATTTATCTTGATAAAACTTGTGCATCGGGGTAGCAACTAAAACGCCGTTTTCCGATCTGGAAACTATTGTGTAAGGGGAAATAATCTCAGGATTGCTTTTGGCTGCGTCAAGAATTCTTTCTTTTTTTACTCCTAATGGATAAAAAGGTAACCTCGGATCACTTTTATCATCATACTCGGTATAAAGCTGTCCAAAACGTCTTGCTGCCCTCACTAATGACAGAAGAATTTTCCGTTGGTTCTTACTCAAGCTAGCTTCCACCTCGGACGGAAGCTTAAACTCCCGGGTATAGAGTTCATTACTGCCGCCTTCTAACTTGCGTGGAGCTGATTGCCCTTCATTACCTCCTCCTATTGGATAGCGCCCTTGTGGGGAAAATGGGTGTAAAAATCGTTCAGTGTTCATTTTAGTGCTACTTGAGAGAATGATTTTATCTTATCTTTTTGTAAAAAGCTAATTTATTTAGAGGGGCTTAATCTTAAGTAGCCGCTTAGCGAATGATTTAAACGAATCAAATGAAAGATATTTAGCTAAAAACTCCTGTGTCTCTAAATAGCCGCCTTCTTCGAGAAAACGGGTGAATATAACTGCTAAATTTTCCATTTCAAAAAACATTTTGGCAAAATTGGGCCAAGAGATTCCTTCTTTCTCCTGTAAAGCACCTTGTCTTATTAAAAAATTAAAGGTTAAGGCATCGCCTCGTAGATAATCCTCTCTGATATTGGTTTTTTTGAACAGTACCCATTCCGAGAACATCCAGCAGATTGCAATAATCATCGTAGCTTCTAATTCCTTTTGGTTAATTACACCCTTCAAGACAAGATGTTTGGCATGGGCAATGCCTGAAGCAACCGTATTTGCCTCATCGATAACAGGAAATAACTCTTTAAGTCTAGTCCTTGAGTTGTGGTAGCGGTGAAGCTGTTGGGCAATAGCGGCCAAGAGAATGTAGTAATAATTTCCTTGCCTTAGAAGATCTTGAGAATAACCTGCTTGAAAACTTTTTTCAAAAACCGCACGAAAGATCGGATAAATCAGCTTTTCAAACTTATAATCCATAGCCGATAGATATCCTAAAATTTTTGATCCGTATCTTTCAGTTGTATCGTCATCTGATGGAAGATGTTGTCGGGAGAAAAGAGCTCTTCCTAGAAAACCAGCAAAAATAAAGCATCGCTGAACTTGCATTTCTACGATAGATGGTGGAGCAATTCTGTGCGGGCGATACCCGGTAGTTGTGTATAAAATATCTCTAATAAATTTGGCTTTTTGAGTTTGAGACTGATCAATGATTCCGACACTACCCTGGTATGCTTTCTTAACAAAAAGCAGTTTATCCGAGTATCTTTCATGAGGACCAATAACCACATCTAGATTGGATTTTTTAACATTGAGCCAGGCAATATCAGCTTGTTGATAAGAACCGCCCCTTAATGAGCCGGCTAAAATCTCTAGATAATCCTTGAAACTTTTGTTTTCACAAACTGCTGAAGCCTGATGTAGTAATTTACTAATCGGAGCAAGTAACTTTGAGTATTTCAGATGATAATCAATATCGATTAATTTCCCAGACTTTTCCCGCTCAACCACTGTGAATGGCGAGAGAATTCTAGAATTCTCTGCGGCAGCTTCTTCAATCTCTTCTTTGGTGGCATCATGAGGGTAAAAATTGGCTCCTTTAAAATTATTATTTTCTTGCAAGAGAAAAACTTTATCAATCTTTTTAGCAGCCTCAATCAGAAACGGCAAAATTTTCTTTTCGTTTGCAGTGAGTTTATTTAAATATCCCTGATCGACTTTAAAAGTTTTAACTGACGTCATTTTATCTCCAGAATTTTGTACTTTGCCCTGACGATGGTTGTTGCAACTTCAATAACCTCACCAACTTTGGTACCCAAAAGGGCAGCGCCAACGGGCGATTCGTTGGAAATCTTTCTTTTTGCAGGATCAGCTTCCATTGTGCCTACAATTGTAAATTCATCTACTTCTCCATCGACCTCAACTACTACCGTCGAGCCGATAATCACAAAGTCGGTTTTTTGGGCGGGTTCAATGATTTGGGCTTTGCGCAAAACCTCTTCAAGCTGTGAGATTCGACTTTCCAGAAGGGTTTGCTCATCTTTGGCGGCATCGTACTCTGAGTTTTCCGAAAGGTCTCCGAATTCGCGGGCGCGCTGAATCCTTTGGGTGACTGCCGGTCTTTTGATGTCAATCAGCTCATTATATTCGCGCTTTAAGCTCACCAAGCCTTCGTGGGTTAAGATAAATTTCTTGGTTCTTTGAGTCATGAGCATGTTCAAATTATGAGGAGTTAATTCTATTGCAAAATCAGAAATTGGTCAAGAATTTAAGCTTTGAGAATGGAGGTTTAATAGAAAGATCTTTCTGGCCCACCTCGCAGTTGGCGAGACTCTCGCTCGATATCTTGCCAGCTACCCTCTAGATCTTGTTGGAACCGGCAAATCAATTCTCTTTTGCCGGCGTCCTGAAGGGTATGGATATTGGCAATTAATAATGTTTGAATATCCATAATTTTGGCGATAACTTTTAATCCATAATCGCGAGCTGTCCCGCCAGTCTCATTGACTAAAACTCCATAATAGCCATCCGGTTCTACGAGAGCTGGAACCGATCCGGGAACAACATTAATCCCCACGCTTCCTGCTTCATGGAGCCTTGCTCTAAAATCGACAAGATCTTCTCCGAGATCTGAGATCAATACTGGATGGTGAATCTTTTCTTCTAGGTAAGACTTAGTAACAAGTGGGCGTTCTGTCATGACGATTGAACCCGGCTGAAGATCTTGGATAGAGCCAAGAGAAGAATCAGGGTGGGCGATGAATTCTAAGCGTGGAGGTAAAGAGTCCCAGACCCTTCCATAGGAAAATTGAGCACGAACTTCAAACCGGGTGCTGGGTTTTTCCGCCACACAATCCGATCCGACAAGACCAACGTCGTACCGTCCATCAGCAATTGCTTCTGGAATTGCCAGTGATCTGACCTGGATGATTCCAAATTTATTCTCTGTATGTCTAAGTCTGACTATGCCTATGTTTAATTCATTAGCTGCTTGTGAGCTATCGGCCCGAGAGTGGCTACGCATAAAGGTAGGCTCCCAGCCTGCTAATGCCATGTGTTCGCGGGTTGTGGGCTGATTTTGTGGAATAATAAACTTTAAGAGGGTTTCGGGCATTTTAAAAATTATTGAGCTGTGATTTTATCATAAAACTTTTAAAATTTCCAGTACCTCTGTATAATTAGATTCGTTTCGGCTCCATCACGTTAAACCTGACAGATGCCGAGTTCTTGGCTCCATCGTCTAGTGGTCCAGGACGCCAGGTTCTCAACCTGGTAACACCGGTTCGAATCCGGTTGGAGCCACTTCGTCAGAATGGATGTCGCTTGTCAGACTTTTGCTAAAGACAAAAGTCTTTAAACGCTCCATCATTCTTCCTCTCCAAAATTCTTCGAATTTTGGTAATATAAGTAAGTCTAAAGATGAGATTTGTTTCAGCCTGCCTGTTAGTATTCCTGGTGTTTTTGATAACGGCAATTTTGCCGGTTTTCGCGCACGAGGACCATTCCTTACCCGAGGCAACGGAGGGTCAAATAAATGAAGCTCTTGCCAAAACAGCTCCACTGCGATTTTTACCGTCCCACTCTCTATATTTTGTAATTTCCCTAAAAGAAAAAATCAACAGGTTTTTCCAACCATCAAGTCTGGAAAGGGCAAAATTCGATTTTGTAGTTAGCGGGAAAAGATTAAAAGAATCTTATATTTTGCTTTCCCAAAATGACGTAAGAAGGGCAAGCAGAGCACTGGTTGATTATTCCAAAAGGCTTACTAAGATGAATGAACAAATTGAAAAAGCGAGATCTCAAAACCAAGATGTGGCGGTTGTGACTTTTGAAATAGCTGAAGGGTTAAGAAACCACGAAGTTTTATTATACGCGATAAGCAAGAAGTGGGAGCTTATCGGGGATAGTTATAATTTTGATGAAAATTTGAGTCTTTCTGTTTTGCGGTTTATTGAAACAGTGAAGGTGCTTGATAACATTAAACCTGGAATTAAAGACAGGTTTAAAACTGCGACATCCGCTGCTTTTGAGCGCAAACCTACCCCTACTCCCAGTCCGGCAAGCTCGGAGTTTCCCGAAACATCTTCCACGGCAAGACCAAAAAGGATAATTTATTAGAGATTCAGACTAAAAAAGGTATTAAAAGAAGAGCGACAATGTTTATTATCTTAATCATGGGATTAATAGCCGGCCCCGCTGTATCTTTGTACGGATCTCCGACCGTATCACCGGTGACTGCCGCCTTGTGAGCCTCCGAACCTTTGCCTCCTAAATTTCCGGCTTCTATGTACTTTTTGGCATTATCCCAGGCAGCTCCACCAGTGGTCATGGAAATCGCAACAAATATTCCCGAAACTATGGAACCTATTAAAAGACCGCCCAGGGCTTTGCTGCCCAATGTCAAACCAATAACAAGAGGAGCGACCACGGGTATGAGAGCGGGAACAACCATCAGCTTCAAGGCAGTCTTGGTTACAATATCGACTGTTTTGTCGTATTGAGGTTTACCACGGCCAGTTAAGATCCCGGGGATCTCGCGAAATTGGCGACGTACCTCATCAACGATGGCCCCACTGGCCTTGCCGACTGCTTCCATCGCAAAGGAAGCAAATAAGAAGGGCAGCGACGCGCCAATCAGAAGACCGACTAACACCTTCGGGTCCTGGAGGGTGAATTCAACGGAGGCACCCCTTGTAGAAAGTTCCTGTGAATATACCGAAAAAAGTACCAGGGCGGCCAAAGCGGCTGAGGCAATAGCGTAACCTTTAGTGACGGCCTTAGTGGTGTTACCGACAGCATCAAGAGGGTCGGTTACATCTCTTACTTCTTTTTCGAGATCGGCCATCTCGGCGATGCCTCCGGCATTATCGGTAATCGGACCGTAAGCATCGATTGCTACGATAATTCCGGCCAGAGAAAGCATGGAAACTGCCGCAGTGGCCACACCATATAAACCAGCCAGGGCAAACGAGGCTAAGATGCCTGCCGAAATAACGATAATAGGCCAAAATGTTGAACGCAGGGAAAGCGCAAGACCGGCAATGATATTGGTGGCGTGGCCGGTTGTTGAAGCATGGGCTATTTGCTGAACCGGCTTAAACTTAGTCGCGGTGTAATACTCGGTTATGAGAACCATGAAGCAAGTCACAAAAATACCGATTATCGACGTTAAATAAATGTTAAAAGGATCAAAAAACCCGTTAGCATTCAGCATAATTATAGTGGCCGGGTAAAAGCCAAGGGCAGATATGGCTGCCGCAACAATTAAACCAGCATAGAGAGCACCCATAATGCTTTTGTTTCTGGGAAGTTTTACGAACAATGTAGCAATAATCGTCGCGATGATGGCTATCGCGCCCAAAACCATGGGGTAGATGATAGCGCCAAGTGAATTCGGGAATAGAAGAGATCCTAAAAGCATGGCCGCGATCAACGTAATGGCATAAGTCTCAAAAAGATCGGCGGCCATTCCGGCACAATCGCCGACGTTATCGCCGACATTATCGGCAATCGTCGCAGGATTTCGGGGATCGTCTTCCGGAATGCCGGCTTCAAGCTTGCCGACTAAATCGGCGCCAACATCGGCGCCTTTGGTATAAATGCCGCCACCCAGCCTGGCAAAAATGGATATAAGGGAAGAGCCAAAACCCAGTCCTATAAGACTTTTAAGATCGCCGGTAGCGCCAAAAAAACCGCTAACTGAAAGGAGCGCAAGGCCGGCAACCAAAAGGCCAGTCACTGAACCGCCGGCAAAAGCGGTGGAAAGGGCTTTTGCCAAACCAACTTTAGCGGCCTGGGCAGTTCGGACATTGGCCCTTACCGAAATATTCATGCCAATAAAACCGGAAATAGCCGAGGCGATACTTCCAACCAAAAAACCGATGGCAGTGCTAAGAGAAAGAAAGAACCAGATCGCCGCAAAAATTAAAACGGCAACGACGGCGATAACCGAGTATTGTCTGGCAAGATAAGCGCTGGCGCCCTGGGCAATGCTATCCGCAATTTGACGCATCCTGGTGTTGCCGGCGTCTTGAGTGACTATCTTGAAGGAGGTGATTACTCCATACAAAATACCCGCCACCGAAGCGGCGAGCGCGAAAGGCAGGCCTAAGGAAACGTTAACACTTGCAAGATCCACAACTATTTTGAGAAATGATACAAAGTTTTGGGCGAGTTTGCAACCTTTGTGGGCTCTTCCCGATTTAAGCTACTGTTTGAGCAAGCGGTAAAACCGGGGTCTCTTTTGCCTTTTTATAGACCTTCTTTTGGGAGTCTTTCTCAGTGGGCAAGGCGCGGGTAAGTGCAACCTTGAGGACTTCGTCCAGATGCTCCGCAAAGATAAACTGCAGGTCGCGCTTGACATTTTTAGGAGTATCCTCAAGATCTTTAGCATTATCTTTAGGCAAAATTATCGTAGTCAAACCTGCCCTGTGAGCCGCCAAAACTTTTTCTTTGACTCCGCCAATTTCTAAAACTCTACCTCGCAGTGTTATTTCGCCGGTCATGCCAACCTGGCGACGTGTCGGAATTTTGGTTAGGGCAGAAACCAATGCCGTGGTTATGGCAATTCCTGCTGAAGGTCCTTCCTTGGGAACAGCACCTTCCGGCACGTGGATATGTACATCGATTTTTGCGGCAAAATCTTCGGCCAGACCTAAAACTTTGGCGCGCGATCTGACATAAGAAAGCGCGGCCTGGGCGGATTCTTTCATGACATCCCCAAGTTGGCCGGTTAATATTAAACGGCCCTTACCTGCCATTAAGGTAACTTCCACAAAAAGAATTTCGCCGCCGGCCGGGGTTACTGAAAGACCGGTGGCCATGCCAATTTCATCGCGAGTTTCGGCAATTGTTTTAGTAAATTTGTAAGGTCCAATGTAGGCCGGAATTTTTTTATGGGAAATGGTGATCTTTTTCTGGCCGGCTCCTGATGCGAATTTTCTGGCAATTTTTCTCAAGACTGCAGCTATTTCTCTTTCAAGTTCACGGACTCCGGCTTCTCTCGTGTACCTTGAAATAATCTCTTTGATACTACTGTCGGTAAAGTTAACTTTATCTTTTTTAAGTCCATGGGCCTCGAGTTGTTTCGGGATCAAAAATTGCTTAGCGATATGGAACTTTTCTTCTTCCGTATAGCCCGGGAAACCAATTACTTCCAAGCGATCACGGAGTGCCGGTGGAATAGTATCTAAAACATTGGCTGTTGTGATAAACATAGCATCGGAAAGATCGTAAGGAACTTCCAAATAATGATCGGAGAAAGAATTGTTTTGTTCGGGATCTAAGGCTTCCAATAAGGCTGAGGATGGATCGCCGCGAAAGTCCACTCCGATTTTATCAATTTCGTCAAGCATAAAGACCGGATTTTTAGCATGCGCATTTTTAATCCCCTGAATAATTCTTCCCGGAAGCGCTCCGACATAGGTTCGTCTGTGGCCGCGGATTTCGGCTTCATCGTGAATACCGCCAAGTGAAACTCTGATGAATTTACGATCCAAGGCACGAGCTATAGATTTACCAATCGAAGTTTTGCCGGTACCGGGCGGACCGACAAAACAAAGGATCGGGCCTTTGATCTTACCGACAAGCTTGTGGACTGCCAGGTATTCCAAAATTCGTTCCTTGACTTTTGGAAGACCATAATGATCTTCATCTAAAACTTTGGCGGCGAAATCAACGTCAGCCGGCTTTCTATTCTTAACGATCCAGGGCAGATCGACCAACCACTCCAGATACGTACGAATGTATGAAGATTCAGGATTGTAAGATGACATCCTGGCAAGCCGGGACAGTTCTTTTTCTGCCTTATTTCTAACCTCCTGCGGCATACCGGCAGCTTTGATTTTTTTCCTAAGCTCGGTGGTTTCGCGACCTTCTTCGTCCTCCCCTAATTCTTTTTCAATCGATTTCATTTTCTCGCGAAGTATTGCTTCTTTGGTGACTTTCCCTACCCTTTCCTGCGTTTCAGTATCGATCTTTGAGGAAATTTCTAAAATTCTAATTTCGCGAGTTAATAGTTCGGAAAGGCGTTCAAGCCGGGCTTTAGTGTCAACCATTTCAAGGATTTGTTGCTTATCAATGGTCTTAAGCTCAATTGAGGCCGCAATTATGTCAACAAGCTGGTTGGGGTCGTCGGTGGAAAAAATATGAATCGATGATTCCAGGGTGAGAGTTCCGCCAAGTTCCCCATATCTTTTAATTTTGGCTAAAATATTTCTAAAGAGAGCTTCCGTTTCTTCGGTTTTTTGAGTCAGTTCCGGGATTTCTTCTACTTTTACCGCCAAATACGGATCAATCTGACTGAATTCTTTAAGGTAAACCCTGCTTAATCCTTCAACTGCCAGATTGTATTCATTTTCAACCTTCCAAAGTCTTCTAATTAAGCCGACTGTTCCTACAGCGTAGATATCGTTAGGTGCCGGATTTTCAATCCTGGGGTTTTTCTGGGAAACGAAAACGGCAAGTCTGTCCGTGGCCCAACTGCTGTCCAAGCCCAGTTTAACTTTTGGCCTGCCGACGGTGATGGGAACCATGGACGACGGAAAAACGACAGTGTCACGAAGAGGCACAATTGGCAGTTCACTTTTTATCCTTGGTTTTTGATTCTCTAAAAATATGGCCATGTAAACACCCCTAATCGCCTTTGGCGATTTGGGGATCTCTTATGAGTAACTGTCTTCCTTTCCAAATTTCTTCTAAATTTGGGATAATAGATCCCTTATTCCCTTTATATTGTATCAGCTTTGTCTATGCTTGATTGTGACATCGAGAGATTGGCATCGAGTCAAACTCGATTAGCAGACAGCATACCATGAGTGCTAATGGTTGTCAACTCTTCTTTCTTAGTCATTTTAGGCACCACAGGGGTGTCTTTATCTTGACACATCAGGGTTTATGCCGAGCTCGCATAAAGGTGGCTACTCCAAATATAAGTGTCAATACTGCTAAAATCTGGGCAACTTTGACTGAACCGACAACCCAAGTATCAATTCGCCAAAATTCAACAATAAAGCGACCTGTAGCGTAGAAAATAAGATAAAGGGAAAATGTTTGACCGGAAATTCTTAATTTTCTAGTGAGGAAAAGAAGGAGGACTAAAAAGACTAAATCGATTGCGGCTTCGTAAAAAAAGGTGGGGTGGAAGCGGGTGGAGTTCGCGAACTGGATTGGCCGATTCCCGGGACTGATGTAAACTCCCCAAGGGAAGCCGGTTGGTGGACCGAAAGCTTCCTGGTTGAGGAAGTTACCGATTCTGCCGATCGACTGACCTAAAAGGAGTGAAGGCGCCGCAAGATCCAGAATGGATAGAAGGTTGACGTTTTTGACTTTGGAAATAACCCAGAAGCCGATAAATGCGCCGATTAATGCTCCCCAAATCCCCAATCCCCCGTTCCAAATGGCAAATATCAGACTTTTGTGTGCCAAGTAATAATCCCGTAAATCCAAAACATGATAAAGCCTAGCGCCAAATATGGCAAAAGCCAGTGGAACCAGAAGAATTGGATCATCAAAAATTTTTTGAGGGATCTTGTAAATATGAGCTCTTTTTTTGGCAAGCAACCAGCCGAGGTAGATCGATAGAGCAATGATGAGTCCATACAGATGGATAGTTAGTGGACCGATGTTTATTGAACGCAGTAACATTTCCGAATTTTAAATTTTTACTTTTCAATTTTCAATGAAAATTTCAAATTTCAAATTGAAAATTTCTTTTTTAACAGGAATGAACTGATGATAATTACCCCAGATGTGACTAGTATATTCATTGCGAGTTGATTGGCAAATAATACGAAAAACTCAGAGGGAAATAATCTTATTAAATTATCATCCGGCGAGAAAAGCCAGAGGTCATTGTTAAATAGCGCTTGATGAAATTTTGTAAATAAAAAATCCCAGCCAAAGGCTGGTCGTCCGTTGGACGAAAATGTTGAAAATAAAGGAATGGATAGCAAAATAATAAATATCATGGTGATAACTGATGAAACAATAAGGGCGGATGTTAACGCTTTAGATTGCTTCCTGGCAATTAAAATAATAGACAGAGCTAAAACAGCAACCGCGGATAAATAAAAAAGACTAGAAGTAAAATTTATTATTTCTTTAACATCTTTTAAGTGCAAAATCGCCTGGTTTGAGAAAAAATTGTGATCGAGTTTATTTTTTCCTCTAAAGTAGCCAAGGAGATTATACGTAGCATCATCTACCACTCCCCCGGGGAACGACTGATAAACTCCCGCTTGATTGTAAAGATTCTTATAAAATTTAAGATTGAAGATTAAATACTGAAAATTGCCTAAAATGATTACCAGGGGAATTAAAATTATTAAAAAATATTTTACTATCTTCATCTCTCGCCTTTTCTTAGAAGATACATAGCTGATCCGATGATTAAAATGGAAGATATTACAATCGGAACAAGAACTGGACCAACCCAGGGGGTTGGAAGTAAGAAAAAGATATCAAGATCGGTAAAGGTTTTAGGCCATCCGATTGTTAATTTTAAGAAGATGTAGTAGAAAATATCCCAAATACCAAAGGATAAAAAGAAAAAGGCAATTCTTTCTAAGATTTTTTTACCGGCAATAACTGCCATTGCAGCTAACATTAACAATGTCGCCGTTTCCCTTAAGCGTTCTATGTTAAGAAGTGTCGTATCCTGAATTATTTTAACGGCGGTTTGAGGCTCTAAAAAGGCTATACCTGGAGTCAAGAATAAGATTTCGCTGCGATCTATATGTGGAGGGGTAAAACCTATCCCCAAAAGATGCCTTAGATAAACAACAACTGCCGCCTCGACAAAAGCGAAAGCGACTGCAAAAATTATAACTTTTAAAATTGTTTGCATCATATATCCTACTTTTTCATAAATTACTGGGTTATTTTAACTCCCATTTAAAAATTCTTTCATCTATATCACCTATGTTGAGTATTTTCAGTTCAATAAAACTAGGTTTTGGAGAAATCGGTTTGAATTTTAAAATTCCCTGGCGATGGTGTTCTTGCGGCGCTTCTGTTTCACCGGCAGATGCGGTTTCCCACATGACTGGTATAAATTGATTACCCTCGTCATCAAATAAGATTGAGGCTTTAACTAAGTCCTGATCAAGATTTTGCGAATGGGTATCTAAAACTATCTCAAAATCCCAATTTGTTGCCGATTGCGATAAGTCTCTTGGTGAAACCTTAACAGTAACAAGCCCTTCTGAATTAATTTGGGGCAACTGGCTGATTATACCTGCAGGAGAACTACTGTTATTTGCAAAATTATTTTGTTTTCTTGGAAAACCATTCTTCAGGAAGGCAATGAAGAGAATGCCTATCGCGACTAGTGCTAAAGCCAAAAGAATGATTGATAATCGCACGACTAAATTTTGCTTCTGGTAATTTGACCAAAACCGTAAATTT
>MFBZ01000001.1 GCA_001776545.1 Candidatus Curtissbacteria bacterium RIFCSPLOWO2_12_FULL_41_16 | reverse complement strand
GACTTCCAGACCCCCAGCCTGGCGTTCTAGCCAACTGAACTACACCCCGTGCTTGATAATTTTATCACCTCTTGTTTTTTTATCAAATCTATGATAAACCAGTCTCAATCAAATGACAGCCTCAGACGCCAAAAAACAGGCAATTCTAACCGCCATTTCCCAAATCGAAAAAGCTTACGGCAAAGGTTCCATCATGAAAATGGGCGATTCAATCGGCAAGCTTGAAGTCGAGGTTATCCCAACCGGCTCTGTGCCGGTGGATTTGGCTCTCGGCATTGGCGGTTTGCCCAGAGGCCGCATCATCGAGATTTTCGGACCGGAGGCCTCCGGTAAAACTACCCTAGCGCTTTCAATAATAGCCCAAGCTCAAAAAAACGGCGGCAATGCCGCCTTAATTGATGCCGAGCATGCCCTAGATCCTCTTTGGGCTCAAAAAGTCGGCGTCAATCTTGACGATCTTTTAATCTCCCAACCGGATACTGGTGAACAAGGCCTAGAAATCACCGAAACCCTAATTCGTTCCGGTGCAATCGATGTTGTCGTTATCGACTCCGTTGCGGCACTCGTACCACGGGCCGAGATCGAAGGAGAAATGGGTGATTCGATGATGGGTGTGCAAGCAAGATTAATGTCGCAGGCTCTTAGAAAACTCACTGGGGCCATTTCCAAGTCTAAAACTGTCGCCATTTTTACCAACCAACTTCGTGAAAAAATCGGCGTTATGTTTGGCAACCCGGAAGTGACTCCTGGCGGTCGTGCCCTCAAATTTTATTCATCTGTCAGGCTTGATATTCGAAAGATCGATAACATAAAGGATGGCGACCGAGTTATAGGCTCGCGCCATCGAGTCAAAATAGTCAAAAATAAAGTTGCCCCGCCATTTCGAATTGCCGAACTTGACATTATGGGGGACGAGGGTATTTCCAAAGAAGGCGGTCTCTTGGATGTTGCCTTGGAACTGGGTCTTGTTACTAAATCAGGAGCCTTTTTCCGTTGGGGGGCAAAATTAATTGGGCAGGGTAGAGAAAGTGCCAAGGTCTATCTTGCAGAACACAAAAAAGAAGCGCAAGCCCTTGAGAAAGAAATCTGGTCCAAAGTAAAAAAAGGTCTTCCCACAAAACCAATCAAAGTAACAGACGCAGAAAGTGAAGACGAAGAAATTTTAGAATCCATCAGCTCCGAAGCTCCCCAGGCCTAGAACAGCCTTAATCCCGACATGCCACAGATCACAGCCATCGAGCCACAGAAAAAAAAGGACAGGTTTAATGTTTATATTGACGGCCGATTCGCTTTTGGCATTGATGAAAATGTTCTTGTCAAAAATCGCCTAAAAATTAATCAGCAGTTGACTGGTGATCAGGTCCAAAATTTAATTAAAGAAACAATACTAGGAAAATTTACAGACCAGGCCCTAAGGTTTTTATCGTATCGTCCCAGAAGCAAAAAGGAGGTAGTGGATTATCTGGTCAAAAAAATTTCCCAAAACGAATCCGTTAAATACGACCGGGCAAGAGAAAGCCCACTGATTGCCAAAATCATTGCCAAATTAACCCGATACGGGTATTTAAATGATCTCGAATTTGCGCTCTGGTGGTTTTCCGCGAGAACAAAATCAAAACCCAAAGGGCCTGCCCTCATCAAGGCGGAGCTGGTCAAAAAGGGGATAGACAAGGATACAATCGAAAACATCCTTCCCGGCCAAGTTGACCAAGTTGGCTTTGCCAAAAAAGCAGTTGAAAAAAAGCTCAAAAAATGGCATGGCCTTCCAGGCCTGGAATTTAAAAAAAAGTTCTACTCTTACCTTGCCGGTCGTGGTTTTGATTTCGATACCATCAAGGAAACATTTGCCTTTTTAACAAAAAGACGTTAAAATATATTAAACTGGAATTGCCAATTAGAAGCAAGTTTTGTGGCATTATGAATATTCCTGTAAAGCTTTCTTCAAAAAACTTAAAGTAAAACCGCCCAAAACGGCTTCTTTTTTTTGGTAAATTTCTTCAAAATTAAACAATGGTGTCACTGGGAATTTTTGATGACCAAAAAATAAAAAGACACGGCAGTAAGCCTAAAAAGGTAGTAGTTTCTGTTGGTAAACAGACTTTGTCACAAGACAATAAGGTGGTGGCAAGAGAAATAATTCAAGATGCCAGAGACGAAGCTTTTCATATTAAAAAAGCCGCCGAAGACGAAGCTAGAAAAATTCGCCAGGAATCATTGGAGATAGAAAAAAGAATTGCTCAAAAAGAAGAACTTTTAGATGAGCGAATTACCCAGATTGAAAATCGAGAAAGACAAATCGAAGCCTCGCAGCAGACATTTTCCAAAAGAGAACAAGAAATTTCGAGGTTAAGAAATGAACTGGTGACAAGTCTCCAAAAGGTAGCTTCCTTTACTGCCGAAGAGGCAAAGAAAATAATTCTTGTGAATCTGGAGTTTCAGTTAAAAGATGAAATCGCCAAAAGGATCAAAGAGGCTGAAGAGGAAATTAAGGCCCAATCCCAAACTCGCGCCAAAGATATTCTGGTAAACGCGATGATTGCCGGGGCAACCGATTGGGTAGCCGAATATACAATCTCCACAATTAAGTTAGAAAATGAGGAAATTAAGGGAAGAATTATTGGGAAAGAAGGCCGCAATATTCGAGCATTTGAGCTTTCGACTGGTGTTGATGTTGATTTGGATAGTGATAATCCGCTGGAAGTCAGACTTTCCTCATTTGATCCTGTAAGACGTGAGATTGCCAGAATTGCCCTGGAGTGGCTTGTTAAAGATGCCAGAATCCAACCTGCAAGAATCGAGCAATTAGTTGAAAAGGCAAAACACTTAGTCCAGTCCGATATGTCAGATGCCGGCAGAAGCGCGGCCCATTTGCTTGGTCTTTATAATTTGCCATCCGCCTCACTCGACGCACTTGGTCGTCTAAAATTTAGATATTCCTACGGACAAAACCAATTAGTTGCCGCCATCGAAACTGGCAAAATTGCCAAAAAAATCGGCCAAGAGCTCGGAGCAAATGTCACAACCTGTGCAACGGGGGGACTTTTTCATGATATTGGCAAAACCGAGATTGAGAAAGAGGGCACTCACATTCAACTCGGCGTCGAACTTGCCAAAAAATGGAATTTCCCAAAAGTTATTATTGATTGTATTGCCCAACATCACGAGGACGAACCTTTTTCATCCATTGAATCCGTCATTGTTCATCTTGCGGATAGCGTTTCAGGGGCCAGACCGGGCGCACGCCACGAACCTGTTGAAGAATACATTAAAAGACTTTCAGCTATCGAAAAAATTGCCGCAAGTTTTGTTGGTGTTGAAAAAGCCTATGCCATTCAAGCTGGCAGGGAAGTCAGAGTGATTGTCAATCCCGACGCCACAGACGATAGTGGTATCGTTGTTTTATCTCACCAGATAAAGGACAGACTGGAAAAAGAACTATCCTACCCGGGCCAAATTACGGTGACAGTAATCCGCGAGACTCGAGCAGTCGATATTGCCAAGTGAAACTGGGCTTAGCCCGGTTTCATCCCTTCGGGTCTGAGCCTCATGGCCGAAGACCTGAGCGAAGCCGAGTCAGATCGCGTCAGACGCGATAACCACGTTAGACGTGGCTCGGGCGTAGTCGTACTTCGATTCCACTCAGTACGACCTCCTCGAGTCTGAGCGACCCCCTCTCGGCCATGAGCTCGTCGTTCGAGACCCTGAAGGGTCCTCAGACCCTGAACGGGAGGCCGAATGGTCGGAGTCGAAGACCTGAGCGTTAATCGAATGGGTCGAAAGATCGCGTATTTGACAAAAAAGATTTTTAGAGTATAATTCTGTTTATTAGAATACAATATTCGGATTAATTCGGACTAATTTCATTCGGATAAATTCACATTTATCATATGACTAAAAACGAACTCATCGAAAAAGTAGCCAAAAAAGTAGGTTTAACTAAAAAAGCTGCTATAGATGCGGTTAATGCTGTTTTTGGCAACATCCGCGAGTCGCTTTCCAAGGGAGACAAAGTAGTTATTACTGGTTTTGGGACTTTTAAAGTCAGAACTCGTATGACCAGAACCGGCAGAAATCCTCAAACCGGATCAGCGATCAAAATTGCCGGCCACAAACTTCCAGGATTTACCGCCGGCAAAACCCTCAAGAGATTAATCAAATAAGTAGTTTCTGAAAATTGTCATTCTAAATGAAGCCAAATCAGGCTAGGCGAAGCGAGGGTGGATTATATTTTTGCCTTTTTCTTTGCTCTTTGCCTGACCAACTCAGCTGCAAATTGTGGAAGAGTTTTTAGTTTCGGGTTAATAATTTCCGCCCCAGAAGTATCGACTTTTACCTCCGTGACTTGTTCATTAACAATGCCTCTGGTTCTTGCATAATCTGGTAGCCTTAACCCTTCAGGATTTAAAATATCCTGTGGTGTGTAGATATCTGTTCCTTGTACATCAACAATCGGGTCACTAGAATTTTCGACCGTTTGGTGATCAACTCTTCCTTCAGCTTGCGCAATAAGTTCTTTTATTCGAGCTATAGACCTTCTGGCACTCTCACTAGTTATATCTAGAGGTGGTCCGATCTCTTCACGTTTGTCTGGCATTTTCGCCTCTCTAGCCCGATATATACACTCTTTTTGCCCAAAAGTCAAGGCAAATTAGGCTCAATTTGCCGCAGACCCCGTTCTGTCATTCTGGAAAAAAGCGAGAATCGTGATAAAAAATAGAATGAGTAGATTCCCACCGTTGCGGGAATGACAGTGAAGTTTATTCCGAGCGAGCGAAAATCATGGCCTTCAGGCCGCGGATGAAGCTTGAATCTCGCGAAGCGAAGGAAGAAAATACCACGGCCGCAAGGACCGTGTGAAGTTTATATGCTAAGATTAAATTATGGAACATCGAGACGGGTTTTTCAAACATCAACTCGTAAGTTTTTCTTATGCTATTGAAGGTATCATTTATAGCTATAGAAAAGGAACTCATTTTAAAATCCACATAATTGCGGCAGTCATAGTAACCATCCTGGGCCTTATCTATTCAATCAGCGCTTTTGAGTGGCTGGTTATTATCTTAATTTCCTCAGCCGTAATTGCTGCGGAAGCAATCAATACCGCAATTGAAGAAACCTGCGATGTCCTGTACTCTGAACATCATTCTGGCGCCAGACTTGCCCGCCCGCCAGCGAGTTCGCTCGCAGGCGAAATCGGGCGGGCCAAGCATTGCGCCGCAGGTGGAGTTCTCATCTTATCAATCGCTGCCGTTATTATCGGAACAATCATTTTTCTCCCCAAAATAATTTTATAGAGCCTCTCCCCATTTTACTATGATGATACGTATCATCATAGTAATGTAAAAGTCTGAATTTAAAGGGAATTTAGAGATTCGGACTCTTTCACAAAAGCCATTATTTTATGCTAAAATTCCAAACGATGGAACAAGCTACGTTTTTTATCAAAACTTTCGGTTGCCAGCAAAATTCGGCGGATTCCCAGCGCATTGCCACATATTATTTGGCCCGTGGATATAGCGAGGCACGATCAATCAAGTCCGCGCAAGAAGTAGTTATCAATACTTGCATGGTTCGTCAATCTGCCGAAGATAAGGTTACTGGACTGGTCAAAAACATCATCAAAGAATCATCTCTCCGAGCCAGTCGCCGACGACCAAAAATTGTCTTGACAGGCTGCATGGTTGGTATGGTTGTCCGTGACGAGACAGGGAAATATCTCAAAGCGCTTCGCAAGCGAATGCCAGAGGTTGACGAATTTTTGCCGCTTGAAGAGGTTGGCTTTGATTATCCAGCCCTTCGATATGATCTCACGCATGCTTGGGTTCCAATCTCCAATGGTTGTAACAACTTCTGTACTTATTGTGTTGTACCTTTCACCCGTGGCCGCGAAATCTCCAGATCTTTTGCGGACATTATCGGAGAAATCAAAGAATTAACCGAAAATGGCTGCCGGGAAGTTACGCTCTTAGGTCAAAACGTCAACTCATACGGTGCCGACATTATTAGTTCAAAGTTCCCCGGCCTCGCCAAGCGAAGCGGGGCAGGCAAAATTCAAAGTTCAAAGTTTTACAAATTGCCTAATGGAAAGAAAGTTAAGCCGGTGATGGTTAAGCATCTCGGGCGATATCGCATTCCGACACTTTTTCCATATCTTTTGGAAGAAATTTGCAAAATTCCCAAAATCAAAATTGTTAAATTTATCTCGTCAAATCCCTGGGATTTTTCAGATGAGCTAATTGAGGTGATTGTTAAAAATCCCAAAATTGACCGGAATATCCATCTTGCCGTTCAGTCAGGTGACGATACGGTTCTTAAAAAAATGAATAGATGGTACACACAAAAAGAATATGTTGATCTTATTAAAAAGATAAAAACTAAAGTTCCCGAAGTCCAAATCTCAACCGACATCATCGTTGGCTTTCCTGGTGAGACCGAAAAACAGTTTCAAAACACCGTCAAACTTGCAAAAGTTGTAAATTTTGCCTACGCATATGTTTCTAAATATTCCCAACGTCCAAATACTGTAGCATCGAAGGCATCCCCAGACGATGTACCGTACAGCGAAAAAGAACACAGATGGCATATTCTTGACCAGCTAATAAATCACAAAGGCACACTGCGCTCCGCCATCCGCTAGACTCAATTTCCTTTTTGGGAATTTTTAGAAACAATTGAATCAATAATATAAAGAGGCCTTCTTTTCACTTCTTCATAAACTCTACCCAAATATTCGCCGATAATCCCAATAGAAATTAGCTGTATACTTCCTAAAAAAAGTATGATCACGGTAGTAGAGGCCCAGCCCGGAACAGTTTGGCCGGTAATAGTTCTATACAGAGAATAAATAAGTAATATTAGCAAAATGGCGACTGTAACAATTCCCATTATAGAAACTATTCTTAGCGGCATAAGAGAAAAAGACAAAATACCATCAATGGCGAATTTTATCATTGAAAATAGTGGATATTTTGTTTTCCCCGAAAATCTTTTATCTCTCGTAAATTCTATACCGCACTGAGAAAAACCAACCCAGCTTACCAGTCCTCTCATGAATCTTTGGTATTCCCTTGTTTTTCTTAAGACTAAAATAACTTTTTTGGAAATTAATCTGAAATCACCCGTATCAAGCGGGATTTTTGTTCCGGATAGAATTCTCATAAGTCTATAAAAAATAGAGGCTGTAAGTTTTTTTAAAATACTCTCGCCTTCTCTTGCCTTTCGTACCGCGTACACCACATCAAAACCCCCCTGCCATTTTTTGAGCATTGCAGGGATTATTTCCGGTGGATCTTGTAAATCCGCATCAATAATAACCGCCGCGTCGCCTTGCACATAATCTATTCCACAACTTATGGCAATTTGATGTCCGAAATTTCTGGACAAATTTATAAGTTTTACACTTTTATCTCCGCTGATAATTTTCTCGATAACCTTTTGGGACTGATCATAAGACCCATCATTCACAAAAATAATCTCATATTTAAAACCCTTAAGATTTTTCCTAACTCTCTCATACAAAATAGTAAGATTTTTTTCCTCGTTTAAAACCGGAATGATTAAAGAGATTAATTTACCCTCCGAATTATCCTTCATGATTAGTTTTAAAAAGTATACCACCTGCAAACAGCAAGTGATTTTTTAACGCCAGCTGGTTAACCAAAAATAAGAATCGTTAAAAGTTGTCGCAACAGGCAGCGCTGCCACATGGGGATAAAAATAAATAAAGGTGGCAATTACCAGTAATAAGTAGCCTACAACGAGAATCTTTCCATTTTTTACCCCCCAAAGGTCTTTTAGGACATACGCCAATATAACAGCCAAAAATGGTATTGATGGCAGATAATGATATAGAAACATTATTCTAGGAGAAAGTGCCCATGGTAGCCAAAAAGCAAAATAACCGGCAAGAACCAAACCCAAATTAAAATCCGGTTTTTTGATAAGTCTATAAACGCCAAATATAACCGCCGGTATTCCGGCCCAAAAAACTGCCGGATTCCCAAGGGCATAGATTTGAGCAATCTTCTCACCGAAGCTCCCCACATAATAGTAGACAGGTCTAAGGTCAAAGGGCCATGTGTACCATAAAGATTGATAGCTATGGGTGGCGGTAAGCCTTGTGTGATACCAATACATCTGTTGATTAACATTCCAAACAATTGCCAGTTTATCGCAGAAATCATAAGATAAAATTGGACGACAGAGTGACTGTTCAATTTTTACGATCTTACTTTTTTGATCTATATGCTCTGCGAGACCCGGATCTTTTACAAAGAAAAAGGGCGTATAGGTCAACAAATAAATAATAAATGGTACTAGGCCAAAAAAGATTGGGTAAACTATAATCATTCTCTTTATAAACTCCCGACGCTCACCTTTCGGTTTTTGTAAGTATTCATGGATTAAAAAAAGTGCATAGATGAAGATAGCGTAAAGCGCAGTCCATTTTGAAGCCAGCGATAACCCTAAAAAAATCCCTGTTAGTAAATATCTTTCAGATAGCAGAAACCACAGCGATAACAGAATAAAAAAGATAAAATAAGCATCATTCATGCCGATTCTAGACTGGACAACAAGCAAGCTTTCAAAAGTCAAGAGGAAAGAAGCCATCAGTGCCATGAGTCGACTGTTAAAGAGCCTTTTAGTTAAAAGATATACTAGAAATATAATTCCTACTCCGGCCAATGCGCCGAAAAATCTCCAGCCAAAAGGACCAATTCCAAAAATCATCATACCGCCTGCCATAAAAAGTTTAGCCAGCGGCGGGTGGGTCCACTCATAAGCAAAACCGGCAGGCGGTGTATTCCAGAATTCCCAGGCAGCCGGGTTGCCGAGAAGCATCTCTTTTGCGGTAAAGGCATGATAAACCTCGTCAAAATAATAAGTGTTAGGAGTGTCAAGCCGCCAGAATCTGGTAAATAACGTGATTGAAAAAATTAAGAAAACTGGCAAGAATTTAAGCAGTTTCTGATTTATCACTTGCCCCCTCTTTTAATAATATGATGAAAAGCCCGATAAATACAAAAACATTTACAGCAGAAATCATGTTAACCATGTTTGTGCCAAAAACATGGCGGAAGTTCTGAGTTACCCACACAAAACTGAAGTATAGGTCAAAAACGTACGTGGTGGAGAGGACAAGCACAAAAGACCAAAGCTTGTTTTTAAATATCGCAGCCAGCATCAAAAAGACAAGTGGCGTTAGAAGCAATCGTTCGTGAACTCTTGTCAAAAAAATAAAACTGCCTAAAAACATCAAAGCCATAGAAAAACTAACAATAAATAATTTATTTTTGAATTCTTTGCCATAACTTTGCCAAAATTTCCAAAGGATTAGCAAAGATACTGTCGCAAAAGTTATCATGCCCCAAAAATGTAAAGACAGTCCAAGCCAATTTTGAGAATCTGGTATCCACCATCTTTGTCCTATTGCCCAGAAATTAAAAGCGTTAAGACTTGTGTACTGATATTGGTTAAGACTCACCGAGTATCGTTCAAAAATAAATTGGAAAATATTCAGTTTATTGGAGAACGGAATAAATCCTCCCAAATATACTAAAAGAAAAACGCCAGTCCCTTTAAAAAATTCAGCAACTGGCCACTTTTCTTTAATTGCCAAAAGAAAGACCAAAGGCAAAATAACAACACCTTGAGGTTTGATCAGTAAGGAGATTGCCAAAAAAATTCCGGCCAGAATGACCCGTTTCTGAAATATGACAAAAAACGTCAAAATGTAAAATAAAGTGTTAATAACATCGACTTGCCCCCAAAGCGCGGAATTTGCAAAAATCGCCGGATTAAATGCCAATATTGCGGTAACCAATAAGGTTCTTTTTTGATCAAAAAACTTCTTACTAA